>NZ_JAMYMZ010000007.1:0-230136 GCF_040318825.1 Mesorhizobium sp. M1006
CCGCCGCTGACGGGCGCCTTACCCCGCCCACTCAAGCACACACACCGCGGCGTGAACCCCGGCGTTCTCCCCCCCTCCAACAGACAAGCGCGGCGGGATTGCCCCCCCGCTCTTGTCTGGAATTCCAGTTCGGCCGATAGAGCGGTTCATCGTTTCACGGAACGCCGAACCGCTCTATCTCTTTGTTTTGACGCAATTCCCAAGGGAAAGCGCTACACGCTTTTCCCGGGAAAACCGTTTCACACTTTTCCTGGAATTGCTCTAGTTGTTGCCGAAGAGGTTGCGGTCGGCGCCCTGAGGCGCGGACTTGGGCACATCGCCAGAGGAATTCAGCAGCTTGTAGATCGGCGAGTTGCTGTCCCGCACCGAATACGTCTGCGTCTTGTCGACGTTGACGGTCGACTGCTTGTTGATGTCGGTCCCGCCAACATTGTCGTTGCGGGCATAAGCGCTGCCGGCGGCAATCAAGAGCGCGGCGGCAGTAAGAACAATCTTTTTCATTTTGGGTCTCCTGGATTTTCGAAATCAAGCGGCGGGCATGCCGCCGCCTTGATGGTGGGATCGGCTGTTAGTTGTTGCCGAAGAGGTTACGGTCGGCGCCCTGGACAACCGGCTGCTTTTCAGCCTGGTTCGACGTCTTGACGGAAGCCGTGTAGGAGCTGTCGACCGAGACAGCAGGCGGGTTGGCTCCGTTGGAACCAAAGTTGTCGCTGCCGGCGAAGGCGCTGCCGGTGATGGCCAAAACGGCGGCGGCAGCAAGAACGATCTTTTTCATCTTAATACTCCTGAATTTTTCAGATCCCCGGACGGCGGATATGCCCGCCGCCCTGATGCTGGGATCGGCTGTTAGTTGTTGCCGAAGAGGTTACGGTCGGCGCCCTGGACAGGCTGCTGGTCAGCATGAGCCGGCTTCTGAATGGAAGCCGTATACGAGCTGTCGACCGAAGCGGCAGGCTGGTTCGCACCCTTGGAACCAAAGTTGTCGCTGCCAGAGAAGGCGCTGCCGGTGATGGCCAAAACGGCGACGGCGGCAAGAGCGATCTTTTTCATTTTTTAGTACTCCAGTATCTCAGTTTTTCCGTCCGTCCAGCGGCGTGTCTTGGGAGGAATTCGCGTCGTTCGGACAGCCCCGATGTGGGAAAGGCGATGGCCAGTTTCCAATCACGAAGTTGTTTGGTGTGGACCAAGAATCTACACCTTGAAATTGCGCCAGAGATTCCCTTAGCCACAATTTTATTGCTAAATATCAAGTAGATAGCCCATAGTATCGGTCTGGCTGCAAGGTGACTTGGGGAGGCAGCGTTCACAGCGTCCTGCACGCATTGTCAACAGAAACGAACCGTTCGGTTCGATTTTTTAAACCGATAAAAGTCGCGGCCGAGGTTCTTTGTCGAATCGTTAACCATTTCGGCCAAACGCGGCCTCACCGTTCTGCCGGTTTTCGGCCCGCTTATGCCGGCCGGCGAAGGCAGCAACCGCGCAAGAACCAGGTCAGACCCCGTAGCGTTCGGTGCGGATGAGTGCCGCAGGCACCCCGGCATCGATCAGTGCCTCGGCGGCGGCCGTCACGAATGCGTTCGAGCCGCAGACAAAGGCGAGCTTCGGCGGCGCGGGCAGCCTCGTCATGGCTTGCACCATCATCGCGGCGTCGACCCGCCGCGCATGATCTGCCGGACGGCGGGCCGGCTCGCGCGTCAGCGTCAACACCAGGTCGAAGCCATCCCGGCGCTCGGCGAGGTCGATCAACTCGTCGCGAAAGATCACCTCGTCCCAGACCCGCGCCGAAAACACCAAGGCGGCGGCGACCAGCGATCCCCGCATCGCCCGGTGACGGACCATCGACATCAGTGGCACCACGCCCGACCCACCGCCGACGAGCAGGAGCGGTCCGCCATCGCCGTCGGACCAGACGAAATGGCCGCCGAGCGGCCCGCGCAACTCGACCTCGTCGCCCACCGCCGCGATCTCGTGAAAGAACGGCGAGACCTCGCCGTCCTCGAGTTTTTCAATCGCCAGCTCGATGGTCTCGCCGGCTTCCGGCGCCGAGGCGATGGAGTAGGAGCGGCGCGCCTGATAGCCGTCCGGCGCCGTCAGCCTGACATCGACATGCTGTCCGGCGCGGTAGACGAAGGGCCGCAACGGCTGCAGGAAAAAGCTGGTGACGCGCGGCGTGCGCTTTTGGATGCGGGTGATGGTGACCGTCTGCCAGGGCGACTGCGCCGCCGGGCCGTCGCTCATGGATCGTTCGTGTAGCGCTGCTCGCGCCACGGATCGCCATAGATATGATAGCCTCGCAACTCCCAGAAACCCGGCTCGTCACGCTCTGTGAACTGCAGCCCGTTCAGCCATTTGGCCGATTTCCAGAAATAGAGATGCGGAACGAGCAGCCGGGCCGGGCCGCCATGGTCGGGAGTGATCGGCTTGCCTTCATAAAGCAGTGCCACCATCGCCTTGCCGCCGGTGATATCCTTCGTCGGCACGTTGGTGGAATAGCCGTCGAAACCCAGCGCCAGCGTGAAGGCGGAGGGCGGCTCGATGCCGGCGTCGGCAAGGATGTCGTCGACGAGCACGCCCTGCCACGCCGTGTCGAACTTGGTCCATGCGGTGACGCAATGGATGTCGCGCGTCATCTTGGTCAAGGGCAGCGCGTTGAACTCGGCCCAGTTCCACTTCTTGATCGGCCGCGGCCCGTGCTTAAGCGTGAACGACCAATCCTCGGTGCGGACATGCGGCGTCGGGCCGGCCGACAGGACCGGGAAACCTTGCTCGAGATATTGCCCCGGCGGGATACGTGCATCCGTATCCGTCGGCGGCTTTCGTCCGGAAGAGAAACCTCGGGTAACCATCGAGAATATCCGTTTGCGCAAGGTCCAATCGACCTTTGTCAGTTTTCTCGAAGACGCGAGCGCGGGCAACCGAAATCTTGGCTCCGGCCCAGCGGCAATGCTCTACATCGATCTTGGCAGCGCGGCGCCCGCTTCAGCCGCTGGCGAAGGGGACGGCGACGAACATCTGGGCGTCGCCGCGCTCGACAAGCAGCAGCACCGATTTCTTGCCGGATTTGGCGGCCTGCACAATCGCCTGATTTGCCTGCCTGGCGCTCCTCACCGGAGTCTGGTCGACGCCGACGATGATGTCGCCGGGCTGGATGCCGGAAGCCGACGCCGCCTTGTTCGGGTCGACGCGCTCGACCAGTGCGCCGTGCTGGTTTTCTGGCAGGTTCATTGCCTGGCGCACATCAGGAGTGACGTCCATCAGGCCGAGACCGAGCGCCGGTGCGCGAAGGCCCTGCCCCGTCGACGGCTGACCTGAATCGCCGGTCACCGATCCCGTCGCCGTGTCGTCTTCGTTGCGCCCGATCTCGACGGAGATCTGCAGGCTTTTCCCCTTGCGCCAGACATTGAGGGCTTCCCTCGTGCCAGGCGCAACGTCAGCGACGGCGCGCGACAGATCCCTCGGATCCTTTATGTCCTGGCCGGCGAAGCTGGTAATGACATCGCCGGTCTCGATGCCGGCCTTGGCGGCCGGCGATCCGTCGCTGACCTGCGCGACCAGCACGCCGGTAGGGTGATCGAGGCCGATGGCGCTCGCCACATCAGGCGTCACCGGCTGGATCTGGACGCCGAGATAGCCGTACTGGATGGAGCCGCCCTTCATCAGCTTGGCGACGACCTTTTGCGCCTGGTCCGAGGGGATGGCGAAGCCGACGCCGACGCTGCCGCCATTCGGCGAAAAGATCGCGGTGTTGATGCCGACGACATCGCCGTACACATCCGTCAGCGGGCCGCCGGAATTGCCCCGGTTGATCGGTGCGTCGATCTGGATGAAGTCGTCAAACGGGCCGCTGTGCAGATCGCGGCCGCGCGCCGAGACAATGCCGGCGGTGACCGTGGTGCCAAGGCCGAAAGGATTGCCGAAGGCGAGCACCTGGTCGCCCGGCATGAGCTTGTCCGAATCGCCCCATTTGACGGTCGGCAAGGGCTTGCCGGCGTTGACCTTGAGCACGGCAAGGTCGTTCTTCGTGTCATGGCCGATCAATTTGGCGGGAAGCTCGGTGCCGTCGTCGAGCATCACCTTGACCGACTGGGCGCCGTCGACGACGTGATTGTTGGTGACGATCATGCCGTCGGCACCGACGATGAAGCCTGAGCCGAGGGCCTCGGTGCGCGGCGCCTGTTCCGGCGGTGTCTTGGGGGCGGGCAGTCCCTGGTCACCGAAGAAACGGCGGAAATAGTCGTCGAAAGGCGAGTTGCCACCGAACTCGTTGCCACCGAATGGGGAGGCCTCGCTCGTGGTGTCCGACTGCGCCGATTTCATGAGGGTGGTGATCGTCACCACTGCCGGTTTGTCGGCCGCCACGACCGGAGCGAACGAGCCGCGGGGCGCCGTCATGCCGGTGACAGGTGGGGTCACTGTTGCCGCCAGGACATCATTCAGCCTGGGAGCGAAGGACAGGGCGAAGGGGCTGACGATCAGCGCGGCGCCCAGCAGAGCGGCGACGCGATGTCTGCGAAGGGTCTGGATTGGTGACATGGCCGTTGTCCGGGCGAGAGATTGGTCTTGCGCGGCGACGTTCCGTCACCGGAACAATTCATCGGCGCGTCGGTCGTCGGCCTTGCCTGTCTCGCCTGTCACGGCAGCCGACCGGATCGACAGCCCCGCATCTAGGGCGCCGATTATGGTTTCCAGATAATATTACGAAGATTTAATTTCCAGCCGGCAACCGCCTCGCGGCGTTGGCGCCGAAACCCGAAAATACAAAACCCGCCTCGGGAGGGGCGGGTCGGTTGGGGCGAATCAGCACCATACCGATATTAGTAGCATAGCTGCCGGCACAAAGCAAGAACAAAATAGCTGCGCAAGACAAATCGCTTCAGATTTGCGCCGCCTCAGCCGAGGCCTCCTATTCGCCTGTCCCGTCGGTCCGGCTGAGATAGGTGGTGGCGATCTCGCGCATCCGCCTGCCGTCGAAGCTCGGTCCATGACCGCCATGGCCGATCCGGATCGGCAGGTCGAGCAGCCGCTGCATCGTGCGGCGGTAGGCGGCACGATCCGAATCCGGCAGGTCGTCGATCAGCATGGCGTCGTAGATGGCGTCGCCGGCGAAGAACAGGCCGTCTGCCTCGTCGAACAGCGCGATCGAATCCGGAGAGTGGCCGGGCAGATGCAGGACGCGGAACTGCCGATCGCCGAGGTCGATCCTGTCGCCCTCGTCCAGGGTCCGGGCCAGAGGCGCCGGCGGAATCCTGTAATCGGCGGCTCTCCAGCCCGGCGCCGGCAGCCTGGAGACGGCGCCTTCCAGATCATGGAACATGTACGCGTAGGTCACCGCTTCATCCATGCTGTCGAACTGCGCGGCGCTGTGGCGCGGCCCTGCCCGCAACGGAAACTCGTGCAGCGAGCCGACATGATCGAGATGGATATGCGTGGCGACGGCGAGCAGCGGCTTGCCGGACGGCGTGTCGATCTGCGGCGCCAGCGGGCAGATCCCCATGCCGGTGTCGACCAGCAGGTCGACATCGCGGCCGCGCAAATGCCAGATGTTGGCACGCACGAAATCATGCACGAAGGGCTCGGTCAGCATCGTCGTCTTGGCGTCGACGATGGTTTTGCTGAACCAGCTGTCCATCAGATCAACGCCGCATCAGACGAACGGCTTGCCGACCTTGTACTTTTGCGGGACCAGCCGCTTCAGATAGGCCATCCCCGCGTCGGACAGCCGGTTGACGTCGGGCAGCATGAAATCATCCGGCATATGGCGCGTCTTGCCGGCGACGTTCTTCAGCGGCACCTTCTTCAGCACGGTTTTCTTGCCGTCATATTGCAGCGCCACCGAACCGCCGCCCTCGTCGGCCACCGTCACCGCGAAGGCGCCGGCATCGAAGGCCTCCTGCGCGTCCACCGCGCTGATGGCGCCGACATAGCCGCGCGGCATATAGCCGAGCGCATCGACGCGCGCCCGCTTGCCCGGCAATCCTTCGGCGAGCGCGCGCTCCAAGGCTGCCGGCAGGTCACTGCCCGACAGCTTGACGTTGCCGTGCTGGTCGCGCTCCAGCCTTTCCGGCGGCACCAGGCTTTCGACCAGCGCTTTGCCGTCGGCGGTGCTGACGCCTTCGGAGACGGCAACGATGCAGCGCTTGTGGCGGTCGAGCGTTGCACGAACGTCGTCGATGAAGCCCGCCGCGGAGAACGGCCGCTCCGGTACGTAGACGAGATGCGGGCCGCTGTCCTGATCGAGCTGCCAGGCCGCGGACGCGGCCGTCAGGAAACCGGCATGCCGCCCCATGACAATGCCGACATAGATGCCCGGCAGAGCGCGGAAATCGAGATCGACCGAAAGGAATGCTCCAGCGACGAACTCGGCCGCCGACATGAAGCCGGGCGTGTGATCGTTCTCCTCGAGATCGTTGTCGATGGTTTTCGGCGCATGCACGAAGGCGATCTTGCCGCCGGCGGCGTCGGTGAGGATCTGCTGCGTGCCCGAGGTGTCGTTGCCGCCGATATAGATGAAGGCATCGGCGCCGGCTTTCTTCAAGCCGTTGAGGATGAGGTCGCAATAGGCGGCATCCGGCTTGTCGCGCGTCGAACCAAGCGCGGCGCTCGGCGTCGCCGCGATCAATCGCAGGCGGTCCTCGGGGATGGCCGAAAGATCGACGTAATTGCCGTCGCGGATGCCGCGCACGCCGTGGATGGAACCAAGCACCTTGGCGCCGGGATGCCGCTTGCGGATTTCGAGCGCGGCGCCAACCACCGTCTGGTTGATGACGGCGGTCGGGCCGCCGCCTTGCGCGATGACAAAAGTTCCGGCCATTGTTCACGTCTCCCGGGCGGTGAAAATCGCAGGCACATTCGCCTGTCTTGCGGCATCGCGCAACGGCAGAGTCGATGACGAAGGGCAGCAGCCGCCGGTCAGACGACGACGACCGGATTCTTCTTGGAGACGCGGCTGTAGAGATCGATGATGTCCTGGTTGATCAGGCGCACGCAGCCCGACGACATCGCCTGGCCGATGCTCCACCATTCGGGCGAGCCGTGGATGCGATAGCCGGTGTCGCTGCCGTTCTGATAGATGTAGAGGGCACGCGCGCCGAGCGGATTGTCGAGGCCGCCCGGCTGTCCGCTTTGCCATTTCACCAGTTCCGGCCTGCGGGCGATCATCTCGGGCGGCGGGGTCCAGACCGGCCATTCCTTGCCGTACTGGATGTTGGCGCGGCCGGACCAGCGGAATCCGTCCTTGCCGATGCCGACGCCGTAACGGATCGCCTCGCCGCCGGGCTGCACCAGATAGAGCAGCCGTTCCTGCGAGTGAACGACGATGGTGCCGGGTTGCTCGCCGGTCGGATCGACGACGATCTGGCGGCGGAACTCCGGCTTGACCTTGAGGTAGGGCACTTCCGGCACATTGAAGCCACCGTCGGTGAGCGAAGCGTACATCACGTCGGGGCTGGTGATGTTCTTGTCGACGCTGATACTCGGACGGATGGGCCGGATCGAGCCGGTGGTGAGGTCGTCGAGCTGGAGCGACGGCAGATCCAGCGTCTGGCTGCAGCCGGCGACGCCGAGCAGCGCCAGCGCACCGGCGCCGGATAGCACCGTGCGACGGGAAAGCTGTATTTCGGTTTCGATTGCGTCGCCATTGTGCGGCAGCGACAGACCGTGCGGCAACTCACGCATTTACCCAAAACCCCACGCTATCGGCGGGAAACACGCTCCGGCCGTATGCCAGGCATTTTCGCCAATCATGGTTGAAAAAGCGTGAAGGCCAGCCGCCTGGCGTTAACGAGGGGCTTTTTCGATTTTGCCTCTTTACATCTGCGCGAGGCCAAGGATTTATCCTCTTCTTTGAGCTCAAGGAGAAGAAAATGTCCTTCGAAAACTGGGCCGCCTTTGCCGCTGCCTCGGCAGTCCTTCTGGTCATTCCAGGTCCCACCATCCTGCTGGTGGTGTCCTATGCGCTCGGCCAGGGCTGGCGCACCGCGCTGCCGATGGCAGTCGGCGTGGCGCTCGGCGACTTCACCGCGATGACACTGTCGATGCTGGGTATCGGCGCGCTGCTGGCGGCGTCCGCCACCGTATTCACCGTGCTGAAGGTGATCGGCGCCGGCTATCTGATCTATCTCGGCATCAAGCTGTTTCGCGCCGGCGGTGCGCTCCGGGCCGAACCGCGCACCGATGCAGTGTCATCGGCGAAAATGACGGCGCACGCCTGGCTGGTTACCGCGCTCAATCCGAAAAGCATCACCTTTTTTGTCGCCTTCCTGCCGCAGTTCCTCGACCGGTATGCGGATTTCTGGACACAGATGCTGATCTTCGAGACGACCTTCCTGGCGCTCGCCTTCGCCAATGCCTTCGGTTATGCGCTGATCGCGGCAAGGGCGCGCAACGTCGTGCGCAATCCAAAGGCGATCCGCATCTTCAACCGCACCGGCGGCACGCTGCTGGTCGGCGCCGGCATCGCGACAGTGGCGATGCGCTCGGGCAACTGAGGACAGACCATGGCGGTGAGCGACGCATTTGGCCTGACGCTGTCTGGCGCGACGGAGGCCGGGCTGTCGTCCTACAGCCGGGCTGTTCGCGAATTGCAGTGCTTCATCGGCGATCCGGTCGGTTCCGTTGACCGGGCAATCGCCGAAGATCCCGGCTTCGTCATGGCGCATGTGTTCAAGGGTTACCTCTTTGGCCTTGCCACAGAGCGCGAAGCGACGGCGGTGGCCAAGGCATGTCACGAGGCAGCGCTGCCACTTGCCGCGACAACGCGCGAGCAGGCGCATGTCGCCGCCCTTGACCACCTTGCGGATGGACGCTGGCACGAGGCCGCCCGCGTGCTGGAGGATATCGCCATCGAGTTTCCGCTCGATGCGCTGGCGGTGCAGACCGGCCACCAGATCGACTTCTTCACCGGCAATGCGCGCATGCTGCGCGACCGCATCGGCCGCGCGCTGCCGTCCTGGCAGCGCGACATGCCGGGCTATCACGCCATACTCGGCATGCAGGCCTTTGGCCTGGAGGAAATGGGCGATTACGCGCGCGCCGAAAAACTTGGCCGCACGGCGGTCGATATCGAGCCGCGCGACGGCTGGGCCCAGCATGCGGTGGCCCATGTCATGGAGATGCAGAGCCGGCAGAAGGACGGCATTCTGTGGATGCGCGCCAATCCCGAAGCGTGGACGCGGGAGAGCTTCCTGCAGGTGCACAATTGGTGGCATCTGGCACTGTTCCACTATGATCTCGGCGAAATCGACGAGGTGCTGGCGCTCTATGACGGGCCGATCTATGGCGAACGCTCGATGCTGGCGCTCAACATGGTCGATGCCTCGGCGATCCTGTGGCGGCTGCATCTCGGCGGCGTCGATGTCGGCGAGCGCTGGGCGACGCTCGCCGCCAACTGGTTGCCCATGACCAGCGCCGGCCACTATGCCTTCAACGACGCCCACGCGATGATGGCGTTTGTCGGTGCCGGCCTCGAAGCGCCGGCCCGCAACTTGCTCGAGGCGCAGCGCGAGGCGATGCGCGGCAAGGACGACAACGCCGGTTTCACTAGGGATGTCGGCCATCCCCTGACGCTCGCCATCAAGGCATTCGGCGAGGGCAATTATGCCGGGACGATACGCCTGATCCGGCCGATGCGGGCAATCGCCCATCGCTTCGGCGGCAGCCACGCACAACGCGACGTCATCGACCTGACACTGATCGAAGCGGCATTGCGTTCCGGTGATGGCGCGCTGGCGAGGGCGCTTGCGGCGGAACGCGCGCTGGCACGGCCGGACAGCCCGTTGTCGGCACTGTTTTCACGGCGTGCAAACGCTCCCGCGGCGAATTGACCACGGCCACATCTTGCCTTAAAAACTGCCCCGGCCCTGATTTTTTCGAGCGTCGAAAAAATCTTCGCGTGTTGACCGGGGTGCGTTTCCGGCGGCACGATTGCCGGGATATCTTCGCCGCCCGTGTCACAGGACTGGGCAGCGAAGCAAGAAAGACCGTCGCCGCCAGGCATGACGGACATGGGAGGGAACATGTATCTCGGCCTCGATCTCGGCACGTCGGGCGTCAAGGCGCTGCTGATCGATGCAAGGCAGAGCATCGTCGGTTCCGGCCATGCGCCGCTCGACGTGTCGCGCCCGCATCCCGGCTGGTCCGAGCAGAACCCGGCCGACTGGATCCGCGCCTGCGAAGCGGCGGTCGGCGAGCTGCGGTCGATGCATGCGAAGGAACTCGCGGCTGTCAACGGCATCGGCCTTTCCGGCCATATGCATGGCGCCACTCTGCTCGATGCCGCCGACCAGGTGCTGCGCCCCTGCATTCTATGGAACGACACACGCAGCCACGCCGAGGCGGCCGCGCTCGATGCCGACCCGCGCTTTCGCAAGCTGACCGGCAACATCGTCTTTCCCGGCTTCACCGCGCCAAAGCTGGCCTGGGTCAGGAACAACGAACCGGCTGTTTTTGCCAAGGTGGCAAAGGTTCTGCTGCCGAAGGACTTTTTGCGGCTCTGGCTCGCCGGCGAGCATATTTCGGAAATGTCGGATTCGGCTGGCACGTCGTGGCTCGATGTCGGCAAACGCGCCTGGTCCGCCGAACTGCTCGCTGTCACGTCGCTCGACGAAAGGCAGATGCCGTCATTGGTCGAAGGCACGGCCAAGGCCGGTGCCTTGCGCGCCGAACTGGCCGCCAAATGGGGCATGCAGGCGGGCATCCCGATCGCCGGCGGTGCCGGCGACAACGCGGCTTCGGCCTGCGGCATGGGCACGGTCGGCGCCGGCCAGGCGTTCGTCTCGCTCGGCACGTCGGGCGTGCTTTTTGCCGCCAACGCGTCGTATCTGCCCAATCCGGAAAGCGCCGTGCACACATTCTGCCACGCACTGCCCGGCACCTGGCACCAGATGGGCGTCATCCTGTCGGCAACCGATTCGCTCAACTGGCTGTCGGGGATCGCTGGAAAAAGTGCCGGCGAGTTGACCGCCGAACTCGGCGATGCGCTGCAGGCGCCGAGCGGTGTCTCCTTCCTGCCGTACCTGTCAGGCGAGCGGACGCCTCACAATGATTCCGTCATTCGGGGCGCCTTTACCGGGCTTGCCCACGAATCCGGCCGCGCGGCGCTGACTCAGGCCGTGCTCGAAGGCGTCGCCTTCGCTTTCCGCGACAGCCTCGAAGCCCTGGCCAAAGCCGGCACGACGCTGACCCGGGTGACGGCGATCGGCGGCGGCTCGCGTTCGCGCTACTGGCTGAAGGCCATCGCCACAGCGCTTGGCCTGCCAGTCGATATCCCAGCCGACGGCGATTTCGGCGCCGCCTTCGGAGCGGCCCGGCTTGGCCTGATCGCGGCGACAGGCGCCGATCCGCGCGCCGTGTGCACGGCGCCGGCGACGGACGCCACGGTCGAGCCGGTCGCCGCACTAAGCGATGCCTATGCAGATGCCTATCAGCGCTACCGCCAGCTTTACCCGGCGATCAGGAGCGCCACGGCGTGAGCGGTTTCCCGCCCTCGCCGTGGCCTGCCGAGAAGGCCTCACTGTGCCGGCACCTTGTCGAGAAAGCCGGTGACGCTTTTCAGCCGGCCATTTTCGATGACGCCGATATCGGTGCCTTCGATGACGGAGCCGACGCCTTCCGGCCCGAGGTTCCAGGAGAAGCGGATGGTATCGGCGAAGCCGTCCGGCTTGCCTTTCAGCGAGAACCTGAAGCCGGCAAAGCGCTGCTGAACGCCTTCGATCAGCGCGGCGATGGCGTCATGGCCGTCGCCCTGCATGATCGGATCGCGGTAGCCGACGTCCTCGGTGAAGGTCGCCTCGAGCAAGGCTTTCCTGCGTGCGGCGTCGCTCTCGTTCCAGGCGGCGATGTAGTTTTCGGCAATGGTGTTGAGGTCGGTCATGGTCTGTCTCCTTCGTTGGGTGGCTTTGACATGAGCCTTTTCGACCAGCGCCAGCGCGAAACCAATTACGCCTGAGGTAATCAGGCCGGACCATGCGAGAGGAAAAGAACATGAGCAGCGGTTTTTTCGGCGACATCCAACAGATCAAATATGAGGGACCGGATTCGACCAATCCGCTGGCCTACCGGTTCTACAATCCCGACGAGATTGTCGCCGGCAAGCGGCTGGAAGACCATCTGCGCTTTGCCGTCGCTTATTGGCATTCCTTTGCCTGGCCGGGCGGCGATCCGTTCGGCGGCCAGACATTTGACCGGCCGTGGTTTCCGAAGGCCGGCAGCACCGACACCATGGAGTTGGCCAAGCTCAAGGCCGACGTCGCCTTCGAGATGTTTTCGTTGCTGGGTGCGCCTTATTTCTGCTTCCACGATGCTGACGTGCGGCCGGAGGGCCGGGACTTTTCCGAAAGTGCGGCGCGGCTCGACGAGATCGCCGATTACTTCTCGGGAAAGATGAAGCAGACCGGCGTCAAGCTGTTGTGGGGCACGGCCAACCTGTTCTCCAACCGCCGCTTCATGTCAGGCGCCGCCACCAATCCCGATCCGGACGTCTTTGCCTATTCGGCGGCGACGGTGAAACACTGCATCGACGTCACCAAGCGTCTGAACGGCGAGAACTACGTGCTGTGGGGCGGCCGCGAGGGCTATGAGACGCTGCTCAACACCGACCTTGCCCGCGAGCAGGAACAGGCCGGCCGTTTCCTCAACCTGGTCGTCGATTACAAGCACAGGATCGGCTTCGAAGGCACCATCCTGATCGAGCCGAAGCCGCAGGAGCCGACCAAGCACCAGTACGATTACGACGTCGCCACCGTCTACGGCTTCCTCAAGCGTTTCGGACTGGAGAACGAGGTCAAGCTCAACATCGAGCAGGGCCACGCCATCCTGGCCGGCCATTCGTTCGAACATGAACTGGCGCTGGCCAATGCGCTCGGCATTTTCGGTTCGATCGACATGAACCGCAACGACTACCAGTCGGGCTGGGATACCGACCAGTTCCCGAACAATGTACCGGAGATGGCACTGGCCTACTATCAGGTGCTGCAGGCCGGCGGCTTCAAGACCGGCGGCACCAATTTCGACGCCAAGCTCAGGCGCCAGTCGCTCGATCCGCAGGATCTGCTGATCGGCCATATCGGCGGCATGGACTGCTGCGCTCGCGGCCTCAAGGCGGCAGCGCGCATGGTCGAGGACAAGGCGCTGTCCGCCCCGCTCGCCGAGCGCTATGCCGGCTGGGATTCGGCCGAGGCCAAGGCGATGCTTGCCGGCAAGCGTACGCTCGAGGAAATCGCCGAGCGCGTCGTCAAAGAGAAGATCGAGCCGCAGCCCAGATCCGGCCGCCAAGAGCTACTCGAGAACATCGTCAACCGGTACGTCTGAGGCGTACCCGGTTCGCGGCCGCATTGTTCAGCGGCCGCCGGCTAAGACGGCTTTCCGCGGGGCTGAACCGACGAAGGTTTTGCCCCGTGTGAAACTCGCGTGGCCTGTTCGCTGACCGGGTCTGGCGCGCCTTAGCCGTGATCGAGGCCTCTCAGGTAGGCGCAAAACATGTCGGCCATGGCGTTGGCGTAGACTTCAATCTCCTTGGGCGTTCGAGGCGTCTCCGAGAACTGCTTCCCCACCGTGCTGAGCGTCGTCATGACCAGGTCGCCGGCCAATTCGCGAGTCGCTTGCGCGGCGCTCGGCAACGCCTCCTGCATGAAGAGCTGGATGGTCCGGTCTCCGGACGCCCTCGCCGCCTGCGCCTCGGGCGCGTCGCGGTAAAGCGGGGCGGCGTCGTCGAGCGCCACACGCACCGCAGCCTCCTCACACTCCGAGCGGAGGAAGGCGTGGACCAGGTCGCGCAGCCGGTCAAGCGGCGGTTTCCTGATATCCTCGAGGATATCGCGCAGCAAACTGGTCGTCTGCCGCCATTCGTCGCTCTGGAGCCGGAACAGGATCGCCGCCTTGTTCGGAAAATACTGATACAGCGATCCGACGCTGACGCCGGCCTTCTCGGCCACCCGCGCCGTGGTGAAGCGCTGCGCGCCTTCCCTCGCCAAAACCTGAACAGCAGCCTGCAAAATCGCAGCGACGAGCTCCGCCGAGCGGGCCTGCTTCGGCTGTTTTCGCGAGGAAATCCGCGGACTTCGGTTATCGCTCATTGAGAGCCGCGCCAATGCGATTAGTGAATGCGAATGATTAGTCGTATTTTGAATGTCGCACAAGAACGCGTTCAATTCCGACTGGAGACCGATATGACCACACTGACGACAACGCCGCTCGCGCCCCTGCTGGTCCGCCTGTTCGAGGAAGCCGCTGCGGCAACAAGCCCTGCAGTGGCGGAACTCTCCGCCGAGGAGCGGATGCGGCTGGTTCGAAGCAAGACCGAATACCTCGATTTCTATGGGCGGCTAAGGGATCTCTGGCTTCCCGTTTCGCGAGAGACCGGCACGCTGCTCTACATGCTGGCACGAGGCAGCGGCGCACGGACGATCGTCGAATTTGGAACCTCGTTCGGCATCTCGACCCTGCACCTTGCCGCAGCCTTGCGGGACAATGGCGGTGGCCGCCTGATCACCAGCGAGTTCGAGCCATCCAAGGTCGCGCGCGCGAGGAGTAATCTGACAGCAGGCGGTCTCATTGACATGGTGGAAACCCGCGAAGGAGACGCGCTGCAAACATTAAGCGTCGATCTTCCCGAAAGCGTCGACCTGCTTCTGCTCGACGGCGCCAAAGCGCTCTATCCCGAGATCTTGAGTCTGGTTGAAAGCCGCCTCAGACCGGGCGCCTTCGTCGTTGCCGACAACGCAGATCTTTGCCCCGAATACCTCGAGCGGGTGCGCTCGACCGGGAGTGGCTACATGTCCACGCCGTTCGGCGAGGATGTTGAACTGTCGATGCGGCTTGGCTGAAGCACTGCGTGACCTGCCGGAACGACGTGCCCAAGATGGGCGGCGGCGGACAAAACTTTGCCCGGCATCGCCCATCAATCGCCTCGCTCTTGCCTTCAAACAGCCGTCACGAACCTCCTATAGTGTGGTTCGTGGCGGGATTCAGAAGAAGGAGGCGAAACGATATGCAGCACGAACGCGAAATCGACGCCCTGCTCTCATCTGGCGAGGCTGGATCGATCATCGACCGGCTGATGGCGCTGCCGCACCCGAAACAAGGTGCGCTGAGTGCAAACGAATGGGATCGCGCGGTCGCCAGCCGGTTCGAGACCCATCTTGCGAGACAGATGCGCTCGCAGATCGACGGCAGCAGCGACCGCAAGGACGCTGCCTGATCTACCTTTGCCTATGCATGTCGTTATCGCAAAACCGCTACGCACCCTCGGGTCAAGCCCGTGGCCAAGCTTTTGGGCGACATGCATTATCCCCGACGCAGCCTGACCGGCGCTTCGCCGAACGCTCTTGAAAACGCTCTGGAAAATGCCGCGGCGGACGAAAACCCCGTTCGCCCGGCAATGTCCGCCATGGCGATGCGCGTGTCGACCACCAGCCGGCGCGCGGCGCCGAGGCGCAGCCTGAGGTAATAAGCGCCGGGCGTTTCGCCGATCGACTTGCGAAAGATGCTTTCCAGCGTCCGTGCCGTCACCCCGGCGCGCTTTGCCACGGCGGCGATAGTCAGCGGCTGGTCGACATGCGCTTCCATCAGCCGAATGGCTTGCGCCAGCCTGGGATCGTAGCCGTCGAGACGGCCGAGCGAGACCAGCGGTTGCGCGTCCGTCGCGGCGCGCGCCTGGTCGTAGATGAAGACGCTCGCGACATCTAGCGCCACGGCCATGCCGAGCCGCGTGCGGATCAGATGCAGCATCAGGTCGAAGGTCGGCGAGGCGCCGCCGGTGGTGAACACCGGGCCATCGATGACGTAGCGGTCGGGGCGCACGTCGACGCCGGGAAAGGCCGACGAGAAATCCTCCATGTCCTCCCAGTGGGTGGTGGCGCTGCGCCCCTCCAGCAGACCCGCGCGGGCAACCAGCCAGGTGCCGGCCTCGACGCCGCCGCAGGCGCGTGCCGCGCGCGCCGCCCGGCGCAGTCCGGACAGCAGGGCCGATGTGGCGTAGTTCTGCGTGCCGAAGCCGGCGACGACGACCAGCATATCGGTTGTGTCAGCCGCATCGAAGCGGCCGCTGACCGCCACCGGCAGGCCGCATGTGGTGACCGGCGCCTCGCCTGTCACCGAGACCAGCCTGAAATCGAACAGCGTCTCACCGGCAATGCGGTTGGCGGCGCGCAACGGATCGACGGCCGAGGCGACGCACATGATCGACGAGCCGGAGAATACCAGCAGCGTTACCTTGAGCGGCAAACGCTCGGCCCGAAAGATCGTCGGTTTTTCGTTTTTGGTCACACGATCTTCGTAAAACGCAAAACAGTTTCCGGCAAGTCAGGCATTCTTGCCCTACGTTCTATTGGGAGAGAGTCCGATGCCGTTAGCGATGAACCGTGAGGTTTTCATTACCTGTGCCGTGACCGGGTCCGGCGGTTCGCAGGACCGCAGCCCGCATGTGCCGCGGTCGCCCAGAGAGATCGCCGATTCGGCCATCGAGGCGGCAAAGGCGGGTGCGGCGATCGTGCACTGCCACGTGCGCGATCCCGAGACCGGCAAGCCTAGGCGCGACGTGCATCTCTATCGCGAAGTAACCGAGCGCATCCGCGCGGCGGACGTCGACGTGGTGCTGAACCTGACCGCCGGCATGGGGGGTGACATGGTATTCGGCCCGCCGGAGAAACCGCTGCCGCTGAACGAAAAAGGCACGGACATGGGCGGCGCGAGCAACCGCATGGAACATGTGCGCCAGTGCCTGCCGGAAATCTGCACGCTCGATTGCGGCACCATGAATTTCGCCGAGGCCGATTATGTCATGACCAATACGCCCGGCATGCTGCGTGCCATGGGCGGCATGATGACGGCGCTCGGCGTCAAGCCGGAGATCGAGGCCTTCGACACCGGGCATCTGTGGTTCGCCAAGCAATTGGTCGAGGAAGAAGTGCTGAAGCCGGACGCGCTGGTGCAATTGTGCATGGGCGTGCCGTGGGGCGCGCCGGACGACCTCAACACCTTCATGGCCATGGTCAACAATGTACCGTCGACCTGGAACTGGTCGGCCTTTGCCATTGGCCGCAACCAGATGGCCTATGTCGCGGCCGCGGTGCTGGCCGGCGGCAATGTCCGCGTCGGACTGGAGGATAATCTCTGGCTCGACAAGGGCGTGCTGGCGACCAATGCGCAGCTGGTCGAGCGGGCGGTCAGCATCGTGTCGAATATGGGCGCCAGGGTCATCGGCCCGGACGAAGTCCGCAAGAAGCTGAACCTGACGAAGCGCGCACCGCTTTGAAAAGCCGGTAGCCGGTTGGGAGGAGCCGCTGATGAAGACCGTGAAATTCACCGCCATGAAGGACGGCGACCGCGAGGACTATGCCTTCCTCACCGAGCACGAGATCGACTATGCGGCAAAGACCGGCGAGCGGCTGCTCGACGCGCTCGTCCAGCTTGATGCGGGCCTCTCGGGCTACAAGATCACCCGGCTCGGCCATTCACTGCAAGCGGCAACACGGGCCTGGTGCGACGGCGCCGACACCGACTGGATTGCCTGCGCCTTGCTGCACGATATCGGCGACATCTACGCGCCCTATAACCACGACGAGTATGCAGCCGCCATCCTGAAGCCTTTTGTGCGCGAGCAATGCACCTGGGTGGTGGAGAAGCACGGCGATTTCCAGCGCCTCTATTACGCCCACCACCTCGGCGGCAATCCACACGCCCGCGACCGTTTCGCCGGGCACATCTACTTCGACGATTGCGATGAGTTTTGCGAACGCTGGGATCAGTCGAGCTTCGACCCGGATTACGAGACATTGCCGATCGATTTCTTCCGGCCCTTCCTGCTCGAAGTGTTCGCGCGCAAGGCCTATGACGCGTCCGTGATCCGTGCCGGCGAGCGCGTCGCCCTCACCGACCCCGCAACAGCCAGGACAAGAACCGGAGCCTCCGCATGAGCATCATCAACAAGGCGGCCGCCATCGGCGGCGGCGTCATCGGCGCCGGCTGGGTGGCGCGGCTGCTGCTCAACGGCATCGACGCGTCGATCTTCGATCCCGACCCCGAGGCGTCACGCAAGGTCGGCGAGGTGATGAAGGGAGCGCGACGCGCCTACAAGCAGATGCTGCCCGGCGGCCTGCCGAAGGAGGGCAAGCTTACCTTCGCCAAGACGATCGCCGAGGCGGTGGCAGACGCCGACTTCATCCAGGAAAGCGTGCCGGAGCGGCTCGACCTGAAGCACTGCGTGCTGGCCGAGATCGACCTTTATGCGCCGGCCAACGCCATTGTCGGATCCTCCACCTCCGGCATCAAGCCGACCGACATGCAGGTGGCGATGAAGAAGCACCCGGAGCGGCTGGTCGTCGGCCATCCGTTCAACCCCGTCTATCTGCTGCCGCTGGTCGAAATCGTCGGCGGCGAACAGACCTTTCCCGAGGCGATCGAAGTCGCCAAGGAGATGTATGCCTCGATCGGCATGAAGCCGGTGGTGATCCGCAAGGAGATCGAAGCGTTCGTCGGCGACCGGCTGCTCGAAGCGGCCTGGCGCGAGGCGCTGTGGCTGGTCAAGGACGGCATCTGCACGGTCGAGGAGCTCGACGACATCATGCGCTACGGCTTCGGCCTGCGCTGGGCGCAGATGGGCATGTTCCAGGTCTATCGCGTCGCCGGCGGCGAGGCCGGCATGCGCCACTTCATGGCGCAGTTCGGCCCGTGCCTGAAATGGCCGTGGACCAAGCTGATGGACGTGCCGGAGTTCAACGACGAGCTGGTCGAGCTGATCGCGACCCAGTCGGACGACCAGGCGCACGGTCTGTCGATCCGCGATCTCGAGAAGATCCGCGACGACAATCTGGTCGCCATCATGGAGGCACTGTCGAAGCAGAACAAAGGCAAAGGTTGGGGTGCCGGCGCCCTGCATAAGGACTACACCAGGCAGTTGGCCAAGCTTGCGGCGAAGAAGCCCACCGCCTCCAAGGCGGCCGAAAAGGCCAAGGCTGAAAAGCCGAAGAAAAGGAAGAAAGGCTGAGACCATGGATTTTGGTCTTTCGGAGGAGCAGAAGCTCATCGTCGAGACGACGCGGGCCTTCGTCGAGAACGAGCTTTACCCGCATGAGCGCGAAGTGGAGCGTACCGGCGTGCTGCGCCGCGAGCTGATCGAGGAGATCAAGGCCAAGGCGATCGAAGCCGGCCTCTATGCCGCCAACATGCCGGCCGATGTCGGCGGCGCCGGGCTCGATACGGTGACCTGGCTGCTCTATGAAAAGGAACTCGGCCGCGCCAATTACGCGCTGCATTGGACCTGCGTGGCGCGGCCTTCGAACATCCTTCTCGCCGGCACGCCGGAGCAGCGCGAAAAATATCTGTTTCCCTGCATTCGCGGCGAGAAATGGGATTGCCTGGCAATGACCGAGCCGGGCGCCGGCTCCGATTTGCGCGGCATGAAGGCAACCGCCGTGCAAGACGGCGACGACTGGGTGCTGAACGGCACCAAGCATTTCATCAGCCATGCAGATCTCGCCGATTTCGCCATCGTCTTCATGGCCTCGGGGGAGGAAGAGTCTTCGCGTGGAAAACGCAAGAAGATCACCGCCTTTTTCGTCGACAAGGGCACCAAGGGTTTCACCGTGCGCGACGGCTACCGCAACGTCTCGCATCGCGGCTACACCAATGCCATCCTCGAATTCGACGATTGCCGGTTGCCGGCCAGTCAGGTTCTGGGCGAGGTCCACAAAGGCTTCGACGTCGCCAATTCATGGCTTGGCGCGACGCGCCTGCAGGTCGGCGCCACCTGCCTCGGCCGCGCCGAGCGGGCGCTTGGCCACGCCGTCGAATACGCCGCGCAGCGCCAGCAGTTCGGCCAGCCGATCGGCAAGTTCCAGGGCGTGTCGTTCAAGCTCGCCGACATGGCGACCGAGCTGAAGGCCGCCGACCTGATGGTGTTCGAAGCCGGCTGGAAGTACGATCAGGGTACCGTCACCGACCAGGACATGGCCATGGCCAAACTGAAGGCCACCGAGATGCTCGCCTTTGTCGCCGACGAGGCGATCCAGATCCATGGCGGCATGGGGCTGATGGACGATTTGCCGCTCGAGCGCATCTGGCGCGACGCCCGCGTCGAGCGCATCTGGGAAGGCACCTCGGAAATCCAGCGCCACATCATCTCGCGGGCGCTGCTGCGCCCGTTCGGGGGCTGAACAGCGCAATGTTTGCATTCCTTCGCGCCCCCCTCTGTCCTATCGGACATCTCCCCCTCAAGGGGGGAGATCGGCCGCCATTCCTGATTTCGCCAGTTATTGCCGTTGCATGCCTGGGGCCGGCGGCCCAGCTGCCAATCTCCCCCCTTGAGGGGGAGATGCCAAGTTTTGGCAAAGAGGGCAGGGCAGAGGAGGGTGTTCATGCACAAACTTGAGCGCCTTTTGCGCCCGCGGACAATCGCGGTCTTCGGTGGCGCGCAGGCTGCCGCCGTCGTCGCGCAATCGATCAAGATGGGCTTTGCCGGCGAGATCTGGCCGGTGCATCCGAGCAAGGCCGAGGTCGCCGGCCGCAAGGCCTATCGCTCGGTGGCCGAATTGCCCGGTGCGCCGGATGCCGCTTTCGTCGGCGTCAACCGGCACTTGACCATCGAAGTGGTCAAGGCACTGGCCGAGCGCGGCGCCGGCGGTGCGGTCTGCTTCGCCGCCGGCTTCCTCGAAACCGAGGCCTATGACGAGGACGGCGAGCGGCTGCAGGCCGAGCTGGTCGCGGCGGCGGGCCAAATGCCAATCATCGGGCCGAACTGCTACGGGCTCATCAACTATGCCGACGGCGCGCTTTTGTGGCCCGACCAGCATGGCGGCATCAGGCTGCCAGAAGGCGGTCGCGGCGTTGCCATCATCACCCAGTCGTCGAACATCGCCATCAATATGACGATGCAGAAGCGCGGCCTGCCGATCGCCTTTCTGATGACCGCCGGCAACCAGGCGCAGACCGGGCTTTCCGAAATGGCGCTCGGCCTGATCGAGGACGACCGTGTCACCGCGCTCGGCTTGCATATCGAGGCTTTCGATTCGGTAGCCGGCTTCGAAAGGCTGGCGGCACGGGCGCGCGAGCTGAAAAAGCCTGTCATCGCCATGAAGGTCGGCCGCTCCGAGCAGGCGCGGCAGGCGACCGTTTCCCATACCGCGTCGCTGGCCGGCTCGGACGCAGCGTCCGGCGCCTTCCTGAAGCGGCTCGGCATCGCCCGCATCGATTCGATCCCGGCCTTCATCGAGGCGCTCAAGCTGCTGCACGTCACCGGCCCCCTGCCCGGCTACCGGCTGTCGTCGATGAGCTGTTCGGGCGGCGAGGCGTCGGTGATGGCCGACAGCGCCGAAGGCCGCTGGGTGACGTTTCCGCCACTCACCCCCGAGCACCGCGCGCATGTCAAATCGACGCTCGGGCCGCTGGTCGCGGTGGCCAACCCGCTCGACTACCACACCTTCATCTGGAACAACGAGCCGGCGATGACCGCCACCTTCACCGCGATGGTGTCGGGCAGCTTCGACCTCAACATGCTGGTGCTCGATTTCCCGCGCCCCGACCGCTGCTCGGACACCGACTGGTGGGCGACGCTGCGCGCCTTCGAAGTGGCGCTGAAGACCAACAGCGCGCAAGGCGCGATCGTCTCCTCGCTGCCGGAGAACCTGCCCGAGGAATACACTGCCGGCCTGATGGCGCGGGGCATGGTGCCGCTGTTCGGCATCTCCGAAGCCATGGACGCCGCCCAGGCGGCGGCCTTCATCGGCTGGGCCTGGCGCGAGCCGCAGGCGCAGCCGATCGACACTTCGGCGTCCGGCGCGCCGGTCGGCGACCATGTCACGCCGGACGAGGCCGAGGCGAAGGCGCGGCTCATCGAGGCCGGGCTCCCCGTGCCGAAGGGCGAGCGCGCCGGCAACGCGGTCGAAGCTGTCATCTCCTCGATGGCGCTCGGCTTCCCGGTGGCGCTGAAGGCCCTTGGTGTCATCCACAAGTCCGAGCTCGACGCGGTCCGGCTCAATTTGAGGGATGCCGAATCCGTCAGCACCGCCGCCCACGATCTCGGCCCGCTCGGCACGGGCCTTTATGTCGAGCGCATGGTGCGCGACGGCGTCGCCGAGCTGCTCGTCGGCTTCACCCGCGACCCGATGTTCGGCGCCGTGATGACGCTCGGCACCGGCGGCGTGCTGGTCGAGCTGTTGCGCGACAGCGTCACGCTGATGCTGCCGGCGACCCGCGACGATATCGAGGCCGCTTTGCGCGGGCTGAAACTGTTCCCGCTGCTCGACGGCTATCGCGGTCGGCCGAAGGCCGATGTCGGAGCGGCAATCGATGCGATATCGGGCATTGCCGCTTTCGTGCAGCAAAACGCCGGCGAGATCGAGGAACTCGACATCAATCCGCTGATCGTCTGCACCGAAGGCAAGGGCGCCTGGATCGCCGATGCGCTGCTGGTGCTTGGAGAGAACAAAAATGTCTGACGTCATCACCACCCGCCGCGAGGGCACTATCCTCGAAGTCACGCTCGACCGGCCCAAGGCCAATGCCATCGACCTGAAGACGTCGCGGCTGATGGGCGAGACTTTCAAGGCGTTTCGCGACGATCCCGACTTGCGCGTCGCCATCGTCAAGACCGCCGGTGACAAGTTCTTCTGCGCCGGCTGGGACCTGAAGGCCGCGGCCGGCGGCGACGCGGTCGACGGCGACTACGGCGTCGGCGGCTTCGGCGGGCTGCAGGAACTGCGCGACCTCAACAAGCCGGTGATCGCCTGCGTCAACGGCATGGCGGTCGGCGGCGGCTTCGAACTGGCGCTATCCTGCGACCTCATCTATGCGTCGGACCACTCCTCCTTCGCGCTGCCCGAAATCCGCGCCGGCACGCTGGCCGATGCGGCGACGATCAAGCTGCCGAAGCGCATCCCCTACCATGTCGCCATGGACCTTCTGCTCACCGGCCGCTGGATGGATGTCGCCGAGGCGCATCGATGGGGCCTAGTCAACGAGGTGCTGCCCAAGGAAAGACTGGAGGACCGGGTCTGGGAGATCGCGCGGCTGCTCGCCAGCGGCCCGCCGCTGGTCTTCGCCGCGATCAAGGAGACGGCCCGGGTCGCAGAATCGCTGACTTTCCAGGACGCCATGAACCGGGTGACGCGCCGGCAACTGTCGACGGTTGACGCACTCTACGGCTCGGAGGACAATCTCGAGGGCTTTCGCGCCTTTGCCGAAAAGCGCGATCCGGTGTGGAAGGGGAAATGAAGGTATTGCCGAAATGACGGCACTCCGTCACGCCCCCCTCTGGCCTGCCGGCCATCTCCCCCTCAAGGGGGGAGATCGGATGTCGCTTCGGTTTTCGCCAATCTCCAACGTTGCAAGATGGGCTGCAAGGCCGAAGCTGCCAATCTCCCCACTTGAGGGGGAGATGGCCGGCAGGCCAGAGGGGGGTGTTCACGCGGATTCATTGCGATCCATTCAGCGCCCATGACCGACTACAAAACCCTCATCGACGCCGAGACCTGGGCCTTCATCGAGCGGACCAATTCTTATTATCCGCCCGATACGATCGACTACACCGTCGCCGAGCAGCGCCAGATCTATAACCGGATGTGCCGCGAGTTCTTTGCCGGCTATCCCCAAGGCGTCACGGCGGAAACCACCGCCATTGCCACACCCTGGCACATTCCGATCCGCATCTACCGCGCCCCGGCGCCGGAAGCTTCGGCAATGGTGCTTTATTTCCATGGCGGCGGTTTTATCCTCGGCGGGCTCGACAGCCATGACGACCTCTGCGCCGAGCTTTGCAGCCGCACCGGCTACGAAGTGGTTTCGGTCGACTACCGGCTGGCACCTGAACACCTTCATCCGGCCGCCTTCGACGATGCCATCAGCGCCTTCGAATGGGCGGCGGCGACTTACGAGCGTCCTGTCCTGCTCTGCGGCGACAGTGCCGGCGGCAATCTCGCCGCCGCCGTCAGTCACGCAACGCGCGGCCATGCGCGCAAGCCGATCGGCCAGATTCTGGTCTATCCCGGCCTTGGCGGCGACAGCTCCGCCGGTTCCTACGTCACCCACGCGGAAGCGCCGATGCTTACCGCGCGCGACCTCGTTTTCTACAGGGACATCAGGACCGGTGGCGAGGATCGCACCGGCGATCTCACTCTGTGGCCGCTCGCCGACGCCGAGTTCGCCAATCTGCCGCCCACCGTCGTGATCACCGCCGAATGCGACCCGCTGTCGTCGGACGGCGAAGCCTATCGCGACCGCATCGTTGCCGCGGGCGGGCGCGCCTGGTGGCTCGAGGAGCCGGGGCTGGTGCATGGCTATTTGCGCGCCAGGCACACGGCCGGCCGCGCCCGCTCGAGCTTTACCCGGATTGTCGATGCGGTAGCGGTTTTGGGAAGGGGCGAGTGGATCTGGTGAGGGATGTCTTCCCGACCAGAACGGGCCTTTGTCGGCCGGTACAGCTCTATTTGCGGCGGCGTCGCCGGCCGGAAACCTGCTTCAGCCAAGGTCCTAAATGGAAGCCGCTCATCAGCAGGTACATCGGGACCATGCCGTCCAGCGGTGATGCCTCTTGCCCGGTCGAGCACATCATGTCCGGCGCTCCGCCGAGAAGCGTCAGCAGCGCCATGGTTGCGAAGGTCGGCGCGGCCGCAAAGGACAGCCAATCGGCTGCACTATGGTCGGCCGGGCTCGCATCGCCGGTGGATCCGCCTGCATGAATCTCGCTCATGTCCGTAGTCCTGCATAGCGAGCGGGATGCGTCGAATTGAACCGTGCATCCCGCTCCTCCAATTGTCCTGGCTGCATTTCCGCGACGCCAAAGACGTTCTATTCGGTGCGATTCCGGAACGCGGCCTCTCCGGCGTCCGATATCTCGACCCATTTTTTGTCGGGGACGGCTTCGGCGCCGTAATTGTCGTGCCAATTCCACCACTTGTACGTCGGCGTCTGCGGATAGCCCTCGGGCGAATCCTCCCAAACCTCCTGGCGGCCGAGCGGCGACAGGTCGAGATAGCTCCATACGGTCCCCATCGCCTCGTCACCGCGGTTGTTGATGAAGTAGGTGCGGAACACGCGGTCGCCGTCGCGGATGAACACGTTGTGGCCGTGCCACTCGTCAACGCCGAAGTCGGCATCGAAGCTGTCGGTGATGGTGTACCAGGGCATCTTCCAGTCCATCCGCGCCTTCAGCCGCGCAATGTCGGCCTGCGGTGCGCGCGAGGCGTAGGCAAGCGTGGTGTCGCGGGCGTTCAGATGGGCGAGGTTGCCGACCTGGTCCGCCCCCAGCGAACAGCCGCGGCAAGCGTGGTCGGGCCAGCCGAATACGCCGGGCTCGAAGAAGGCGCGGTAGACGATCAGCTGACGGCGGCCCTCGAACAGGTCGAGCAGGCTCACCTTTCCATCAGGCCCTTCGAACGTATAGGTCTTCTCCACCGCCATCCACGGCATCCGCCGGCGCTCGGCGGCCAGTGCGTCGCGAGCCCGGGTCACGGTCTTCTCTTTCACGAGCAGTTGCTGGCGCGCGGCCTCCCACGCGTCAGACGAAACGACCGGTGGTGTCTTCATCGCGAGCCGCTTCGTCTGCTCGCCTGTGCCATTCTGATGTGCCGTCATTGTGCATCTCCTTGCTGGTTTGTCGCCGCAGGCGCGACGTGTTGGGTCGTCAGATAGGATAGGGGCGATAGCGGGTTGGCGAGAGTGACAAGTGTGACGCGATTCCGACGGGTCCGCTGATCACGGCCAATTTCGCCGCCCGCGACGCCCCTGCGCTCATTCGTGCCCGGACTGCTGAACGGGCCGAGCGCCGGCCAGATAGCGGTCATTGTCAAACGGCTCGGCCTGGTTGCTATCCGGACTCCACAGCTGCCGGTGGGTTCGTGTGAGATCGCCGAGGTAGACATGCAGCGCACCCGATCGCGAACCGCCCGTATTCGCAACCGCATGAACGGTATTTGACGCCATGTGCACCACGGCAGGCGCTGCGATGTCCTGCCTTTCGGGAACATCGAGTTCGCTGCCGGCAACGGGATAGATGAAGTTCGTCTCGCTGCCCTTGTAGATGCCGATCAAGGCATCCATCAGGTGGTTGTGAGGCGGGTACTGCAGGCCGGGCGACAGAGTGATGTGATAGATCGTCAGGTTCGGACTCGCATGCAGAAGCACCTCGTCGTCGTCTTCTTCGTGAGCGAGTGTTCCCGATGCGTGAAAGCGGTTGGTGTAGTCGCCCAGGACCGTCCTTACCGCTTCGAGGGGATCTGGCCCCTTCGCGGCATTGACGATATCATCAGCAACAGCGTAGAGGGGCGAGTTGGCGGCTAAAGGCATATCAGTTATCCTCCCTGAGATGCTCAGATTATCAATTTGAGATGATCACGCTAGCGAATGCTGAGGCCAGCGTCAATCGGACAGCCAGACGGACAAAATATGAAAACGACGAAGTTGACCGCCGAACCGGCAAGACCGGCTACGGTCGAGGCGACAGCACTGTCAGCCGCCGACGTCCTTCGCAGGGAACAGGCATATGAGCAGCTGAGGAACGACATCATCGCCTGCGTGCTGCGCCCCGGCGAGGCGCTGACGGAGAAACAGATCGGTGATCGATACCAGATCAAAAAGGCGACCATCCGCGCGGCGCTGGCCCGACTGATGCAGGAAGGACTGGTCAGGAGCGAGCCGCGCCGCGGCTACGTCGTTGCTACGCTCAGCCTGCGGGATGTCAACGAGATCTTCGATGTTCGCAGCTTGATCGAGCCGGAAGTGTTCAGGGTGGCGGCATCGAACATGACCGAGCGCGGGCTCGAGGATGTCAGGCTGGCAGCGCAAAAAGTGCTGAAGCCGGAGACGCTACGCAGCCACGTCGCCTTCCTTGCGGCCGACCGTGCGTTTCGTCTGGCCCTTGCGGAGCTCTCGGGAAATTTACGACTGGCGCATCTGCTGGACCAGATACTCGACCAGTCGGCGCGGGTTCTCCACCTCGGCTTCAAGTCCCGCGACTTCACCCAGTTGATCATCGCCCAGCAAAAGGAGCTGGTCCTTGCCTGTGAGGCAGGCGAGATTTCCGCCATCGTCAAACTTGCCCGTTCGCAGTGCCTGTCTCTCAAGAAGCAGGTGCTCGAGGCTTTGCTTGCCGGTTCCAAGCTTCAAGACGTCAATTTGCAGCCCTTCACCTAAAGCCGGTTCCGGTTCTCCTGGAACCGGTAACCCGCTCTAACTATCTGTTTTGCCGCATTTATGCGGACGCCAAATGATTCCATTCGGCTGCAAAATGCTCTAAGGGAAGTTGGCCATTCGGTGCGACCCGCCACCTTGGCGCAACGGCCGCCGGCGGGCCTTGTTTCACCCCACCGCGTGTGCCGCCGCCCGTCCGGCACTGCGGCCGGAAAAGATGCAGCCGCCGAGAAACGTGCCTTCGAGCGCTGCATAGCCGTGCATGCCGCCGCCGCCGAAACCGGCGGCCTCGCCCGCCGCGTACAGCCCCTCGACTGGTTGGCCGCCGGCGCCCAGCACGCGGCTGTCGAGGTCAGTCTCCAGCCCACCGAGCGTCTTGCGGGTCAGGATGCTGAGCCTGACGGCAATCAGCGGGCCATTGGCGGGATCGAGCAGCTTGTGCGGTCTTGCGGTGCGGATCAGCCGGTCGCCGAGATAGGCTCGCGCGCCGCGCAACGCAGTAATCTGCATGTCCTTGGAGAACGGATTGTCGAGCTGCCGGTCGCGGGCGCGGATTTCGCGCTCAACCTGCGCCAGTTCGAGCAGCGGCTCGCCGCCGGCCACTGCGTTCATGCGGGCGACCAGCGCCGGCAAATCAGGCTCGACGATGAAATCCTCGCCCTTCTCCATGAACGCCTTGACCGGCGCGGGAACGCCGCTGGTGGCGCGGCCGAGCACCTGGCGCCAGCTCTTCTCCGTCAGATCGGGGTTCTGCTCGGAGCCCGACAGCGCGAACTCCTTCTGGATGATCTTTTTGGTCAGGATGAACCAGGAATGATCGAAGCCGGTGCTCATGATGTGGCTGAGCGTGGCCAACGTGTCGAAGCCGGGATAGAGCGGGACCGGCAGGCGCTTGCCGCGCGCATCGAGCCACAGCGATGACGGGCCGGGCAGGATGCGGATCGCATGATCGGTCCAGATCGGTGCCCAGTTCCTGACGCCCTCGACATAGTGCCACATGCGGTCGCGGTTGATGAGCCGGCCGCCGGCGGCTTCGGCGATCGCCAGCATGCGGCCGTCGACATGATCGGGAACGCCGGTGATCATGCGTTTCGGCGGCGCGCCCATCCGCTTCGGCCAATTCTCCCGGACCAGCCGGTGATTGGCGCCGATGCCGCCGGAGGCGACGATGACGGCCTGCGCCTTCAGCTCGAAATCACCGGTGATCTCGCGCGAGCTCTTGCGGCCGCGCTCGGCATCGCTCGCCGCCAATAGGTCGCCGCGCACGCCGTTGACGACGCTGCCCGTCCGCGTCAATTCGTTGACCCGGTGACGGAATTTGAAGCGGATCAGCCCGCGCTTCTCGGCCTCGCGTACGCGCTGCGCGAACGGTTCGAGCACGCCAGGGCCGGTGCCCCAGGTGATGTGGAAGCGCGGCACCGAATTGCCGTGGCCGACGGCATTGCCGCCGCCGCGCTCGGCCCAGCCGACCACCGGAAAGAATTTCAGGCCGCGCTGCATGAGCCAGGAGCGCTTCTCGCCGGCGGCGAAGCCGAGATAGGCCTCGGCCCAGCGGCGCGGCCAGAGATCTTCCGTGCGGTCGAAGGCTGCGGTGCCCAGCCAGTCCTCGAGCGCCAGCTCATACGAATCGCGGATGCGCATGCGCCGCTGTTCGGGCGAATCGACGAGGAAGATGCCGCCGAGCGACCAGAATGCCTGGCCGCCAAGCGACTGTTCAGGCTCCTGCTCGACGATGATGGTCTTCTTGCCGGCCGCAGTCAGTTCGGCCGCCGCGACAAGGCCGGCAAGGCCGGCGCCGACAATGATCACATCCGCATCGTCGGACATCTATTTGGCCATGATCTCGTCCAAAAACCGGTCCCCACTTTTTGGGATCATCGCCGGCCTAGACTGCCTCCCAGCCTTCCTTCTCGCCGGCGCGGAACATGGCATCGATGACCTTCTGGTTGAGCACCGATTCTTCCAGGGTGAAGACACGATCCTTGCCGCCCCGTGCCGCCCGCGCGAAGGCCTCGACTTCCAGCCGGTACTGTTGCGTGCCGGGAAAGCGGAAAACCTGCGCCTCGCTGTGGTTCTGGTTGTGCAGTTCGACGCGGTGATGGTCGTAGAGTCCGGCGTTGAACGGTGAGAACACCTCGATGAAGCCCTTCTCGCCGTGAAAGACCATCACCTGGCGTGCCGCCATCTGCGTCGACAGGTAAAACGACAGCTCGAAGTCGCCGAAATCGGCGCGGATCGAGGAATAGATGTCGGTGCCGAATGTCTTGTCGCGCTCGATCGTCGCCTGGACGCGCAGCGGCTCCTTGCCGGTCGAAAAGCGCGTCGATACCGTCGGATAGACGCCGATGTCGGGCAGCGCACCGCCGCCGAGATCGAGCTTGTTGCGCATGTTGTTGGGGTCGACATTGTAATAGGAGAACGCGCCCTGGACATGGCGCAGCCGGCCGATGGCGCCGTTGGCGATGAGGTCGCGCACCTTGATCCATTGCGGATGGTAGACGACCATGAAGGCTTCGCAGACCAGCACCTTCCTGGCATCGCGCAGCTTGATCAATAGCGGAATGTCCTTGGCGTCGAGCGCCAGTGGCTTTTCGACCAGAACATGTTTGCCGGCCTCGATCGCCTTGGCTGTCCATTCGACATGCTGCGAGGTCGGCAGCGGAATGTAGACGCCGTCGATGTCGCTGGAGGCGAGCAGCTCCTCATAGGAGCCGAACGCGTGGCGCGCACCGAAGCGTTCGCCCAGCGCCTGCGCTTTCGACAGATCGCGGCTGGCAATCGCGGACAGCACGCCGTTCTCCGCTTCGACGATTGCCGGCAAAAGCTGCTCGCGGCCGATCTTGGCCGTCGACAAAACTCCCCATCGGAACATCAGATTTCTCCTCTCGATTGCAGGCCTGGAGGTTTGCCCTAATTCAGGAGAAAAGCCAATGCGGGAGCATGGCGGCGAACAGGGCGATCATCTGCGGCTTGTCCGGATGCCGGCGCTGCCCCCTGCGGAACCTGCAAAGGCTATCCCCTTCTACCCGTCAGCGTCATGTCGAAATCGACGACGTTGGAATAAATCGGCGTGCCGACATCCATGCCGTAGCGCGACCGCAGCACCTTGCCGGTGACGTGGAATTTTATCGTGCCCGCCCGGAGGCCGCCGAGCTCGGCCGTGAATTTTTCCTGAAAGGTCTTGCCGCGCGCCGTCAGCCGGCCGGTGACAAGGGCCGACGTGTCGCCGGTGCGTTTGACGCTGGTCGAACGGAACTGGATCTCCGGATTGTTGGCCGCGTCGAAGACTGCGTCCGAGCGGAGAAAGGCATCGATGCGGCTTTGGCCGGTACCGACGCTTTCGGGAAAGATGGTGAAATTGACCCGGGACCGGCCGACATCGCTGTTGTCGATGAGGATACTGCCCTTGAAGCGGGAGAAGGCACCGTCGAGCCCGCCGCCGCCGAGCTTGGCGATGGAGAAATGGATGCTGGAACTCCCCGGGCTGATCGTGTAGCTGCCGGCCGCCTCGCCAAGGGCAACGGCGGCGAAAACAGGCATGGCAAAACAAGCGGCAGCTGCCGCAAATCCGAAGATGCGCGCGTACATGGAAATGGTCCTCTTGGCAGGCAACGCTTTCTTGCGTCCTCGCCCCATCAACGAATGAGCCGTCCGCTCTATTCCCTGTCGTGATGTGACGAAGCCGTGATCATGCGCGTCAGCACGGTATCCCTCAGCCAGAAATGATGGCGCAGCGCTGCGGCGAGATGCAAAGCGACAAGTCCGATGCCGGCATAGGCGAGATACCAGTGCGTCGCTGCCCAGAAGCTTTCTGCCGTGTCCGATTCACCGAGCGGCAGATTGGGCATGACGAACAGATTGAACGGCACGCTCGGGATCTCCAGCACCGAGACCGAGACCAGCGCCCAGCCGGACAACGGCAGAGCGAGCTGAAACGCATAAAGCGCGAGATGGACCAGCGGCGCCGCACGGCGCTCGAAAGGCCCGACCGAGTGCGGCAGCGATGGGGCCGTTCTGCCCAGGCGCCAGGCAATGCGCAGGATGACCAGTCCAAGCAGCAGGAAGCCGAAGGATTTATGCAGCTGGATCAGCTCGAAGGCGGTGCGCTGGCTGGACAGCCGCACCATGACGAAGCCGAGCACGAACTGGCCAATAAAGAGCGCCGCGATCAGCCAGTGAAGGATGATCGCCGTCCAGCCGTAGCCGGCCGTCTGGTTTTTGGGCAGTGCTGACATGGTCGGTGAACGAATGCCAGGTCGACTTTCTTCCAGCTCTCCCTTGTGGGGAGGGTTGGCTTATTCGCCGACCTTGAAAAAATCGACAAAGGCCCTGAGCGCCGGCCGCATCTGGCGGCGGCTGGGGTAATAGACGAAGAAACCATCGAAGCGCGGGCACCAGTCCTCCAGCACGCGAACGAGCTTGCCGGCGGCGAGCGGGTCGCGGACATAGTCCTCGAACACGAAGGCGAGCCCGGCGCCGTCGACCGCGGCATTGGCAATCAGATGGTCCTCGTCGAGGATCAGCGGCCCTTCCACCGGGATTTCGATCTCCTCGCCGTTTTTCTCGAATTCCCAGCGATAGATGATGCCGCTGGAGAAGCGGAAGCGGATGCAGCGGTGAGCGGCGAGATCGCGCGGATGCTGCGGCTTGGACCTGGTCTCGAAGTAGGATGGCGTGCCGACCACCGCGCCGCGAAGGTCTGGTCCGATGCGCACTGCGATCATGTCGCGCTGCAGGCTCTCGCCCAGCCGCACACCGGCATCGAAGCCGCCCTCGACCACGTCGGTGAAGCGGTCCTCGATGACGATCTCCAGCACGATGTGGGGATAGGCAGCAGCAAAGGCGCCGAGCCTTGGCGTCAGCGCCAGGTGGGCGGCGGTGCGCGGCACGGTCAGCCTGAGATTGCCCGCCGGCCGGTGGCGCGCCTCGATCGCCGATTCCAGCGCCAGGTCGATTTCCGACAGCGCCGGCCTGAGGCGCTCAAGCAGTTGCGCGCCCTCCTCGGTCGGAGCAACGCTGCGCGTGCTGCGTGCCAGAAGGCGCACGCCGAGGCGCGCTTCGAGGCTGGACACCGCGTGGCTGACCGCCGACGGCGCGATTGCCAGTTCCTTGGCGGCGCCGCGAAAACTGCCGCATTGGGCGACCATTGCCAGTACCGCGAGCTGTGAAAGATGGGTTCGCTTCATTGATCTATTTCTTGGAACAGCCCGTGCAATTGAGAGCCGATTATCGAACTCGGCGCAAGACGCTATCTCTGCGGCATCACAACCATCACAACAAGGAGACACGTGATGCAAACCCGCAAGCTTGGCAATGAACTCGACGTCTACCCGGTCGGCCTCGGCTGCATGGGGATGAGCTTTGCCTATGGTGGCCAGCCGGAGGCGGAGGCGATTGCCACGCTGCGCCATGCCGTCGAGATCGGGGTCAATTTCTTCGACACGGCCGAGGTCTATGGCCCTTTCGAGAACGAGACCCTGGTCGGCAAGGCGCTGAAGCCGGTGCGTGACAAGGTGACGATCGCAACCAAATTCGGCTTCAAAATCCTCGAAGAAGGCAGCGGCATGGAGCGCATGGCCGGTGTCGATAGCCGCCCGGAGCATGTCAAGGCGGTGGCCGAAGCGTCATTGAAGCGGTTGGATACGGAGGTGATCGATCTCTATTACCAGCACCGCGTCGACCCCAACGTGCCGATCGAGGATACGGTCGGCGCCATGGCCGAGCTGGTGCGCGAGGGCAAGGTGCGGGCGCTCGGCCTGTCGGAGGCGAGTGCGGCGACCATTCGTCGGGCGCATGCCGTGCACCCGATCGCCGCCGTGCAGAGCGAGTATTCACTGTGGAGCCGCGATCCGGAGGAGGAGGTGTTTGCTGTCTGCCGTGAGCTCGGCATCGGCTTTGTCCCCTATAGCCCGCTCGGCCGCGGCCTGCTCACCGGCACGATCGCCAAGCCCGATGTTCTCGGCGCCGACGACTGGCGCCGTGGGTTGCCGCGCTTCCAGGCCGACGCCATGGCGGCCAATGCGGCGGTCGTCGCCGTGCTGGAAAAGATGGCCGCCGGGAAGGGCGTGACGCCGGCGCAGCTGGCGCTCGCCTGGGTGCTGCATCAGGGCGACTTCATTGTGCCGATCCCTGGTGCCCGCAAGATACGACATCTCGAACAGAATACGGCGGCAGCCAATATCGTGCTGAGCCAGGCCGAGGTGGCATCCATCGGCGACGCCCTGTCGCCGGAAAAGGTGGTCGGCAAGCGCTATACCGAGGAGCTGCTGGCGCTGGTTAACGGGTGAACGGCAATCGACGGCGTAATCGAAACGGGGCGTTTGGGCACCCCTTTTTGACTAATACGGTGCGATGCAAAGCGTTGTGAGACCTCGGCGCGAGGCACCCCCCTCTGTCCTGCCGGACATCTCCCTCTCAAGGGGGGAGATTGGCAGTTCCCGCGCCCTGCCCGCCCTTCCGGCGCCGGTGATTGGCGAAAGCCGAGGCGACATCCGATCTCCCCCCTTGAGGGGGAGATGCCCGGCAGGGCAGAGGGGGGTGCCTCGCGCCGACATTTCCTACCAAGGCATGACACTGATCTCCGGCCAGTTCTCCCTGGCACGCGCGCCCTTCATCTCGTGCGTCTGCCGATTATCCAGTGCACGGTTCGGGGTAACGCGAAACGAGAAGATGTCGTCGAGCCCGAACGGCGCCACGAGCGCGAGTTGCCCATCGGTGTCGAATCTAACGCCGACCGCATGGGTTTTCGAAGCGAAATAGGACAGCGCCTCGGCGGACGACGACAGTCTGGGATAGGAACCGCCAAAGCGCGCCTCAAACCACAGATGCACCCGTGCCTGATTGCGAACCTCGACCGGCAGCTTCAGCCCTTCGAAATGCCTCGCCGCACGGCGGATGACCGTGTCCTCGGCTTCATAGGACAGATCGCTCTCATCGAAATAAAACAGGTCGACATCCCGGATGCCGTACCCCGATGGCTTTCCGGTCAGATGATTCCAGACGCTGTTGTAAAGCGCGCCGGACACGACCAGCCAGTCCGGCAGGCCTAGCACCCGTACCCGCGACAGCGTCTCGGCAATCAGCGGATCGGCCGAGACGATATCGAGAAAGACTGCACGCTGTTTCTCGAAGGGCAGCCCGCAATAGCGCAAATGGTCCATCGCCCTTTGGACGGCGATTCGCCAGGCGCTCGCAACCCCTCAGCCGCGCAGCACGCCGCCGGTCTGCTTGCCGACATTATCGACGATGCGCTTGGCCAGCGCCTCGAAATCCTCGTCGGTCAACGTCTTTTCGACCGGCTGGATCGACACTTCGATGGCGATCGATTTCTTCGCCGCGCCGAGCGCTGCACCCTCGAAAACATCGAACACCGAGACGCCGGAAATCAGCTTTCGATCGGCGGCAAGGGCGGCGCGAACGAGTGTGCCGGCTTCGACCGCCTTGTCGACGACGAAGGCGAAATCGCGCTTGACCGCCTGGAAGGCGGACAGATCAAGCCTCGGCTTTGTTCGCGTCGGCTTGGCCTTCGGCTCGGGCACGGTATCGATGAACACTTCGAAGCCGCAAAGCGGGCCGGAGACGTCAAGCCCCTCCAGCGTCTTCGGGTGGAACTCGCCAAACGTGCCAAGGATTACCTTCGGCCCAAGCTTGATCGTGCCGGAGCGGCCGGGATGATACCAGGCCGGGCCGCCGGCCTCGATCTGCAGCCGCTCGACCGGCGCGCCGCAGGCTTCGAGTGCTGCGATCGCATCGGCCTTGGCATCGAAGACGCCGACGGCGCCGGCATTGCCCGCCCAATGGCGGCCGGAGCCCTCGAGCCTGGCGGTGCCGCGCCGCACGCCGGCGGCAACGCGCCGCTGCTGGTCGGCGCCGGCGCCCTCGTAAGTGCCCGACACTTCGAACAGCGCGACATCGCCGATGCCCCTGTCGGCATTGCGCTGTGCTGCCGCGATCAGCCCCGGCAGCAGCGACGGCCGCATGTCCGACATATCGGCGGCGATCGGGTTGGCAAGCTTCAGCGCCTGCTGGCCGCCACCGAACAATTCGGCGTGTTTTGCCGGAATGAACGACCAGGTGACGGCCTCCATCATGCCGCGCACGGCAAGTGCCCGCTTGGCGGCGCGGGTGCGGATCTGCAGCACAGTCAGGATCCTGGCGTTGACCGCATCGTGCGAACCGAGCGGCTGCGGCGCGATGTTGTCGACGCCGTGGATGCGCATGACCTCCTCGACCAGGTCGGCCTTGCCGTCGACATCCGGCCGCCAGGACGGGACCGCCACATTGACGACATCGCCCGTGCCCTCCGGCCTGAAGCCGAGGCAGGCAAGAATGTCGAGGCTTGTCGAGCGCGGCACTTCGATGCCGGTCAGCCGCTTCACTTCCGACAATGGGAACGAGACGATCTTCGGCTGATGGCCGGCATAGCCGACGACTTCGGTTTGCGCCGGCGTACCGCCGCAGAAATCGAGCACCAGCTTCGTCGCCAGCTCCACACCGGGAATCATCATTTCCGGGTCGACGCCACGCTCGAAGCGGTAGCGTGCGTCGGTGATGATGCCGAGCGTGCGGCCGGTGCGGGCGGTGGTGATCGGGTCCCAAAGCGCCGACTCGATCAGCACGTCGGTGGTGTTCTCGTCGCAGCCGGAATGCTCGCCGCCCATGATGCCGGCAATCGATTCGATGCCGTCCTGGTCGGCGATGACGCACATCTCCGGCGTCAGCGTGTATTCGCGGCCGTCGAGCGCCAGCACCTTTTCGCCATCACGCGCCCGGCGCACGGCGAGATTGCCGGTGACCTTCGCAGCGTCGAAGACATGCAGCGGCCGACCGCGGTCGAAGGTGACGTAGTTGGTGATATCGACGAGCGCGCTGATCGGCCTCAAGCCGATGGCGAGAAGCCTTTGCTGCAGCCATTTCGGCGACGGTCCGTTCTTGACGCCGCGCACCAGGCGCAGCGCAAAGCCGGGACAGAGCTCCGGCGCTTCGATCGTCACCTTGACCGGCGTCTCGCCCTTGCCGGGGATCGGCTCTATCGGCGCGCTCTTCAGCGTGCCGAGCCCGCTCGCCGCCAGATCGCGGGCGATGCCATGGACACTGGTCGCATCCGGCCGGTTCGGCGTCAGATTGATCTCGATCAGCGGGTCGTCGAGATGGGCATAGGCGGCGAAGCTGGTACCGACCGGCGCATCGGCCGGAAGGTCGATGATGCCGTCATGCTCCTCGGACAATTCGAGCTCGCGCTCGGAGCACATCATGCCGTGGCTTTCAACGCCGCGGATCTTGCCGACGGTCAGCGTCACGTCGATGCCGGGAATATAGGTGCCCGGTGCTGCAAAGGCGCCGACCAGGCCCGCGCGGGCGTTCGGCGCTCCACACACGACCTGCACCGGCGGCTTGCCGTCGCCTGTGTCGACGGTCAGCACGCGAAGCCGGTCGGCGTCGGGATGCTGGACCGCCGTCAGCACCTTGGCGATGACGAAGGGAGCCAGGCTCGCCCGGTCGTCGACATGCTCGACCTCGAGGCCGATCGAGGTGAGACGCTCGACGATTTCCGCCAGCGAGGCGTCTGTCTCGAGATGATCCTTGAGCCAGGAGAGGGTGAGTTTCATGACTGTGTTCCGTCTGGTCTGGGCATGTTGCACTTGAAGCTATGCGCCCGCGCGTCGGACATGTGCAGGAAGGCGAGCTGTCTGCGGATTTGCTGCGGCCCGGTCGTCACGCGCTCAAGCCCCCGAACAGCGTCGGCATGTCAAGCGGCCTAAAACCGTAATGCGACAGCCAGCGCACATCGGCGTCGAAGAAGGCGCGCAGATCCGGCATGCCGTATTTCAGCATGGCGATACGGTCGATGCCCATGCCCCAGGCGAAGCCCTGGTATTCGTCGGGATCGAGCCCGCCGTAACGGAGCACATTGGGGTGGACCATGCCGCAGCCGAGAATCTCCATCCAGTCGGAGCCTTCGCCGAAGCGCACCTCGCCGGGCCGCGAACGGTCGCACTGGATGTCGACCTCGAGGCTGGGCTCGGTAAACGGGAAGAAAGACGGCCGGAAGCGCATCTTGACGCTCGGCACCTCGAAGAAGGCTTTGCAGAACTCCTCCAGCACCCATTTCATGTTGGCGACGTTGGCCGATTTGTCGATCACCAGCCCCTCGACCTGATGGAACATCGGCGAGTGGGTGGCATCGGAATCCTGCCGGTAGGTCTTGCCGGGGATGACGATGCGGATCGGCGGGTTCTGCATCTCCATGGTGCGGATCTGCACCGGCGAGGTGTGGGTGCGCAAAAGCTTGCGCTCGCCCTGCTCGTCCGGCTGAAAGAAGAACGTGTCGTGCATCTCGCGCGCCGGGTGGCCTTCCGGGAAGTTCAGCGAGGTGAAATTGTAATAGTCGGTCTCGATGTCGGGACCTTCGGCGATGGCAAAGCCGAGATCGCCGAAAATCGCTGCGATCTCGTCGATAACCTGGCTGATCGGATGGATGCGGCCGCGCTCGGCCGGCGATTGCCTGACCGGCAAGCTGACGTCGACCTTCTCTGCGGCAAGCCGTGCTGTGATCGCCACATCTTTCAGCTCGGCGCGGCGCGCCGAAAGTGCCTCGGTGACGCGGTTCTTGAGGCCGTTGATTGCCGGGCCTTTGACCTGTCGCTCCTCGGCGCTCATCGAGCCGAGTGTCTTCAGCATCTCGGAAACCGAGCCCTTCTTGCCAAGGGCAGAGACACGCACCGCCTCGATCGCCTGCTCGTCGGCGGCCGAGGCGATCTCGGCCATCAGGGAATTTTCGAGAGTTTCCATGTCACTCATGTTCCAGATCCGATTGGAAGCAAAGAAAAACCCGCGCCAGCCCTGCCAGCGCGGGTTTCCCAAATCAAGTGTCGAATAGCTTGGGAAGCGCTGGTCTTAAGCGACAGCGCTTTCAAAAGCATTCGGCGTGGTATTCTTCAGGTATTCGAGCGCGACCTTGGCCTTGGCCACGAGTGCGGCGAAGGCCTGCGGCTCGTGGATGGCCATGTCCGACAGGATCTTGCGATCGATCTCGATCCCGGCCTTGTTGAGACCGTCGATGAAACGGCCATAGGTCAGACCATGCTCATGCGTCGCCGCATTGATGCGCTGGATCCACAGCGCGCGGAACGAGCGCTTGCGGTTCTTGCGGTCGCGATAGGCGTACTGCAGCGACTTTTCCACCGCCTGCTTGGCGATGCGGATGGTGTTCTTGCGACGGCCGTAAAAACCCTTGGCGGCTTTCAGGACCTTCTTGTGCTTGGCGTGCGAGGTGACGCCTCTCTTTACGCGTGCCATGTCATGATCTCCTTAACGCTGTCCAGACCGAATGCTCAGAGGCCGTTCGGCAGAAAATTCTTGATGACCTTCTTGCCATCCGGTTCAGCCAGAACCATCGTGCCGCGGGCATTTCGAATGAACTTGTTGGAACGCTTGATCATGCCGTGACGCTTGCCGGCCGCAGCCGACAGAACTTTACCCGTACCTGTGATCTTGAACCGCTTCTTGGCGGCCGATTTGGTCTTCATCTTGGGCATTTTGCTACTCCGTTTATATGCGCACCAATGCGCTTTTTGTTCGCTTCAGGCCGACCAAAGCCTGAAAAGCAAATGAAACCGCCACGGCATGCCCTGCCGGGCGGTTTTTTGGGAACGGCGGTCCTATACGTCAAAGCGGGCTGGCGCGCAACACCCCGTGCCGAGCAACACTGTAGTGCTCAGGGGAAACGGAACAGCACCGGCAATATGCCCGACTGCTGGGCGCCGTCGATCAGTTCGAAAGCCGGCAAGGCAACGAGGAACACCAGCCCGTCCAGCAGCGTGGTTCGCAGCAGGCGCGGCTTGAAGCTGCCGGTGTCGCCTTCCTGATACAGCGACAGTTTCGGGAAGAAGCGCGGCACTTTCAACAGGTAGGCCTGGTATGGCGCGCCAAGAACCTGCCTGAGGAATTTCTCCTCGCGCAGGATAACGATGTAAAATGCACCCGCGCAGAGCGCTCCAAAGCCGATCGTGGCGGTGATGGAGCCGATCTGTGCGCCGACACCGGCGGCAGCTAAAGTAGAGAAGACATAGAGCGGGTTGCGAGTGATCGAATAGGGTCCGCCGGTCACCACTTCGGAGGATTTGCGTCCACCAATATAGAGCGTCGACCACAAGCGTCCGACGATGCCGAGAAAGATCAGCACGACGCCGACCATTTCGATCGTTTCATGCACAGGCGTATCGGGCGGAAAAACCGACTGCCCGAACAAAAGCATCGCGAAAAGGACGACGACGACGACGGCAAGCACCATCCTGCGCGTGTGCTGGTAGCTGCCCAGCCCATATTTGGCTTCCGAATGCTTGACGTCATTGACCATGTCGGGAATCCGATCGTCGAGGGAACCAGAGCGTCTTTGCTCTCGCCGGCGATCGCAGCGTCTGGCCAAGAACAGGCGCCCCGCCGATCGCCGGGACGCCTTGCAATATGATTCAGGCGGATTTAATGCACGTCGCCCAAAAGTGCGCTGCGGTTTTGCGACAACGACATGCACAAACAGAACTAAAGCGCAACGCGCTTTAGCGGGGCGCCAGCACCATCATCATCTGGCGGCCTTCGAGCTTCGGTTCGGCTTCGACCTTGGCGATGGGCGCCACTTCCTCGCGAACCTTGTTCAGAAGCTGCATGCCGAGTTCCATATGCGCCATCTCGCGACCGCGGAAGCGCAATGTCAGCTTGACCTTGTCGCCTTCCTCGAAAAAGCGCCGGACGGCCTTCATCTTGGTCTCGTAGTCGTGGCTGTCGATGTTCGGGCGCATCTTGATCTCCTTGATCTCGATGACCTTCTGGTTCTTGCGCGCCTCGGCCGCCTTCTTCTGGTTGGCGTATTTCAGCTTGCCGAGATCGAGGATCTTTACGACGGGCGGCACTGCATTGGGCGATATCTCGACCAGATCGAGCCCAGCCTCTTCGGCGAGCAGCAATGCGTCGTTGATGGAGACATCGCCGCGGTTCTGGCCTTCGGCGTCGATTAGCTGGACCCGGGGAACCCGGATGTCACGGTTGGAGCGCGGGCCTTCCTTGGTGGGCGCCGCTGCTTTGAAAGGTCTGCGAATGGTCGTGGTCTCCTTGAGCCGTTTCGTTAAGGGGTTCTTCAGTTCAGAATTGCGAACGCGCAATGTGGTGAGCGCGCGGTCGGAGTCAATAGCACAGCATTCTCAGGAAATCACCTGCTCGATGGAATGCTCCTCTGCACCAAGCGAAGAAAGTGGCGGAGCACTTTTCGTTGAATGCCTTGCTGTGCCAAAAGACCGGCGTGAGGGAATACACCATGAGCACCACCCCGATCTTTCTGGACGTCGACGGGACGAGCATCGCCGTCAGGCATGCTGCAGGTGCCGAGCCCGGCATCGTCTGGCTTGGCGGCTACAAATCCGACATGCTGGGCACCAAGGCCGAAACCTTGTCGGAATGGACGCGCAAAGAAGGCCGCGCTTTCCTGCGCCACGATTATTCCGGCCACGGCGAATCGGGCGGCGCCTTTGCCGACGGCACCATCTCGAAATGGCTGGGCGAGAGCCTGGCGGTTTTCCGCCGCTTCACCCAGGGCAGGCAAATCCTGGTCGGCTCGTCGATGGGCGCGTGGATCGCGCTGCGCATGGTGCAGGAATTGCGCAAGGCGGGCGAGAACAGCGTCGCCGGCCTTGTGCTGCTGGCCCCGGCGCCCGATTTCACATTCGAACTGGTGGAGCCGGTGCTGACCGGGGCGCAGAAGCGCAACCTCAGGAAAAAGGGCTTTTTCGAGGAGCCGTCGGACTATTCAGCCGAACCGTACATCTACACGCGCGCACTGATCGAGGACGGCCGCAACAACCGGGTGATGACCGGGCCGATCGACACGCACTGTCCGGTCCACATCCTGCAAGGCCTTGCCGATCCCGACGTGCCGTCGAGCCATGCGTTGAAGCTGGTCAGCCTGCTGCCGGCCGACGACGTCACGCTGTCGCTCATTCCCGACGGCGACCACCGCCTGTCGCGGCCGCAGGATCTCGACATGCTGGTGCGGGCGGTGGACGCGATGGTGCGGCAGGCGGGATAGAGACATGCGCATTTCCATTCCGGTGTCCGCCTTCGTGGCGGCGATCGTCGGCTTCGGCGGTACGCTGGCCATCGTCATTGCCGCCGCCAAGGCGGTCGGCGCAACGCAGGTCGAGACCGCAAGCTGGGTGACGGCGCTTTGCCTGGCGATGGCGATCGAGAGCCTGTGGCTGTCCTGGCGTACGAAAATGCCGGTCATCACCGCCTGGTCGACGCCAGGCTTGGCGCTGATCGCCGCGTCGACCGGCTTTTCGATGGGTGAGGCGGTTGGTGCCTTCGTCGTCACCGCGGTCCTGCTGATCACCACCGGCCTGTTCGGGCCCTTGACCAAGCTGATCGCCAGAATACCGGCGTCCGTCGCGTCCGGAATGCTGGCCGGCATCGTCGTCACCTTCGCCATCAATGCGGTGAAAACCGTTCCCGTCGACCCCTGGCTGATCCTGCCGCTGGTTGCGGCGTTCTTCGTCATCCGCCTGTTCAACCCGGCCCTGTCGGTGCTGCTGGTGCTGATCGGCGGCGGTCTCGCCGCCTTCCTCATCGGCCGGGTCGGCGGTCTGCCGGCACCGGAACTCTCGAGCTTGACGCTGGTGATGCCGCAGTTCACCGCCACTGCGATCATCGGCCTCGCCTTGCCGCTCTACCTCGTCACCATGGCCTCGCAGAACCTGTCCGGCCTCGCCGTGCTGAGGGCAGCCGGCTATCATCCCGAACCCGGGCCGCTGATCGGCGTCACCGGCCTGTTTTCGCTGCTGACGGCGCCGTTCGGCGCTTCGACCACCAATCTGGCGGCAATCTCGGCGGCGATCTGCACCGGGCCCGACGTGCATCCCGATCCGGCCGAGCGCTGGAAGACCGGGCCGTTCTATGCGTTGGCCTATCTCGTCTTTGCCCTGTTCGGCGCCTCGCTGGTGGCGATCTTCGCCGTATTGCCGCAGAGCCTGATCGCGCTGGTCGCCGGCCTGGCGCTGATGGCGCCGCTCGCCAATGCACTGTCGATCGCCTTGAAAGACGAGGACGAGCGGATGGCCGCCACCGTCACCTTCGCCGTCACCGCATCGGGGCTGACGCTGTTCGGCGTCGGTGCGGCGTTCTGGGGCCTGATCGCCGGATTGGTCGTGCTTTTTCTTGAAATGCTCAAAAAGCGATAATCATTTCAGCCGCTTGTCCGGTTTTGGCGGTTGCTGTCTTGAATCGCCGTTTTCTTCATCCCATTTCGATTCCACGCAGCCGGATTTGGCTGTCTCCAACTGAAGGATTGGAAGAAATGAACACATCTGCATTGATCCGTCCGGCCTGGACGCCGGCGACCATCGCGTTGATGGTGATCGGGTTCATGGTGTTCTGGCCGCTCGGCTTCGCCATGCTCGCCTACATCATCTGGGGCGATCGGCTCGAGGGCTTCAAGCGCGACGTCAACCGCGCCACCGACGGCATCTTCGCCGGCTGCCGCCGCGGCTCCGACAGGGCCGCGCGCTGGGGCCATGGCTCCGCACGCACCGGCAACGTCGCTTTCGACGACTGGCGCGAAAAGGAACTCGAGCGGCTTGCCGAGGAACGCCGCAAGCTCGACGAGATGCTGAGCGAGTTCGATGAATATGCCCGCGAATTGCGCCGCGCCAAGGACCAGGAAGAGTTCGATCGCTTCATGGCCAACCGCAACAAGTCGACGTCGCCCACGACAGGTGGGTCAACTGGCTCGACGACGAATAACAAACGCGGCGGCAACTCCACGCCAGGCCTGCTCGACGAGTAAGGTCCCGTGCCCAGATAGATAATCCAACGGCGTCGCGTCAGCGGCGCCGTTTCTTTTTTGTTCTAGTCGTTTCCCTCGAATCACGTATCGTCCCGGAATGTCCTTCGGCTTCTTCCGCACCCCGACGAAACCCAAGCCCACGCCCGTCGTGGAGCGCGAGCATTGCGTTGCCGGCCGCACGTTGCCGCTCAAGATCGTCGAGAACGACCGGGCGCGGCGCCTGACGCTGCGCATCGATTCCGGCGGCCGTGGTCTGCGCATCACCGTGCCGCCGGGGCTGCGCCGCGGCGAGGTGGAAAAATTTCTCGACCGCCATCAGGACTGGCTGGAGCAAAGGCTGGCCAAAGTGCCCAACCGGCCGCAGGTGCGTCCCGGCATCAAGGTGCCGGTGCGCGGCGTGCCGCATCGCATCGTCCATGAACCGTCGAAACGCGGCACCGTCACGCTGTCGCGCGACGAGCGCGGGCCGCTGATGATCGTGCATGGCGAACGCGTGCATCTGCCGCGCCGCATCGCCGATTTCCTGAAGCGCGAAGCCAAGCGCGAGATCGAAGCGCTGGTGACCAAGCACAGTGCTGCGGTCGGCAAGCGCGCCAAGGCGATCCGCTTCAAGGATACGTCGAGCCGCTGGGGATCGTGCACGTCGGACGGCAATCTGTCGTTTTCCTGGCGCATCATGATGGCGCCGCGGCCGGTGATAAACTACCTCGTCGCGCATGAGGTGGCGCATCTCAAGGAGATGAACCACGGCCCGAAATTCTGGAAACTATGCGAGCAGCTTTGCCCGGATACCGAGCGCTGCAAGGACTGGCTCAAGCGCAATGGCGGCGCGCTGCAGGCGATCGCGTTCGAGTAGGATGCTTGTAGGGGAACGAAATGGAAACTGTAGCGATCCTTCGCGCCGGCCTCAATAGATTCTGCACTGCCGATCAATCGTCATTGGCCGCGTTCAACTCCTCCGGCCGCAACCCCTCATCGACATGGCGCGGCCAGGGCAGGAAATCCTTCTCGAAGGTCTCGTTGCTGAAATAAGCCAGCGCCCGGTGCGCCTCGGCGCCGTTGAAGGCTGCCTTGTCCATCAAATGAGCGATGACCTCATGGGCCTGCGCCAGCTTTTGCCTGAGTTCCGCGACGGTCTTTTCCGGCATGATCTTTGTTCTCCCGCCTCTGTGCCTGAGCAAGTAGCGTTGCGCTTATATTAGCAAGGTAGCGCGTTCCGCTCTTACATTAGCAAGGTAGCGCGTTCCGCGCTGGCGGCAAACAGGATGCTTTTTCTCGACTCTTTGGCCGTTTCATGCCAATCCCGCGCCATGGCGCTGGACATCAAGATATGCGGGTTGAAGACCGACAAGGCACTGGCTGCGGCATTGGCCGGCGGCGCCAGCCATGTCGGCTTCATTTTCTTTGCCAAAAGCCCGCGCTATGTCGAGCCGGCGGAAGCCGGCCGCCTGCGCGAAGCGGCGCGCGGCAAGGCCAAGGCGGTTGCCGTGACGGTCGACGCCAGCGATGCGTTCCTGGATGACATCGTCGAAAAGATGCAGCCCGATATGCTGCAGCTTCACGGCGCCGAGCCTCCCGAGCGGGTGGCCGAGGTGAAGGCCCGCTACGGCTTGCCGGTGATGAAGGCGCTGCCGGTCAGCGAGGCCGCCGATCTCGGGCGAGTCAAGCCCTTCATCGGCATTGCCGACCGCTTCCTGTTCGATGCCAAGCCGCCTAAGGGTTCGGAATTGCCGGGCGGCAACGGTCTTGCCTTCGACTGGCGCATTCTGGCTGGCCTTGACGCCGGCGTCGATTACATGCTTTCCGGAGGGCTCAATGCCGGCAATATCGGCGACGCCTTTCGGCTGGCGAACCCGCCCGGAATAGATGTTTCCTCGGGCGTGGAGAGCGCGCCGGGCGTCAAGGAACCGGCGCTGATCGAACAATTTTTCCGCGCCGTCGGGGCAGCACGCGACAACCGCGCCGCCTGACCACGCTTCAAACCACAGACCAGGAGATCGGCGATGGACAAGCCGGCGATACCGAATTCCTTCCGCACCGGCCCCGACGAGCAGGGCATGTTCGGCATTTTTGGCGGTCGTTTCGTTGCCGAAACGCTGATGCCGCTGATCCTTGAGCTGGAGCGGCACTGGAACGAGGTCAAGAACGACCCGGATTTCAAGGCCGAACTGACCGATCTCTCGACGCATTACGCCGGGCGGCCGTCGAAGCTCTATTTCGCCGAAGGCCTGACCAGGCATCTTCGTGAGGTGTCCTCGGCGAAGGGCCTAGGCGGCGGCGCAAAGGTCTATTTCAAGCGCGAGGACCTGAACCACACCGGCTCGCACAAGATCAACAACTGCCTCGGCCAGATCCTGCTCGCCAAGCGCATGGGCAAGACGAGGATCATCGCAGAGACCGGTGCCGGCCAGCATGGCGTCGCTTCCGCTACGGTCGCGGCGCGCTTCGGGCTTCCTTGTATCGTCTATATGGGCGCGACCGATGTCGCCCGGCAAAGCCCCAACGTATTTCGCATGAAGCTTCTGGGCGCCGAGGTGCGGCCGGTGACGGCCGGCCACGGGACGCTGAAGGACGCCATGAACGAGGCCCTGCGCGACTGGGTGACCAATGTCGAGGATACCTATTATCTGATCGGCACCGCCGCCGGCCCGCACCCCTATCCGGAGCTGGTGCGCGACTTCCAGTCGGTGATCGGCACCGAGGCGCGCGCCCAGATCCTCGAGCAGGAAGGCCGGCTGCCGGACACCATCATCGCTTGTGTCGGCGGCGGTTCCAACGCTATCGGCCTGTTCCATCCCTTCCTCGACGACAGTGAGGTGCGCATCATCGGCGTCGAAGCCGGCGGCCGCGGGCTCGACGGCATCGAGCATTGCGCCTCGATGAGTGCCGGCGCGCCCGGCGTGCTGCATGGCAACCGTACCTACCTTCTGCAGAACGCCGACGGCCAGATCATGGACGGTCACTCGATCTCGGCGGGCCTCGACTATCCGGGCGTCGGTCCCGAGCACTCATGGCTGCGCGATTCCGGCCGCGTCGACTATGTGCCGATCCTCGACAGCGAGGCGCTGGAGGCGTTCCAGTTGACGACACGCGTCGAGGGCATCATTCCGGCGCTTGAATCGGCCCATGCCATCGCACAGGCGGTGAAGATCGTGCCTGACATGGACAAGGACCAGATCGTCATCGTCAACCTGTCCGGCCGCGGCGACAAGGACGTGCATACGGTGGCCAATATGCTGGGCATGGAGATCTGATCATGGCCACCCGTATCGACCGCCGCATGGCAAAGCTGAAGGCCGAGGGGCGACCGGCACTCGTCACCTATTTCATGGGCGGCGATCCGGACTACGACACGTCCCTGTCGATCATGAAGGCGCTGCCCGGCGCCGGCAGCGACATCATCGAGTTAGGCATGCCGTTTTCCGATCCAATGGCCGACGGCCCGGCGATCCAGGCGGCCGGCCTGCGGGCGCTGAAGGGCGGCCAGACTTTGGTCAAGACGCTGAAGATGGCCTCGGAATTCCGCGCCGGCGACAGTGAAACGCCGATCGTCTTGATGGGCTATTACAATCCGATCTACATCTACGGCGTCGAGCGCTTCCTGAGCGACGCGCTGGCCAGCGGCATCGACGGGCTGATCGTCGTCGACCTGCCGCCTGAGATGGACGAGGAGCTTTGCATCCCGGCACTCAAGGCCGGCATCAATTTCATCCGGCTGGCGACGCCGACCACCGACGACAAGCGCCTGCCCAAGGTGCTGCAGAACACGTCGGGTTTCGTCTACTACGTCTCGATGACCGGCATCACCGGTTCGGCGCTGGCCGACACCGGCAAGGTGGCGGCAGCGGTCAAGCGCATCAAGAGCCATACCGACCTGCCGGTCTGTGTCGGCTTCGGCGTCAAGACCGCAGAGCAGGCGCGCACCATCGGCGCGTCGGCCGACGGCGTCGTTGTCGGCACCGCGATTGTCAATGCAGTCGCCAACGTGCTGGGGCCGAAGGGCGAAAAGACCGCCGATCCGGCCGAGGCCGTCGCCACGCTGGTCAGCGGGCTTTCGCAAGGGGTTCGCGCGGCTCGCCTTGCTGCCGCCGAATAATCTTGATCTTCTGGTTGGCCATGATCTCCAGCGAAAACCGGTTTCCACTTTTCGGGATCATGGTCTAACTCTTCGTAAGGACAGGAGCCGAAGCGATGAACTGGATCACCAATTACGTCCGCCCGAAGATCAATTCGATGCTCGGCCGCCGCACCGACATGCCGGAAAACCTGTGGATCAAGGATCCCGAGACCGGCGAAATGGTGTTCCATAAGGATCTGGAGCAGAACCAGTTCGTCATCCCGTCCTCCGGCCACCATATGAAGATATCAGCCAAGGAACGGCTGAAATTCTTCCTCGACGACGGCAAATACGAGACGCTGGAAAACCCCAAGGTCGTTCAGGATCCGCTCAAGTTCCGCGACGAGAAGCGCTACGTAGACCGGCTTAGGGATGCCAAGGCCAAGACCGGCATGGAAGACGCCATCATCAATGCGCTGGGCACGGTCGAGGGCGTGCCGGTGGTGGTGACGGTGCAGGATTTTGCCTTCATGGGCGGCTCGCTCGGCATGGCGGCAGGTGACGCCATCGTGCATGGTTTCGAGGTCGCCTTGCAGCGCAAGCGGCCGCTGATCCTGTTTGCGGCCTCCGGCGGCGCCCGTATGCAGGAAGGCATCCTGTCGCTGATGCAGTTGCCACGGACCACGGTCGGCGTCGACAGGCTGAAGGAGGCCGGCCTGCCCTACATCGTCGTCCTGACCAACCCGACGACCGGCGGCGTCACCGCCTCCTATGCCATGCTGGGCGACGTGCATATTGCCGAGCCCGGCGCCCTGATCGGCTTTGCCGGCCCGCGCGTCATCGAGCAGACCATCCGCGAAAAGCTGCCTGACGGCTTCCAGCGCGCCGAATATCTGATGGAACACGGCATGGTCGACATGGTGGTGTCACGGCTGGAGATGCGCCAGACCATTGCGCGGCTGCTGAGAATGCTGCTCAAGCTGCCGGAGGAGCAAAAATCTCAGGAACCGGAAATCTTGCCGCCGTCGGTGATTCCGGCCGAAGCCCGGCCGCACGCCTGACGCATTCGCCACGAACTGCGATTGCGCGCCGTCCGTGGCGCGCCTAGGATTCGCCATGACCACGCTTGCCGCCGACCGCGAAATCGAAAGCCTGATGGCGCTTCATCCGAAGGGCTTCGACCTTTCGCTCGACCGCATTTCGCGGCTGCTCGAGCGGCTCGGCAATCCGCAGGACCAGCTGCCGCCGGTCATCCACATCGCCGGCACCAACGGCAAGGGCTCCTGTGCTGCTTTTTCACGGGCGCTGCTCGAAGCCGCCGGCTACCGCGTCCACGTCCACACCTCGCCACATCTGGTGAACTGGCACGAGCGCTACCGGCTGGCCGCAGATGGCGGCGGCAGGCTGGTGGACGACAAGGTCTTCGCCGAAGCCATCGCCTGCGTCGCCAAAGCCAATCAAGGCCAGAAGATCACCGTCTTCGAAATCCTCACCGCCGTCACCTTCCTGCTGTTTTCCGAACATCCGGCCGATGCCGTCATCCTCGAGGTTGGCCTTGGCGGCCGCTTCGACGCCACCAATGTCATCGCCGAGCCGGCCGTGTCGGTGATCATGCCGGTGTCGCTCGACCACGAAGCCTATCTCGGCGACCGCGTCGAGCTGGTCGCCGCCGAAAAGGCCGGCATCATCAAGCGCGGATGCCCGGTCGTCATCGGCGCGCAGGAAAGTGAGACGGCCCAGCAGGTGCTCATCGAAACCGCCGAGCGGCTCGACTGCCCCGCCTTCGTCTATGGCCAGGATTTCCTTGCCTATGAGGAAAACGGGCGCATGGTCTATCAGGACGAAGACGGATTGATGGACCTGCCGCCGCCGCGCCTGCCGGGGCGCCATCAATTCGCCAATGCGGCGGCGGCGATCGCGGCGGTCAAGGCGGCGGGCTTCGAGATCAGCCACCGCGCTGCCGAGAAGGCGATGGCGAATGTTGCCTGGCCGGGCCGCATGCAAAAGCTGCCGCAAGGACGGCTGAGCGAACTGGCGCCGAAGGGCGCCGACATATGGCTCGACGGCGGCCACAATCCCGGCGCCGGCGTGGTCGTCGCCGAGGCGCTGGCCGAGCAGGAGGAAAAGAACCCGCGTCCGCTGTTCCTGATCTCGGGTATGATCAACACCAAGGACCAGAGCGGCTATTTCCGCGCCTTCAAAGGGCTGGTCCGGCATGTCTACACCGTGCCGGTGAGCCTGAGCGACGCGGGCGTGCCGAACGACGAGCTGGCGACCCGCGCCATCGAGGCCGGCCTGTCGGCCGAACCGGTCAGTTCCGTCGCCAATGCGCTGATGCTGCTGCGCGACACGTGGGACGGACCGCCGCCGCGCATCCTGATCGGCGGGTCACTTTACCTGGCCGGCGCGGTGTTGGCCGAAAACGGCACGCCGCCGGTTTGAGGCGTGCTTCAGCCGGGCCACGGTGACGCCAAACTTGTCATACCACCGCGAGGAGCCAATCATGATCAAGGTAAAGCAGCTCGCACACGTTTGCATTTTCGCGAATGACCTGGAGATGACGCGAAGCTTCTATCGGGACGTCCTCGGCATGGACACCCAGTTCAATTTCCTGCGCGACGGGAAGATTTTCGGCTTCTACCTCAATTGCGGCAGCCGTAGCCATGTCGAGGTGTTCCAGAAAGACGGCGCCAGCTATGGCGACTTGAACCAGATCAACCACTTCTGCCTCGAAGTGGAAAACATCGACGCCGCGATCGCCCATCTGAGGTCAAAGGGGGTTGATGTCACTTCCAAGAAACGCGCGTGCGATGACACCTACCAGGCTTGGATCCGCGACCCCAACGGCGTGAAGATAGAACTGTTCGAATATACTGAGAAAAGCGCACAATTCGTCGGCGGCGATCGTATCGCGGATTGGTGATCGCGCCTCGCCGGACAATTGTAGCGGCGCAGCCGATGGTTGGTGGACTACTTCAGCTCGACCTCGATGAAGGCGAATTCGCCATCGTTTGCGCTGATGACGTCATGTTCGACGCCCTCATTGCGGAAATACGGCGCGCCCTTCTTCATCTCGGCAAAGGATTCGCCATCCTTGGTCAGGAGCTTCACCTTGCCGTCGGTCAACGGCACGATCACATAGTCGTGGCCATGGCGATGCCAGCCGGTGTTGTCTCCCGGGGCGAAGCGGTATTCGGTGACGATGACGCGCTCATTGTCGATGAAGACGGTGGCCTTGGCGGATCCGGTCATATCGCTTCTCCTGCTTTAAGCCAGACAAGAGCATGAGACTGCAAGTGGCGAGTGCCAGATCTGCGGATCGGTGACGCCACAAGAAAGCCCGGCGCGAGGCCGGGCTTTTCTGCAAAATTTTGATCGGATCAGGCGAGACTGCCGTTGATCCAGTGCGACAATGCCGTTTTCGGCGCAGCACCGACCTTCATGTCGGCGACTTCGCCGCCCTTGAAGATCATCAGCGTCGGGATCGAGCGCACGCCGAACTGCGCGGCCAGCTCAGGATTCTCGTCTATGTTGAGCTTGGCGATCTTTATCTTGCTGCCGAGTTCGATGGCGATGTCCTCGAGCGCCGGGGCGATCATCTTGCACGGGCCGCACCATTCCGCCCAGAAATCGACCACGACTGGCTCCTTGGCGTTGAGCACGTCGGCCTGGAAATTGCTCTTGTCGACCTTGACGGTGGCCATGCTGAGATCCTTTCGATTTATTCGTCGCACCAAATGTGGTGGTGATCGCGTCCGTCTTCAAGCAAGTGTTGTGTCACGCTCCCGTGAGTCTAGCAAGCGGTCGTCCATGACCGCTGCCGGCAGCTCGATCAGCCGCGGCGCCTCGGTGAACAGCAGCGCCGCCGAGACCTCGCGTCCCGGATAGAGCGGCTGAAGCAGCGCGCGATAAATTGCGAGCTGCAGAACATAGGCTTGCGGCACTTCGGCGAGCGTAGCTGGCGCTGGTCGATTGGTCTTGTAGTCGACGATCGAAACCTTGTCCGGCGTTACCGCCAACCGGTCGATCTTGCCGGAAATCGAGCGCAGTTTGCCCCTTACCTCCAGGCTGCCCATGATGGCGACTTCGGCGCGCGAGTTTGGCGCAAACAACGGCGCGAAGCGGCTGTCGGCAAGAATTCTGAAAACGCCAGCCAGGGCCTTGTCGCGCTCGTCGTCGGGCCATGCCGCGCCGGCTCTTGCCAGATAGCGTTCGGCGGCATCCCGGCGTGTTCCCTCGGCGATGCCGGGCAGCATCTGCAGCAATTTGTGCAGCGCCAGCCCGCGCACGACGGCCAAGCCGGGTTCGGCGTCGGCATCCAGTACCGGCGAACGCGTGTCGGCCACCGCTTGCCGCGCCTCGTCGATCAGCACCGAGGCGCCGGACGGCGAGAGCGGCCGCGGCAATTCCTCGAAGGGCGGCAGAGACTGGAACAGGGTTTCAGGCAGTGGTGCAAAGCGTTCCGCCTGTCGTGCCTCATTCACTGCCGCCAGTGGCATGGGCGGCAGTTTCGTCACCTGGAAACGATGCACGGTCTCGCCAGTGGCGGGATGCCGGTGTTCTTCGCTCTCCGCGGCACCGACCAGTGCGCGGCTGACGATCGAATGCCAGGTACCGGTATTCGGCGCCCGTTTGCCATGGTAGCCGCAGACGATCAGCCGATCCTCGGCGCGGGTCATGCCGACATAGAGCAGCCGGCGGTATTCGTCGTCGGCGAGCTCGCGGGCGCGGGCCGATGCGGCGCGTGAAAACCCATTTGCGACATCGCTGGCCGAACGCCAGAGATAGCCCTTGCCCTCCCAGCAGTCGCCCGAGCCTTCGAACGGCATCAATCTCGGCAGATGCTGGTCACTGAACGGCGCGGAGCCGCCATCGACAAGGAATACCACCGGCGCCTCCAGGCCTTTGGCGGCATGCACGGTCATGACGCGAACCTCGTCGCGGGTCTGGTCCATTTCGCGCTTGATCTCGGGGCCGGCGTTTTCCAACGTCGACAGGAAGGATTCCAGTCCCGGCAGGCCGGTCCGCTCCTCGGCCAGGCAGAAATTCAGGAATTCGTCGAGGACGTCGCCGGCCTCCGGCCCGAGCCGCGCGATCATCTTCTTGCGCAGGCCGTCGCGGGCGAGAGCTGCAGCATAGAATTCGAACACCGGCTTGAATGCGGCCTCGTTCGACCATGTGCCGAGCCGGCTGACGACGGCGGCCAACGCCTCACTTTCGCCGGCATGCCGGCGCAGCGAGGCGATCAGCGAGACGCCCGATGGCCTCTCCGCAGCAAGCGCGAAAAGCTGCTCTTCCGAGACATCGAAGATCGGGCTGCGCAGCACGGCGGCCAGCGACAGATCGTCCTCGGGCTGGATGAGAAAATGACCGAGTGCGATCAGGTCCTTCACCGCGATATGGCCAGGCAGGCTGAGCCGGTCGGCGCCGGCCACCGGGATGTCGCGGCGCTTCAACGCCCGTGTCAGCGCATGGACGAAGCGGTCGCGCTTGCGCACCAGCACCAGCACGTCGCCGGGCCGGAGTTTCTTGCCACGCCCTTCGATGACCTCGCCGCCGCCGATCCAGCCGGCAATGGTCGCTGCAACGTTTTCGGCAACGCGCACCGCCGGTGCGTGGGCGTGATCCACCGCTTGCGTCCAGTCGTCCGGTTCGTCGACGACGTCGGCGCCGAGCGAGGGCCAGACGTCGACATAGCCCGGCGCATCGTTGCGGATCGCCTTGTGGTCGAGCGGATCGGGATCGTGGCTGATGCCGCGCCGCACGTTCGGGTCAGCAAAGACACGATCCACCGCCGCAAGCACGTCGTCGGTCGAGCGAAACGACCAGGTTAGCTTGAGATCGGCGAAGGCGGCGGCGGCGGATCTGACTTTGCCGGCAAACAAAAGCCGGCTGTCGGCAAAGGAGTCCGGGGCGGCTCCCTGGAAGGAATAGATCGACTGCTTTTCGTCGCCGACCGCAAAGATGGTGCGGTGGACGGCGTCGCGTGCGCCGAGCCCGGCAAAGAACTCCTCCGCCAGCCGCTTGACTACCTCCCACTGGTCGGGACTGGTGTCCTGCGCCTCGTCGAGGAGGATGTGGTCGATGCCCTGGTCGAGCTTGTACTGCACCCATGGGCCGGCGTCGGGCCGCGCCAGTAGATGGACCGTGCGGGTGATCAGGTCGTTGAAGTCGAGGAAGCCGCGCGCGCGCTTCAATTGCTCGTAGCGGGCGATCAGCCAGTCGGCGATGGTCAGCGCCGCACGCGTGCCTTCCAGCATCCTGAGCAAGGCCAGCCTGTCGGAGATTTCGAGAATGGCGTCGACCGCCGCCAGATATCGTTCGGCAAGATCGGGCAACCGGTGAAGCAATGCCCTTTTAAACGTCTTTGCCGGATCGTAAGGCTCGCCGTCGGCCCTCAGGAAAGCCTTGGAGAGCAAATTCAGGCGACGTACCGGATGCTCCTCGGCAAAGGCAAGGCGGGCGTATGGCAGCAGATTGTTCAGCAGGATGCGCGCATCGGCGGCCTCGGCTGCCCGTGAAAAGGTGACGAGATAATCCGGCAGGAAGCCGGGCAGCGGCCAGACCGAGGCGGCTATACCTTCGGCCGTCTGGCCGGCGCGGAAATGGAACTCGTCGAACAGCGCCTGAAAACCATCGCCGCCGGCCGCGGCGATGAACGCACGCAAACCATCGCGCTTGCGCACGATCTCGGCCAACAGTGCGTCGAGCCCATGCTCGCCGCCGCGCTCCAGCACGGTGGCGAAGGCCTCGGACAATGCCGCATCGCCTGCAACGCCGCCCGAAATCATGTCGCGGCGGGCGGCGGCAAACAGCGAAGCCTCCATTTGCGGATCGAGCATTTCGAAATGCGCAGGGATATTGGCTTCCAGCGGGAACTGATGCAGCACCGATTCGCAGAAGGCGTGGATGGTCTGGATCTTCAGCCCGCCCGGTGTTTCCAGCGCCCCGGCAAACAACCGCCGCGCCCGGCGCATGGTTTCGCGGTCGGGCTGGCGGCCGTCCAGCGCCTCTATCCGTGTCGAGAGCTCGGCATCGCCCAGGGCCGTCCATTGCGACAGCGTCGAAAACACCCGGTTCGACATGTTGGCGGCGGCGGCACGCGTATAGGTCAGGCACAGGATCTTGGACGGATCGGTGCCGCGCAGCAACAGCCGGATAACGCGCTGGGCGAGTACATGGGTCTTGCCCGATCCGGCATTGGCCGACACCCAGGCGGAATTGCGCGGGTCGGACGCGCTTGCCTGGCTCGCGGCAGTGTCGCTTGGAATGGGGTAGGCCTTTTTCATGCCTCCCCTCCCTCGTCATCGGCGTCGCCGCCGGCGGACCATTCGAGCACGCGGGCGAGATGGTCGTAGTCGCCGTCGGTCTCGCCCTCGCGGAACGGCAGCGCCCGCGACAGATAGCCGGTCGCCGGGTCGGCGTAGTGGATCAGCAGTTTTTCCAGCCGCGCCCACGCTTCTTCGGCGAGATCGGCGGCGGTTCGCGGCTTGCGGTTGTATTCGAGGATGGATTCCTCGAACACTTCGCCATTCGGCCTCAGCCGCACGAAGGCCAGTTGCGACGGCTCGCATGCGCCAAGCTCCTTGAAAGCGCCGCGCCTGAGCAGCGCGCCCTCGAGTGCCAGTTGCGGCGCGAGCAGCGTGTGCGCCTGTGCTTTGGATGGCGAGGAGCCGGTCTTGTAATCGAGGATGTCGGCCATGCCGCCGGCCAGCAGATCGATGCGATCGGCATAGCCGGACAGGGTCACACCGGATCGGCCCACACCGGTCTTTTCGGCGCGTTCCTCGGCGTACCGCCGTGCCACGGCTGCGGCCCGGCCGCGCTCCCATTCGATGATGCCGGCGGCAAGCTTTTCGAAGCGTGGCCACCACACCGCCTCGACATCGGCCGGCAGCGCCGCCTCGGCAAAGCAGGAGCGGCCGGCGGCGATGAGCCCGTCCAGCGCCTCCGGCGCGCGCGGGTCGGCCACCCTCGCCGAGAAGAGGTGCAGAATTGCGTGAAACAACGTGCCACGCTCGGCAGCGCCCGGATCGCGAATGACCGGATCGAGCGGCATCAGGCCGAGTATCCTTCTGGCATAGACCGCATAGGGATCGCGGCGCAGCGTTTCGATCTCGGTGACCGAGAAGTGGTGCGGCCGCGCGGCGAGCGGCGGTTTCGGCTGCGGCCGCGGCGCAAAGTCCTGCTTTTCGCCGGCATCGAGCACACGCGCCCAGGCAAGCAGTTCGTCGCCGCGCCGGCGAAGTGCAGCAGCGTGGTCCTCGCCGACGAATGTAAGGATGCGCTGCAGCCAGCGCGAAGGTACCGACGGTGCATCGCCGGAGCGGCCGGAGCGAGCCAGCACCACTTTTTTGGCGCCCATGGCCATCTGGAAATCATGGGCGGCAAGGCCGATGCGCCGCTCGGGCGGTTCAAGATCGATGCCGGTCTTCATCAGCCGCGACATGAAGCGGTCGCTCTCCGGCTTGCGCGGCCACACGCCTTCGTTGAGCCCGCCGACGACCAGCGTGTCGACATCCTGAAGCCGCGCTTCCAGCACACCCCAGATGGCGATGTTCCTGTCGGTGCCCTGCGCCGGCTTGACCGTCTCGGGCGCGATCAGCGCCTCCATCACGTCAGGCCATTCGTCAGCGGCGAAGGAGAACGACACCGAGGCCGCGACCAGCCCGCGCAAGAGCTCGGCGAGCTTTTCGCCGGCATCGCCCGCATAGAGTTCGCTCGGGCTGCCGTCAGCGGCGCGGCCGAGACTTTCGAGCGCAACGACGCTGGCGCGCACAAGGGTGGCAAGATCGGCATTCTCGTCGCCGCGAAAAGCAACCAGCGGCGCCAGCGCGGCCGTTAGCCGGATCAGCAGGTCGCGCGCCTGTTCGATGCGCCTGACCGAAAGCCGCGGCCACCAGAAGGGTGGGCGGCGATTGCCGCTGCCGTCGAATTCGAGGAGCCGGGTGTCGAAGAGCTGCGGCAGCGACGCCACGTCCGGACGCCCTGAGCCACCGCGCAGCGCCACAAGTTCGACGATTTCGGCCGCATGGCGCACGCTTGCCCGCTCCAGGCCGAGGCCAAGCAGGGGATGCTTGAGCAGCGACAGCAGGGCAACGGGGTCGCCCGGGCGGAAGGCTGCCTGAAGCGCCAGCCTGAGCAGGCTTGCGGCTGGTGTGTTGATCAGCGGCGTGCCGCCGGAATCGTCGGCGGCAACGCCGAAGCGCAGCAGCTCGACTGAGACGCGCCGCGCCAGAGCGCGGTCGCCGGTGACGAGTGCGGCGCGCTGGCCGGGCCGTTCGACAGCCTGTTTGAGCGCGACGGCGATCGCCACGGCTTCGTCGCGTTCGCTGGCGGCTTCGAGAAGCGTCACCTCGGCGAAGGCCTCGGCAATATCGCCGGCCCTAAAGCGGGCGCGCGTCTCGGCCCAGAGCTCGGTGGTCTCCGCCGGGCGTAGCGCTTCGCCGACAAGTGCGGCGCGCAGCGCAAGCGGTCGCGGCGCAACAGCAATCTCCTCGACATCGGCGCGCGGCACGCCGATCTTGCCGATCAACTTTGCCAGGCCGTATTGCGGGTGGCCAAGCACGGCTGGGCGCGCGCCCGGTGCGGTGATCGCGGCAAAGGACGGCTCATCCAACGCCAGGTCGAGCCCGGGCAGCACAACGGCGCCATTGGGCAGGCCGGCGATCACGGCAAGCAGCTCGGCCGTGGCGGGAATGGAGCCGGTGGAACCGGCGGCGATCACCGGTCCGGCCGGCGGATTGCGCTTCAGCCGCGCCGCCTCCAGCCTTATCAGGGCATTGCGATGCGCGGCCGGATTGGAACGATGGCGTTCCTCGAGCAGGTTCGGCCAGTTCTCCGTCACGATGGTCAGGAAGTCGAGTGTCACCTGCCACCAGCCTGCAAGATTGCCGGTTACAAGGTCGGCGAGCCTTGCCCAATCCGTGCCTTCGGTGTCGATCTCATCCATCAGGCGTGCAAGGTCGCGCGCCAGCCAGATGGCGTCGGCGGCGGAGGCCGGTATGACGATCTCCTCGTCGAACAATGCCGCGACATGTGCCGGCAGGCGGCGTTTCCACGCCCGCACCAGCGGCGCAAGCAGCAGAAGACGCTCGACCACGGCGATCGGCGGCGCAAGGTCGATGGCGACCGAACCTCCTGCCTCGAAGGCGGCTTCATCCTCATCGAACTCACCAAGCGGGCGGATGACCGGCAGGATCGCCGAGCGGCTTCCCGAGCGCGAGAGAGCATCGACGAAGACGCCGCGAAGCGCCCGCGCCGCACGGCGCGTCGGCACATAGATGGTGAGATCGGCCAGCGCCAGCGGATCGCCGTCATAGGCGAAGCCGGGAACCAAGCGCCCCGCAAGCAGCGCCTCGGCCAGCGTCGGCAGGAACGGCGCTCCGGGCGGGATCGAGAAAACGCGGCGGGAGCCGCTCATTTCGACTCGGGAAGAGCGCCGGGTGCCTCACCGACAGCATTGGGCGTGCCGGCAAGCGCGGCGGCGACCGCTGCTTCCGCCCGCGGGATCGCGTCAGGTGTGCCGACAGTAATCCAGTGACCCTGCATTTTCAGGCCGAACAGGCGCCCGGCGGCGATTGCCGCATCGAAATAGGCGTTGAGAGAGTGTGGACCGGCCGGCGCATCCTTGAAGATGCGCGGATGGACGATTGCGGCGCCGGCATAGATCAGGCCGGCCGGATCGTTGTTCGCACGCCGCAAGGCGCCGTCCGGCGCCATCAGGAAATCGGTGCCGCCGCTATGTCCGGTTGCCGACTGGAGATCCGCAAGCATCAGCAGAATGTCCATTGTCGCGCCCTCCCATGCAAGGGCAAGTCGCCTGAGATTGGAAACGCCGCTGTCGATCCAGAAGGTGTCGGCGTTGAGCACATAGAAGGGCGCCCCTAACCTGGGCAATGCCTTGACGATACCACCGGCGGAGTCAAGCAAGCCCCTACTCTCATCCGAGATGACGATTCTCGGCGCACTGCGGCGGGCTACATGGTCCACGATCTGTTGCGGGAGGTAATGGACGTTGACGACGGCCTTGGCGACGCCGGCTCCGGCTAGGCAGTCCAGCCCCCAGTCGAGCAATGTCTTGCCGGCGATCTTGACCAGCGGCTTCGGCATGGTGTCGGTGATCGGCCGCATGCGCTTGCCGAGCCCGGCGGCGAGCACCATGGCGGTCGTCGGCATCGGCTGCTCATCCGCCGCCTTCAGGCCCAAATCCTTAGCCGTCAAATCGAGCGTTCCTCCAGGAAGCCGTGGGCGATGTAGAAATCCTGCAGCCCGGCCAGCGCCGGATGCGCCAGTGCCCGGCGAAGATAGTCGCGGATGCGCGGCAGATGCTTCAGATAATAAGGCTTGCCGTCGCGTTTTTCGAGCCGCACGAAGATGCCGAGGATCTTGGAATTGCGCTGTGCGGCCATGATTGCATAGCTTTCGCGGAATTCGTTCTCATCGAAGGCACCGGCAGCACGTCGCGCGGCGATGTAGGCGGCGAGCGTGTGCTTTTCGATTTCAGGTGAGATGGTGACGCGCGCGTCCATGGCGAGCGAGGCGACGTCGTAGGCTGACGGACCGATCAGCGCATCCTGGACATCGACGACGCCGAGACGGTCGTGACCGAAACGGTCAGCGCGCCAGATCAGGTTGGGCGAATGAAAGTCGCGCAGCATCAGCGTGTATTCGCGCCCCTCGAGCCGATCGACCACCGCACTCCATTCGCTGCGATAACCGGCGCGCAACGCCTCGCTTGGCGAAGCGCCTGATATCGCCGGGACATACCAGTCGACCAGCAATTCGGCCTCGATCATCATGGCGTCGCGGTCGAAAGGCGGCACGTCGTGGAAGACGCCGGGGCCGGCCTGCATGCGGGCCGGCCATGTTTTGCCGTGCATCATGGCAAGCAGTTCGGCCGCCGCCGCATAACGCGCGGCCACCGGCTGGCCGCGCTTGTCGAGGAAGCCTTGGGAACCGAGATGCTCCAGCAGAAGAAAACCCTGGTCGAGATCCTGGGCATGAATTTCCGGGACGCTGACGCCGCCGGCCCGCAAGGCCCGGTCGATGGCGACGAACGCCGAAACGGATTGCGCGGTGTGAGCGATCTCGGCATAGGGTTTGCCGTCGCGGACTGGCGGTCCGAGCACCAGCCTTGGCGAGTTCATCAGCACGCGCGGCGGAAATCCGGCGAGCGTGACGATCTCGTAGGAGCGAGCCGAGGCATCACCGATGAAATATCGTCGCTGCGCTTCGCCCCAACCGGCCTGCCCGAGAAAATCGCGCATTGCCAGCGATCGCGCCGCGCGCTCGAAGGCGGCGCCCTCTCCCGATAGTCTCGCCAGTCGGCCGTCGCCCTGCTGGAGAAGTTCGACCAGCACCGAGGTTTTCGGCAGATATGCCTCTGCCCGCTCCGGCCATTCGACCAGCGCGGCGCCTTGCGTCAGCGCCTCGTCGAAGCCCAGCTCGTCCAGCTCGGATGCCGTGCCCAAGCGGTAGAGATCGAAATGATGAACCGGCACACGCGCGTCGTAGCTCTGGACCAGCGTGAAGGTCGGGCTCGGCACGTCGAGCCCGGCATCGTCGGCCAGTGCCCTGATCAGCGCCCGTGCCAAGGTCGATTTGCCGGCGCCGAGATCGCCCTTGAGGGCGAGCACGTCGCCGACGCGCAGCGACATGGCGAGATCCTCGCCGAACCTTGCCGTCGCAGCCTCGTCGGCGAGAAAACGCTCCAGCACCAATACCGCCATCGAACGCGCTACTCGGCCGCCGCGCGGATGCCGGACGGCGTGTCGGGAAAGGCGCAAACAACCGTGGTGCCCTTATCCCTGCCGGTCTCGATGCGGACGCTGCCGCCATGCAGTTCGACAAAGCTCTTGACGATCGACAGGCCGAGCCCGGCGCCACGGCGGCGGCCGCCATTGGTGCGCGGCTCGAAGCGCCGGAACACTGAGTCAAGCAGGTCCGGCGGCATGCCGGGGCCGTCATCGTGAACGGAAAATTCCACGCCGTCGGCAAGTTGGCGGCAGGCGAGCGTTATGGTGCTCGCCTCCGGCGCGTAATTGGCGGCATTGCTGAGCAGATTGAAGAGGATCTGGCGGACGCGGATCTCGTCGCCGTGGAAGGTTTTCGGCGCGGCCGCCGCGTCGATCCTGAGCTTGATCGCATGTTCCTCCAGCCGGTCGGCGACCAGTTCGGCGGCAGCCGTAATGGTTCGATCGATGTGAACTTCGGAAATGTCGAGTTCCATGATGCCGGCATCCACCGTCGCCAGGTCGAGGATGTCGTTGACGATGGTGAGCAGGACCGAGGAGGACGAGCCGACATGCCCGATATATTCGCGTTGCTTCTGGTTCAGCGGACCAGTCGACGGCAGTGAAAGAAGCTCGGTAAAGCCGATGATGTTAGTGAGTGGCGAGCGCAGCTCATAGGAGACGTGCTGCACGAATTCGTTCTTGATCTGGTCGGACTTTTGCAGCGCCTCATTCTTGTCCTTCAGCGCCCGCTCGACATTGACGCTGTCGGTAACGTCGACGAAGGTCATCATCACCTGGCCGTTGGGCAAAGGGATGACGGCGTAGCGCAAAACGGTGCCGTTGTTCAATTCGGTTTGGCCGTGGCGGTCGCGGCGCTCGTCGTCGAAGCCGGTGATGGCGGCAACGAACCCGCCCCACGGACTGTCGACGGCACGGCGGTCGCAAAGGTCGCGGATCGTCGAGACATGGACGTTGGGTTTTGAGGCATCGGCATCCAGCCCCCACAATGCCGCGAACGCCGGGTTCGACAGTCTCAGCCTGCCGTCGGGGCCGAACACAGCGACGCCTTCGGCGAGGTTGTCGAGCGTCTCGCCCTGGACCCGGACGGCGGTCTGGTAGCGGCTTTCAAGGTCCATCTTCTCGGTCAGGTTCTCGAACACCCAGGTGACGCCGCCCTTGGGCTGCGGATTGGCGACGACGCGAATGGTCTTGCCGTCCGGCAGATGCCACCAATGCTCCTGCGATTCAACCGCGCGGTAAGCGCCGAGCAGGCTCTCTTTCCAGCGCCGCCATTCGGGCTGCTCGGCGATCTTGCCTTCGCTGCGCAGGCGGTCGAGCAGCAAGGCGTTGTCCGGCGCGCTGTGCAGGAAGCCGCTGTCGAGGCCCCATAGTTTCTGGAACGCCTGATTGAAAAACCGCAATTTCTCGTCGGTGTCGAAAATCGCCACGGCGGTGTTGAGCTGATCGAGCGTGTCGGCGTGGCTCTGCATGGTCCGCTCATATTCGGCGCGAATGGCCTCGATAGCGCTGATGTCGCAGGCAAGACCAGCCGAACCATCCGCCCCGGCAAAATCGGTCACGGCAAACATACGGCGGTCGCCTTCGATGACCGTGGAGAGCGTCTGTTCAAAGACCGCGCGCGACCTGTGCTGCGCAGCGATCGTGTCGCGCGCCTGGCCGCCGAGGAATTCCTTGCCATCGCGGACCGCCGCTTCGGCATTCTCGGCCTCGACCGCTTCGGCATAGGCGCGGTTGACCCATTTCAGCCGCCCGTCGACAGTACGCAGCCATGACGGCATCTTGAGCGCATCCAGAAGACCGATCAGCGTCTCATGGTCGGCAGCTAAGCGCTGGTTCTCGATCTTCAGCCTGGCCTGGCTTCGCTGTGTCTCCGAAAGCGAGACGAAGCGAACCAGCACATGCGCCGCACTCTTGCGGCCGTGAACCTCGAGCGGCTGGCCGGCCTGCGATTCGATGACCAGATCGAACGGCTTTGCCTTGTCCCGCAGTGCCGCGACGGCATGTTCGAGTGCAGCCGCCGAACGCGGCATCAGCCAGCGGCCGAAAGCCAGGAAGGCCGCCCGGTCCTCCGGCGCGCCGCTCTCGATCGGCAATGTCCCGACAAGCTCGGGCTTCTTGTTCTCGGCCGCCCATACCACCACGCGCTGATCGCGGGAATGGAGCAGCGCCTCCGAGCGCTGCAGCGCGGCATTGACGTCGGCGATACGGGTCCTGAGCTCGGCATTTTCCGCCGCGGTGCGCGCCCGTTCGCGGATCAGAAAGATGGCCGACAGCAATGCCGCCCCCATGACGCCGACGAACATGGCGAGTTGCATGACCTCGACCGTGCTGACCGACAGCCCGGCCTTTTGCGCCACGCGGGTTTGGGCATGTGCAGTAAAGCCAAGCAGCGGACCAACCAGCGCGGAAGAAGCAAGCAGCACCCCGACACGGCTGCCGGCGCGCCATAGAAGGCTGCCGCCTCTGGCAGCGGAGCCCGTGATCGAATCGTTATGGCCGCCGGAAACGGCCTGTCCCGCGCAAGGCGGGTTATCCCCCGGCATGTCTTGGTCCTCTTCGCCGCCTGAATGCAAGACCGCCCTGATGCGTGCGCCCGGGCCTCGTCCCCGGACTGCGAATCAGCACCATAGCGCTTGCGCGAATCGGCGTGAAGAATCAATCAGCGCAAAAATAACGCCGGGCGAAAAGTCAATCGCCCGGCTTCAATATCTAGTGGCAAGTTTCGCCGTGGCTAATAGCGGTAGTGTTCCGGCTTGAACGGTCCGTGCGGAGTGACGCCGATATAGGCGGCCTGTTCGCCGGACAGTTCGGTCAAGCGGGCACCGAGCTTGTCGAGATGCAGGCGCGCGACCTTTTCGTCGAGATGCTTCGGCAGGACGTAGACCTGGTTCTCGTACTGGCCGGGCTTGGTGTACAGCTCGATCTGGGCCAACACCTGGTTGGTGAAGGACGCCGACATGACGAAGCTCGGGTGGCCGGTAGCGTTGCCGAGGTTGAGCAGGCGGCCTTCCGACAAAAGGATCATCCGCTTGCCATCCGGGAAGGTGATCATATCCACCTGAGGCTTGATGTTGGTCCATTTCAGGTTGCGCAGCGACGCCACCTGGATCTCGTTGTCGAAGTGACCGATGTTGCCGACGATCACCATGTCCTTCATCAGGCGCATGTGGTCGAGGGTAACGACGTCCTTGTTGCCGGTGGTGGTGATGACGATGTCGGCCGTCGGCGCTGCGTCTTCGAGCGTGACCACCTCGAAACCGTCCATCGCCGCCTGCAGCGCGCAGATCGGATCGACCTCGGTGACCTTGACGCGGGCGCCGGCGCCCTTGAGCGAAGCCGACGAGCCTTTGCCGACGTCGCCATAGCCGCAGACAACCGCGACCTTGCCGGCCATCATCGTGTCGGTGCCGCGGCGAATGCCGTCGACAAGCGATTCCTTGCAGCCATATTTGTTGTCGAATTTCGACTTGGTGACGGAATCATTGACGTTGATCGCCGGGAACGGCAGCAGGCCTTTTTTCTGCAACTGATAGAGCCGGTTGACGCCGGTCGTCGTCTCTTCGGTAACGCCGCGGATCGCTTCCTTCTGCTTGGTGAAGAAGCCGGGCGATGCCTGCATGCGCTTCTTGATCTGGGCAAACAGGATCTCTTCCTCTTCGCTGCCCGGATTGGACAGCACATCCTCGCCGGCCTCGGCGCGGGCGCCGATCAGGATGTACATGGTGGCATCGCCACCGTCGTCGAGGATCATGTTGGAGGTGCCGCCATCGGCCCACTGGAAGATCTTGTCGGTGTAGACCCAATAATCCTCCAGCGTCTCGCCCTTGACGGCAAACACCGGAATTCCGGCCTCGGCAATGGCCGCGGCAGCGTGGTCCTGGGTCGAGAAGATATTGCAGGAAGCCCAGCGGATATCGGCGCCGAGCGCCTTAAGCGTTTCGATCAGCACCGCCGTCTGGATGGTCATGTGCAGCGAGCCGGTGATGCGCGCGCCCTTGAGCGGCTTCTTGTCGCCGAATTCTTCGCGGCAGGCCATCAGGCCCGGCATTTCGGTTTCGGCGATCTCGATCTCCTTGCGGCCCCAGCCGGCAAGCGCGATGTCTGCGACCACATAGTCCTTGCTACCCGTCATGGCAGTGCTCCGATGCGAATTGATTGCGGGACGCGCCCGCCCCGAAAGCGTGTCGGAGGGCGCGAGGTGCCGGCCTGACTAGCAGATCGGGAGTCGGACGACAATGGGATATAAAGAAATCTTTATCCGTGCATGTCTTCAGCGGCGGCGGCCATGAGAGCGCGCAGAAGGGGTGCTGTCCAAGGTGGCCGTCCCTCAGACCTCAGATCGGCAACACTTTCAAAGCCGGAAACAAAAACCCGCCTCGGCGGGCGGGTCTTCGGGGCCAATTGGCACCATAGCGAAATTAGTAGCATAGCTGCCGGCACAAAGCAAGAACAAAATACGCGACGGTCGCGCAAAAATGCGATTTCCTTCACCGCCGCAAGGTTGCACCGAACATGCCGTAGCAGGTGCCGTCGGCGAAGCCGTCAGCACTCCTCGCCGAAACGGGAAGCAACCAGTTGCTCCAGCGCATCGATGACCTCTTCGGCCTCCGGGCCGGTGGCGGTGACGCGTATCGAATAACCGGGGCTCGCCGCCAGCATCATCAGGCCCATGATCGAGGTGCCGCCGACCTTGACGCCGTCCTTCTCGACCTGGACCGTGGCGTTGAAGCCGCTGGCGATTTGAACGAACTTGGCCGAGGCGCGCGCATGCAGGCCGCGCTGGTTGACGATTGGAAAGTCGCGAACGATCTTGTCCTTTTCCGGCAACAGCGCGCTCATTTGCTGCTCAGGAGTTGACTGGCGACATTGATGTATTTGCGGCCGGCAGCCTGCGCCTCATCCAGCGCGGCCGTCATGTTGTCGCCCTTGCGAACGCTGGACAGCTTGATCAGCATCGGCAGGTTCATGCCGGCAATGACCTCGATACGCCCGGATTCCATCACGGAAATGGCGAGGTTAGAGGGCGTGCCGCCGAACATGTCGGTCAAAACGATGACGCCTGATCCCGTATCGACGCGGCCGACTGCCTCGATAATGTCGCGGCGGCGCTGTTCCATATCGTCGTCGGCACCGATCGCCACGGTCTCGAAATTGTCTTGTGGCCCAACGACATGTTCCACGGCATTGCGGAACTCGGCGGCCAGTTGACCGTGCGTTACAAGCACGAGTCCGATCATTCTTTGGTGGCTCCCGTCATCGCCGCTTCACAGGCGCATTTTATGCTCGCCGACCGTTCCAGGTGGCGGGAGCGCTATCTTGTCGACGCAAGGCCCGTTGACAAGCCCAAAATTGCGCCGGCCCAAGCCAATTTGACGCATTGCAGCAAAAAATCGAAATCGGATCACAGGAAAGGCGCAATCGACAGGCGCGACATCACTGCCGGCAAGGCCGCCGCTACATTGCGCCCGGCAAGATCGATGCGCGGCACTGGTACGCCGACAACGAGTTCGCAGCAGTCTTCCTGGAAGCGGGCCATTTTGCCGGCTGGCACCAGCCGGATAATGAGGTCGATCACGCAGCTTGGCTCGAACCGTATCGGTTTGGGGCCGAATCCCGGGACCTCGACGAGGCCGGCTATGCTGGCTGGTGCGCGGCAGACCAGCCGCCCGTCGCAATCTGCAGCATAGAGCTGGTCATCGCCGATCAGCCGGGAAAACAGCCCACGCTGGCTGCAATGATCGATCAAGGCGAGCGCCAGCGTCGTCTTGCCCAAGCCGGACGGTCCGGTGATGAGAATGCCGCGATCACCTATCAGGATCGCGGTGCCGTGAATATTTTCAGGCTGCACAATAGGACCAGGCGTGATTGGAATTCATCCGTCAGCCTTCCGCCGGCAGCGTCACCACGAAGCGCGCGCCCTTGATCTCGCCAGGCTTGGTGCCCGGGATGTTCTCGGCGCTCAGCGTGCCGCCATGGGCTTCAACGATCTGCCTGGATATCGACAGGCCAAGGCCCGAGTTCTGACCGAACGCCTCGCCGGCCGGCCGATCGGTATAGAACCGCTCGAAAATGCGGTCGATGTTATCGGCCCGGATACCGGGTCCATTGTCGTCGATGGTGACGATGTTGAACTTGCCGGCGCGCGCCAGCGATATGGTGATGTGGCCACGTTCCTCGGGAACGAACGAGCGGGCATTCTCGATCAGGTTGGTGATCACCTGGCCGATCCTCAGATCATGACCGACGACGAAGTAGCCTTTCACGCCCTGCGGCAGTTTGGCGACCTTGAATTCGATCTCGACCGCCTTCTTGTTGCGCGTGGCCTCGCGCGAGACGGCGACCAGATCGGTGATGAACTTCTTGAGGTCGACGGTTCCTGCATCTTCCCGCGCCAGCTCGGCATCGAGACGGGAGGCATCGGAAATATCGGTGATGAGACGGTCAAGCCGCCTCACATCGTGCTGGATGATATCCATCAGCCGGCTGCGCGAATTGTCGTTCCTGGCCAGCGGCAATGTCTCCACCGCGCTGCGCAGCGAGGTAAGCGGGTTCTTCAACTCGTGCGAGACATCCGCGGCAAAACTTTCGATCGCCTCGATGCGGGCGTAGAGCGCGTTGGTCATGTCGCGCACGGCGATCGACAGATTGCCGATCTCGTCCTGGCGGTCGGAGAAGTCGGGGATTTCCTCGCGGTTCTTGACGCCGCGGCGAACCCTGACCGCCGCCGCGGAAAGCCGGCGCAGCGGGTTGGCGATGGTGGAGGCCAGCAGCATCGACAGGATGGCGGTAACCAGGGCGGCAATGCCGAACACGCGCAGGATCGCCTTGCGCTCGGCCGCGACGATCTTGTCGATGTCGCCGCCTTCGGTCGACAGCATCAGCACGCCGAGAACGGCACGGAAGCGCTGGATCGGCACCGCCACAGAAACGATCTGCTCGCCCTGCTCCGAGATCCGCACGATCGTCGACGGGCTGCCGGTAAGCGCCTTGACCACTTCGGGAAACGCGGCGCCGTTGCCACCCGGCTGCTCGCGATAGACAGGCAGCTGCTTGTTGCGGAAGAAATCGAAGACGAATTTCTGGATGCGCTCCAGAAGGTCCGGCTGTTCCTCTTCGACCGGCGGCAAATCGTAGCGAAGGATCTGGCCGCGCGAATAGAGATGGCGGGAATCGAGCAGCAGGTTGGCGTCGCGGTCGTAAATGCGGGCGCGTGTGCGCGTCGGCGAGATCAACCGCCTGAGCACCGGCGCCACGCGCTCCGGATTGATCGGGAAATCGAGATTGTCGAGCTGATCGGAACCCGGGCCGAGGCTTTCGCCGGCCTGCAACTCGAGCAGCTTCTCCGGATCGATGCTGATCGAATCGGTCTCGACCGTCGCCGAGGCGGCGATCGCGCCGGCGATGATCTCGCCTTGAGTCATCAGGCTCTCGACACGGGCGTCGATCAGCCCGTCGCGAAAGGTATTGAGATAGAGAATGCCGGTGACCAGGACGGCAAGGCCGGCAAGGTTGAGAAAGAGGATACGCCGCGTCAGGCTGGAAAAGATGTGATGGCCGAGAAACCGGCGCATCGGCACCGTAATTTTCGACACGAAGGCGGGCAGAATCCGCGGCGGGCGCCTGGCGGCGCCCGACCGTCTCACTCGCTCTACTTGCACTGCCATCGAATAGCAGCTCCCGCTCGACTCAAGCTTCGCGGAACCGATATCCGACTCCGTAAAGGGTTTCGATCATTTCGAAGTCATCATCGACGGCCTTGAACTTTTTGCGCAGCCGCTTGATGTGACTGTCGATGGTGCGGTCATCGACATAGACCTGCTCATCATAAGCCGAATCCATCAGCGCATCACGGCTTTTTACGACCCCCGGACGCTGTGCCAGCGAATGCAGGATGAGGAACTCGGTGACGGTAAGCGTCACCGGCTCGCCCTTCCAGGTGCAGGTGTGGCGCTCCTGGTCCATGACAAGCTGGCCGCGCTCAAGCGACCGGGCCTGCTGGTTGGGCGCCTTGGCCGCCGCCTCGCGGGTGCTGGCGCGGCGCAGCACGGCGCGGACGCGCTCCACCAGAAGACGCTGCGAGAAGGGTTTGCGGATGAAGTCGTCGGCGCCCATCTTGAGGCCGAACAGTTCATCGATCTCATCGTCCTTGGAGGTCAGGAAGATTACTGGCAGGTCGGATTTCTGACGCATCCGGCGCAGCAACTCCATGCCGTCCATGCGCGGCATCTTGATGTCGAGGATGGCGAGGTTCGGCGGGCGCGCCGCCAGTCCCTCCAGCGCCGATGCCCCATCCGTGTAGGTTTCGACCCGATAACCCTCGGATTCGAGGGCGATCGAAACCGAAGTCAGAATGTTGCGATCGTCGTCGACAAGCGCGATTGTTGCCATTTCAAGCGGCTCCCTCATGAGCTGTCCCTTCTTTCGTCGAGAAGGGGCTTTTGCAGGACAAATTAGGTACAAAATGTGGCACAGGCTGTATCCGCTGTCACGCGCGGCATGTCGACGGCCACAATTGTACCTCGATATGGATTGGACGAATGAACATCGCCAATCCTTTGGGCAACCATCAGTGTTTTTGCACATATAAACGATTTAAACAACTTTCAAAATATTTAAATCGATTAATGATTTGATATCATTCGCCTTTTCTGGTTTTGACGTTTTTGGCTCCTGCAATAGGGGTTCCGGAATTCGCCGGTAAAGACTCGGTAAATCGAAGAAGGGACACCCATGTCGGAAGCCGGCAAACGCAATCCTGCATGTGCAATCGATCGCATCGGCCTGAGAACCACGGGCGTGGTGCGCTATAATTTCGGCGCGGCCGCGCTCTACGAGGAGGCAATCCGCCGTGGCGAGGCCCGACTCACCGCGCATGGCGCGCTTGCCGCCGAGACCGGGCAGCACACCGGCCGCTCGCCCAGGGACAAATTCGTGGTGCGCGACGAAAGCACCGCGCCGCATATATGGTGGGACAACAACAAAGCGATTTCGCCGATCCAGTTCGATACGCTGCTTGCCGATTTTCGCGCCCACGCGGCAGGAAAGGACCTTTATGTGCAGGACCTGGTCGGCGGCGCCGACGAGGAACTGAAGCTGCCGACCAGGGTGATCACGGAGCTTGCCTGGCACTCCTTGTTCATCCGCAATCTGCTCATCCGACCGGCCGCCGCCGAACTCGAGCATTTCATGCCCGATTTGACGATCATCGACCTGCCGTCGTTCCGCGCCGATCCCGCCCGCCACGGCACGCGCGGCGAAACGGTGATTGCCGTCGATCTTTCGCACATGATCGTGTTGATCGGCGGTACCTCGTATGCCGGCGAGATGAAGAAGTCGGTGTTCACCGTGCTCAACTATCTGCTGCCGGCAAAAGGTGTGATGCCGATGCACTGCTCGGCCAATGAAGGGCCCTTCGGCGACGCGGCCGTTTTCTTCGGCCTTTCCGGGACCGGCAAGACGACGTTGTCGGCCGACCCGTCGCGCACGCTGGTCGGCGACGACGAGCATGGCTGGGGACCGCACGGCATCTTCAATTTCGAGGGCGGCTGCTATGCCAAGACGATCAAGCTTTCGGCCGAAGCCGAGCCGGAGATCTTCGCCACCACCCAGCGCTTCGGCACGGTGCTGGAGAATGTGGCGCTCGACGCAGGCCGCGTGCCGGATTTCGACGATGGCGGGCTGACCGAAAACACACGCTGCGCCTACCCGCTCCACTTCATCCCCAATGCCAGCAAGACGGGGCGCGCCAGCCACCCGAAGAACATCATCATGCTGACCGCCGACGCATTCGGTGTGATGCCGCCGATCGCGCGGTTGACCCCGGCGCAGGCCATGTACCATTTCCTCTCCGGCTATACCGCCAAGGTGGCGGGGACCGAGAAGGGCGTTACGGAACCCGAAGCGACATTTTCGACATGCTTCGGCGCACCGTTCATGCCGCGGCATCCGTCGGAATACGGCAATCTGCTGCGCGAGCTCATCGCCCGCCACGGCGTCGATTGCTGGCTGGTCAACACCGGCTGGACCGGCGGCGCCTACGGCACCGGCAAGCGAATGCCGATCAAAGCAACGCGGGCGCTGCTTGCGGCGGCGCTCGACGGCTCGCTGAAAGCGGCCGACTTCCGCACCGACGCCAATTTCGGTTTCGACGTACCGGTGACGGTTGCCGGCGTCGACCGCGCCATTCTCGACCCTAGATCGACCTGGATCGACAAGCCCGCCTACGACCGGCAGGCGGCAAGGCTGGTCGGCATGTTCGTCGACAATTTCGAAAAGTTCGAAGCCCATGTCGACGCCACCGTGCTCGGCGCCGCACCACGCATGCAGGTAGCGGCTGAATAGCCGTCGCCCCTGGTGATGCTTCAAGGCCCGGCTTCAATCGGGCCTTTTCTTTTTTCGCCTGCCGCGCCATGAGTGCGGCATGAACGCCGACGACAAGATCATCATTACCGACGATGCGGTGATTAATCCGGGCGACCTGCACGAGGACTTCATCCGTTCGTCCGGCCCGGGCGGCCAGAACGTCAACAAGGTGGCGACGGCAGTGCAATTGCGCTTCGATGCCGCCAATGCGGCTGGCCTGTCGGAGCGGGTGCGCGAACGGACCATCAAGCTTGCCGGCCAGCGCGCCACCAAGGACGGCGTCATCGTCATCGAAGCCGGACGCTTCCGCACCCAGGAGCAGAACCGGGCGGACGCCCGGGCGCGGCTGACGGCACTGGTCGCCAAGGCCGCCGAACCACCACCACCGCCGCGCAAGAAGACCAGGCCGTCCAAAGGCGCGGTCGAAAGACGGCTCAAGAGCAAGGCCGGGCGCGGCTCGATCAAGAAACTGCGCGGCCGGGTCGGGGATGAGTGACAGCCGAAGCGGCTTCGGATCTCAGATCGCCGGTTAAAGCGCGCAGCCACCGTCGGAGGCGGCTTTCGGGTCGCCGTTTTCATTTGACGGTGGCATTCTGATTTCTCCAGACCAACGGATTAACCGACGCGATGCTCGTACTGCCCAAAGGCGTCCGCCATATGCCCGGCTACCTGTCGCGCGCCATGCAGGAAGTGCTGGTGGAAGATATCAGGCAGGTCGTGCAGAAGGCGCCGCTGTTCGTGCCGGCGATGCCGCGTACCGGCAAGGAGATGAGCGTGCGCATGACCAATTGCGGTCCGCTGGGCTGGGTCACCGACAAGGAGCACGGCTATCGCTACCAGCCGACCCACCCGGTGACCGGAAGGCCTTGGCCGCCGATCCCGGAGATGCTGCTCGAACTGTGGCGGGATGTATCTGCCTATGCGCACCTGCCGGAAGCCTGCCTGGTCAATTTCTATTCGCAGGATGCCAAGATGGGTCTTCACCAGGACCGCGACGAGAGCGATTTCTCCGCGCCTGTCGTCTCGGTGTCGCTCGGCGACGATTGCCTGTTCCGGGTCGGCCAGACGACGCGCGACGGCGCCACCAAATCGTTCAGGCTGAGGAGCGGCGACGTCGTCGTGCTTGGCGGCGAAGGGCGGCTCTGCTTTCACGGCGTCGACCGTATCTACCCGTCGACCTCGGCATTGCTCAGGAGTGGCGGCCGCATCAATCTGACGCTGCGACGGGTGACGATGCCGAAATAGGCTGTTCGGGTGGCCGGTGGCCCGGGCGGACATAATCGTCGCGCAGATAGATGCGCTCGGTCTCGTCCTCGATAAGAATGCGGTAGTGCGCCAGGATGGCGTCAAAGCCAAAACGCTCCATCAATTGGCTTGTCCACATCGTGTTGTTTTTCTTGAAGACGACGATATCCGGGCGCAGACGCACGAACTCTTCGCGTTTGCTTTCGACGTAGCGCGCCATGATGGCTTGGTAACGCATGGCTTCGGCGGTGTCACCCGAGAGAGATGCCTGCCGGGACAGGGAAAGTGCGAACGCTCCAAGCCAATCGCTGACGTGGGTCGAAACGAACTGCCCATCGATCATACGGTTCAACGGATGTCCCGAGGAAATATCCGAACTGACCAACGCTACGGTCGGCCGATCGGTGGCGGCGCGAATTGCAGCAACCAGCGCCGGCCCTGGTTTCTGGGTGCTCCAGTACGGCAAGAAAGCGATTGCCACCGCCGCCAATGCCCAAGCTCGCGAAGGAGCCGTCACGAACGTCAACAGCTTCGACGGCCGCTGCACGATCCTGGGCAGTGCCAACAGGCAGAAAATGGCTGCCACAGCGCAAAAGATCGCGGGATAGGCATGATAAGACCAGCCTTTGGCTTGGTAGAACAGGGGAAACATGCCGGCGATCGATGCCGCCAACGCTACCGCCGCCAGCTCTGGAAACCGCCTGGCCGGCCACAGCCACCAGATCAGGAAGACAAGGAAACACCACGAGAAACCGTAGCCGATCACAATCGGCCAAAAGATGCCGATCTTTGCATAAACGTCCGCCAAGAGGGGATAGATGTCGCGCACAAATTCCGGATGGATCAGCGTGACCGTGCTGAGATAGACAACGCAGATGCCGCCAATGACCCAGTGTTCCAGGGCGAAGATCGATTTCAGACTGCGCCGGCGCACTGCAACGACCAGCGCCGGCGCCAACACCATGATCGCATAGTAGGGCTTGACCAGCAGCAGAATGCTGCCCGACAGGCCGGCGAGTACGGCGAGCCCGGGGTCTGGTTGGGCAGCTGCATCTCTGCGCGCGCGCCAGGCATGAAGCGCAAGCAGCGGCATGAAAAGTGCCATGCCGATATGCTCCCGCTCGCTGAAGGCATTTCCGGGGAAGACCACCAACATTGCGCAAAACGCTGGCCCCAGTGCAAACAATGATGCAGTTTCGGTGAAACCCGCACGCTTGACGATCACGCCCGAGAGCGAAAGTCCGATAAGCACGGCAAGGTATGTCCAGGCCTCAACCAGGATTTCCGGGGCGGTGCCCAGCAATCTGGCTGCAGCCACTGGCGGCAGATAGAGCCAGACGCTGAATGGGGGATTGGTCTCGTAGATTTGCGAGTAAAGCCGCTCACCGGACAGCATACGCTCGCAGACCGTGATCAGCCAGCTAGTGTCGGGAACAGTCCCCCAACGTCGCTGCCAGAAGATCGAGAAGACGGTGACTGCGGCAATGGCCAGGACATTGCGGCTAGGAAGCAGCGACGCCGCAATATCCCGGTCGCGCCAGCGGCTCAAGCCGCCAATGTCGTTCGAGACGCTCATGCTGTTGCACCGAGGCTCTCGAGATCGAGCCATATGTCGTCCAGTGGAGCGATTGGATCCAGCCGTGTCATGGGTTTCCGGGGGGTCCTGCTCAATCGGTTTGGAGCGGCGCAGGCGCCGTGTAACGCAGATAGACAGTGATTTCCGGCTCGGCGTGCAGCAGACGATAGCCGGCCAAGGCGACCTGGATCCGCTTGTCCTGCAGCATCAGGGCAGTCCACGCCGGCGAGCCTGACAGCACGATATCGGGCTTCTTCGCTGATATCTCGGCGGCGTTTTCGCCGATCACCCGATCGCGGATGCTTTCAAGTTCCGGTCTCCGTTCGAGATCGCCGGTGACGCGGGCGAGCGTGTCCGCGTTGGAGACCGCCCAGGCGCTCGGATGGCGTGATATGAACCTGCCGCCGACCAGCCTGGCGAGGGGATGGGCAACCTGCATCTGGTCGGCAATCGACATGATGGCCGGGGTTTCGACCGTTGCGCGGATCGCGGCGACAGACCGGGCGATCGGGCCGTTATCCGTCGTCAGCGCCGCGTACTGTGCCCTGACCGCTATTTGCAGCACCAGCACGCAGCCGAAGATCAGGGCGGCCTTGCGAACGAAGCCTGCACTGCCGAATGTGCCGAACCGCACAAGCTGGATGCCAAATGCAAGTGTCGCAACAACGACCATCGGCAGCGCGTGATTGGGCCAACCCTTGCCCATGACAATGAAGGCCGGAATGAACCCCAGGGCGGTCAGGAGCGGAATCCTGACGTCCCAGTTCGTCTTTCTCAGGCCGCCGGCCGCAAGCACGGTGGCGGCGGCCAGAAGCAGCACCACTTTCGGCCAGTTTGCCAGCATATCGGCGGCAGAGGCCCTCAACGGAAGATAGACCTCCCTGACCAAGGGCAGGACGTCGCTGATGTAAGCGCGGTCGAAGAGCGCGATGGACGCTATATAGGCGGCCACGATCGCAGCGCCCACCAGGTTCTCTGCGACGAAGAGCGGTCTCAGCGACCGCCTTTCAAGCGCAAGACAGAGCGACGGCAACATGAAGGCCAGCACAAAATAGGGCGGCTTGACCATGACCACGACCGCCGCGCCGAAACCCGCGACCATGTGCTCCAGGCGCGAGCCCGCGCTGAAATCCAGGTTCCGCTGACGTGTGCATTGCAACGCCACCCAAGGCAGAATGGCAATCAATGCGAAGTGCTCGCGTTGGCCGAATTGATCCGGCATGAAACACAGGATCAAAAACAGGGCCGCCGCTGCCGCCCACAGCGCATGGGGCTGCCGGTAGACCGGTTCATCGCGCGCGAGAATGCGGACGGAAACGGAAAGACTGGCCAGGCTCAGGCAAACGACGCCAAGCGTCAGCCAGAATTCCGCACGCATGCCAGTGAGCTTTTCCAGGAGCATGAACGGCATGTAGAGCCAGATCGAGAAAGGTGGGTTGGTCTCCACGATGTCCGTGTTGAGCCGCTCTCCGCCAAGCAGGCGGTCGCAGACGACCAGAAGCCATGACACGTCGACATTGGTCGGGATTGCAACGGTGGATAGCCAGACGGCGTATGTGACGATCAGGCAGGCCAGCAGCAACGGAGCACCCGCTACGCCCGCAAAGGGCGAGAAGCGGTTGGCGCCGGGCAGCAGTTCACTGAGGGATCGCGCGCTAGAGACCACGAAACACCCACCGCCCGAGGACGACATAGTTGATGACCGGCACGGCAATGCAGGTGAGCAGGATCGGGATTGCGGCAGGGACGCCGAGCATCTGGGTCAAAAGCCCCGGCAGGGCGATCGCGACGGCGAGGCCGGAAGCGGTGAGCAGGAGGAAGCGGGGCAATTCCATAGCGTGACTGCCGCCCGAGGTGAACGTGAAATATTTATGCCCGGTGTAGGAGAACAACGCGGCGACGGCGTAGGCCGCAAACGATGTGAGCGCCCCCGGCAAGGCTGCCGTTGCCTGTCCACGCGACAGCAGAAAAGCGCAAACGGCGTAGATCAGCGTCGACGCGATGCCAATCAGCGCAAAGCGCGATAGTCGACGATACGAGCCGGTGCCCATGACGCGGTCAAGCTGCCAATTTCTCGTCGGGGCGAGCGGTTTCGACGGCGCTGTTCTTGCGGAATACCGCCAGCAGCGAAACCCCGAAGGGCAAGCTTGCATTTGGTATGATGCGGCCTTCCGCCGAAAACACTGCCTTCATCGCTGCATTCAGTGGTTTCGGCGGCGTGGCATGACCGGCTGGCAAGGCCGGCCTGCGCAACCTGTCCACCAGTCGTGCCAGCGCCGCTACCGGGAAGAGCGCGGCATTTGTGTAGCTCAGCCGGTCGATCGCGAAACCAGCCTTTTCAATTCGTTCACGCAGCAGATTGCGTGAATAGCGCCGCATGTGATGCAGCCCAACATCATGCGTGCTCCACAACCATTGGTGTGCTGGCACCGTGAGGACGACGCCGCCGCCCGGCTTCAGCATCTGGCGGATCGCGGCAAGCGACGCCTCGTCTTCGGCGACATGTTCCAGCACGTCGAACAGGCAGACGAGGTCGCAGCTTTGCGGCGCGACAGGAATGTTGTCCGGCAGATGTCCGGCGAGGAAGTCGCGGCCGGTCTTTTCCCAGGCAATCCTGCGCGCGAGATCGCTCATCTCGACTGCCGTCACTGCGCCGAACTGCTCCAGCATCCGGATGTTGCCGCCGGTGCCGGCGCCGATCTCGACGATGCGCGCGTTTTCAGGCAGGCCGATGCTGCGAATGACCGCCTCGGCGATGGCGCGACGCCCGCAGAACCACCAATGCTCGTCTTCGGTGGCGGCCATCTGTCGGTAGGCGTCGATCTCCATCAGCTCATTCCCTCATATTTGCGGCGCACGATGTAGATCGGACGCTGCTTGATCTCGGCGTAGACCCTGCCGAGGTATTGTCCGATGATGCCGATGCCGAGTAACTGGATGCCGCCAAGGAAAAGAACACTGACCAGCAGGGAGGCGTAGCCGGGCACATCAACGCCAAAGATCATTGTCTTGGCGACGATCAGCAGGCCGTAGAGGAACGACAGCGCGGAAATCGTCGCGCCGACATAGGTCCAGATTTCAAGCGGAGCGGTGGAGAAGCTGGTGATGCCTTCGAGCGCGAAGTTCCACAGCTTCCAGCCGGAGAATTTCGACTGGCCGGCGATGCGCTGATCGCGGACATATTCGACGCTTGCGGTACGGAACCCGACCCAGGCGAACAGGCCCTTCATGAAACGACGGCGTTCGGGCAAAGACCGCAGCGCCTGGATGACCTGGCGGTCGATCAAACGGAAGTCGCCGACATCGTGCGGGATCTTCTGCTGCGCGATCCAGTTGTGAACGCGGTAGAACATCGAGGCGGAGCGCTGCTTGAGAAAGCTGTCGCTCGACCGATTGGCTCGCTTGGCCAGAACAACCTCAAAACCCTCGCGCCACTTTTCTACAAGCAGCGGAATGACATGCGGCGGATCCTGCATATCGACATCCATCGGGATCGCTGCATCGGCATCGCAGCTGTCGAGCCCCGCGGTCATCGCGGCTTCCTTGCCGAAATTGCGTGAAAGGTCGATTACGTGGATGCGTGGATCGGTTTGTTGGGCTTCGATCAGCTTTTCGAGCGTCGTATCGCTGCTGCCGTCGTTGACGAAGATGAACTCGAGGGCAACGCCTTTGTCCTTCAGCGGCGCGGTGCTTTCGCATACCGCCTTCAGGAATGGAGCAATTGCGCCTTCCTCATTGTGGACAGGCACGATCAGGGCAATCGTTGCGCCGCCGCTGCCTGGACGTGCGATGCGGTCAGCTGCCGGCCGATCGATGTTTAGGAATGGCGCATTCATTTGTTTGCCGAGCCCGCAGATCAGGCCCGACAATAGAAAGACTGGGTTAAGATGACTTTAAGGAATGTCCCGGGATTTCACAGTTTCCTGAGCGCCACTTCCTCGACCAGATGGTTGGCGCCCTTGCGCAGGATGAGATCGGCTCGGGCGCGGGTCGGCAATATATTCTCGCGCAGATTCTTCAGGTTGATGTTGGTCCACAGGCCCTCGGCGATGGCGCGGGCCGCATCCTCGGAAAGTTGCGAATAGCGGTGAAAGAAGGAGGCCGGGTCGCGGAAGGCGGTTTCGCGCAACCGCATGAAGCGGGCGATATACCAGTGATGGATCAGCGCCTCCTCGGCATCGATGTAGATGGCAAAGTCGAAGAAATCCGACAGGAAAGGCACGATCTTGCCATCCTTCGGCAGCTTGCCCGGCTGCAGGACGTTGATGCCCTCGAAGATCAGGATGTCCGGCCGGTCGATGGTCTGGAACTCGCCCGGGATGACGTCATAGGTCAGGTGCGAATAGACCGGCGCGCGGACGTTGCGCTGCGCCGATTTGATGCCGGACAGGAAGCGCAGCAGCGCGCCGACGTCGTAGCTGTCCGGAAAGCCCTTGCGCTCCATCAGGTTGTTGCGGCGCAGGACTTCGTTCGGCAGCAGGAAACCGTCGGTGGTGACCAGGTCGACCTTGGGACTCGACGGCCAGCGCGCCAGCAGCTCCTTCAGCACGCGCGCCGTGGTCGATTTGCCGACCGCGACGGAACCGGCAATGCCGATGATGAACGGTGTCTTGGCCGCGTCCAGCGCGTTGAAGAAGGCCTGGCGCTGCCTGAACAGGAGTTGACTGGCTTCGACATGAGCCGACAACAGCCGCGACATCGAAAGATAGATGCGCTCGACCTCGTGGAGATCGACCGGATCGTTCAGCGACCGCAGACGACGGACCTCGTCCTCGGTGAGCGTCATCGGCGTATCGGCGCGGAACCGCGACCATTGCTCGGCCGAGAAGAAACGATAGGGTGAATACTTCTCGGTAGGAGCGAGCTGGTCCATCGAGTTCCTCCGCAGCGATCAGCCCCGGTCCAGCCGAGACGCCTTTTCGGCGATGCCCGAACGACCGGTGCGGCGTTCAAGCTCGTTGAGCACATCGCTCAGCGGAATGCCCGCTACGCCAAGAACGACAAGCCAATGATAGATGAGATCGGCGCTTTCCGAAACAAGCGCGTCCCGGTCGGCGCTGACGGCTGCGATCACCGTTTCGACTGCCTCTTCGCCGAGTTTCTGCGCTGCCTTGCTCATGCCACGCTGAAAGAGCTTGGCCGTCCACGAATCCGGATCGCCGGAACGTGCGCGTTCGCCAATAATCTTCTCCAGATCGGAGAGCGAGAACTCGGTCATGACGGCGTTTACAGCCTCTTCTTAGCCGGAAAGGCTCTAGGACCGATTACCCGGCGAGTCCAGCCGCATCGGCAGTCCGGCCTGAGCCATGTGCAGCTTGGCTTCGGCGATGCTGTAGGTGCCGAAATGGAAGATCGACGCCGCCAGCACCGCGCCGGCATGGCCGTCGCGAATGCCTTCGACAAGGTGGTCGAGCGTGCCGACGCCACCGGAAGCGATGACCGCCACGCGTACGGCATCGGCGACCGCGCGGGTAAGGGCTATATCATAGCCGGCCTTGGTGCCGTCGCGGTCCATCGATGTCAGCAGGATCTCGCCGGCGCCGAGGTCGACCACTCGCCGAGCGAACTCGACGGCGTCGATGCCGGTCTTCTCGCGGCCGCCATGGGTGAATATCTCCCAGCGATCAGCCTCGCTCGCAGCGGACACTTTCTTGGCATCGATGGCGACGACGATGCACTGGTTGCCGAATTTGTCGGCAGCCTCGGCGACAAAATTTGGGGTCTTCACCGCCGCCGTGTTGATCGACACCTTGTCGGCGCCGGCCAGTAGCAGCTTCCTGATGTCGGCGACCTGACGGACGCCACCGCCAACGGTCAGCGGCATGAAACATTGTTCGGCGGTGCGGGCGATGACATCGAAAATGGTCTCGCGGTTTTCCGACGAGGCGGTGATGTCGAGAAAGCAGAGCTCGTCGGCGCCGGCCGCGTCATAGGCTTTTGCCGCTTCGACGGGATCGCCGGCATCGACCAGGTCGACGAAATTGACGCCCTTGACGACACGGCCGTTCTTGACGTCGAGACAGGGGATGACGCGGGCTTTCAGCATCAGATCCTCTCGATCGCCGCAAGAAAGTCGACAAGCAGCTGGCCGACGACGGGCGGAACTTCGGACTGGGAATCAAAGGCCGGGTCGTAGGCCGAGAGCGTCACGCCGACAATCGGGATTGACCTGGCCAGTCCGCAGGCAAGCTGCCGCAGCTGTTCCGGACTCGGGCCGCCCGGGTGCGCGTAGCGGTTCACCTGCAGCACATCCGGATCGAGAACATCCAGGTCGAGATGCAGATGCGCCCGCACAGTCCCTGCCGCCGTGAGCTTTCCGATCATATCGAGTGCACCGGCACATTCGGTGCGCACGATCGGCAAAGTTTCCAGCAGTCGCTTTTCGTCGGGATCGAGGTCGCGGGCATCGACCAGCATGCAGCGCGCCGGGTCTATCGGCCGGAACCCCGGAATTGCTGCCGCCATCGGATGCCAGCAGAGCCCGAGCGTCGCCGCCAGCGCCATGCCGTCGAGAAAGCCGTAGGCCGACGTCTCCGGCGTGTTGAGATCGCCATGCTGGTCGATCCAGATGATCGAATCCGCCGCTTCACCGGCAACCGCACCGGCGGCGGTCAGGCAATTTCCAGCAAGGATAATGGGGAAGCGTCCTCCATCGCGGGCGAGGTTAACCTTGGTCGCGACGGCGTTGCAGACGGCGAAGCCGGTTGCAATTTCGCGCCCCTGCTCGTCTCCGACCTTGCCGATATCTTCGACGGCGACATCATGGCCAGCCACGGTCAGGGCTTCGACCAGCCCACCGCCGACGATGGCGTCCGGCCCCTGGCCGCACCCCTCGTGATAGTGCCCGCTGTCGTAGGGAGCAACGATAATCGAGACCTTCACGTTTCACACCCTGCCATCGGTTTGCCACGCAGGATCGCCAATGCCTCGGCCGGGTCGATGCGGCCGTCGTAGAGGGCGCGGCCGGAGATCGCGCCTTCGAGCTTGCGGGCATCGGGCATGGTCATGCGCACGATGTCGGCGATCGAGGCGAGCCCGCCCGAGGCGATAACCGGGATCGACACCGCGTCGGCGAGATCGATGGTGGCGTCCCAGTTGATGCCAGTCAGCACACCGTCGCGGTCGATATCGGTGTAGATGATGGCGGCGACGCCGGCACCCTCGAATTTCCTCGCCAGTTCAATGACGCCGAGGCTCGAGGCCTCAGCCCAGCCTTCGACCGCGACCTTACCGCCCTTGGCGTCGATGCCGACAGCGATCTTGCCCGGGAATGCCTTGCAGGCCTGCCTGACCAGATCCGGATCGCGGACCGCCACGGTGCCAAGAATGACGCGGGCCAGCCCACGGTCGAGCCAGTCCTCGATCTGCGCCAGGGTGCGGATGCCGCCGCCGAGCTGCACCGGATTGCTCGTCGCCTTCAGGATGGCGCCGACCGCGGCGCTGTTGACGCTCTGGCCCTTGAAGGCGCCGTTGAGGTCGACGACGTGCAACCATTCGAAGCCCTGCTCTTCGAAGACGCGCGCCTGAGCGGCGGGATCGTCATTGTAGATGGTGGCGGTCGCCATGTCGCCATGCCTGAGGCGCACGCATTTGCCGTCCTTGAGGTCTATCGCCGGAAACAGAAACACCTTCAGGCGCCTTCGACGATGACAAAGTGGCCGGTCGAGCCGGCGAGCCTGTACTTCAACGCCTCCTGGTATTCAGGCGAGCCGTAGCATTCCAGCGCCTTTTCATAGGATTCGAACTCCACCAGCACGTGGCGATTGCCTGCCGGTCCTTCCGGGCTGGTGTACCGCCCGGCGCGCACCGGGAACTTCGCGCCGTATTTCGCGAAAGCCGCGGCATTGGCCTCGATATATCGCTTGTAGATCTCGGGATCGCGGACATCGACCATTGCCATCCAATAGCCCTTCTTGCTCATGGTTCAGGGCCTCCAGCCTAGGAAATTGGTGATCAGCGCCAGGCCCAGCGCCTGGCTCTTCTCGGGGTGGAATTGCGTTCCGGCGAGGTTGTCGCGAGCGACAGCGGCCGTTACCGGGCCGCCATAGTCGGCAACCGCCAGCACCTCATCCTCCTTCCGTGCATCGAGATGGTAGGAGTGGACGAAATAGGCATGCAGTCCCTTGCCACCCGTCGCAATGCCGGAAAACAGCGGATGCTTGCGCTTCAGGTCAATCGTGTTCCAGCCGATCTGCGGGATCTTCAGTGTCGGATCGGCCGGCGTGATCTCCTTGACGTCGCCGGCGACCCAGCCAAAGCCCTTTGTGACGGTCTTTTCCAGGCCTCGCTCCGACATCAGCTGCATGCCGACGCAGATGCCGAGGAACGGCCGAGCCTTGGCGATCGCCACCTCCTCGACCGCTTCCCACATGCCGGCTACCGCACGCAGTCCAGCGGCGCAATCGGCATAGGCACCGACGCCGGGCAGGACGATGCGGTCGGCGGTCCTGACCCGCTCGGCATCGGCGGTGAGTTCGATCGCGGCGGCAATACCGGCTTCATGCGCGGCACGCTCGAAGGCCTTGGTGGCCGAGCGCAGATTGCCCGACCCGTAATCGATGATCGCTACCCTCATCTCAGGGCTTTCCCGGAATATGGTTCAGCCCCAGCGCCAGGCCCATCTGCGCCGACCGGGCATGTGCTGCGTCTGGGACGATGCGTTGCACCGTCGGTTGTTCATCCGACTGAGCATCGGCTTCCAATGCATAGCGGAGGTCTGCGTCGTCGAGCCTGTCGGCCTCGACCACGCCCCATTCATGCCAGCCGCGACGGCGCAGGGCTGCGATCCGCAAGCCCTGCCCTTCCAGTCCGACAAAGAGCATGACAAGCAGGGATAAAAGCGAGCCGGCTGTTTCCAGGTCCAGCCTTTCGCCTAGCATCGAGAGCAGGCCCATGGCGACAAACGCCAATGCCGCCTCGACCCACAGCCGGTGCCAGGCCAGCCACAGCGGCGGCACCAGGAAGCCGAGCCAGGCAAAGCCGTCACGGATAAAGGTAGTGTCCACGCTTTCGCTGCGGCCTGGCGGCTTCATCACGACATAGATGGCCATGACGCTATCCTTTCAGGGATCCCTTGGTGGAGGGAACCGCGTCCGGCTGGCGCGGGTCGCGCTCAAGCGCCGAACGCAACACACGCGCCACGGCCTTGAAGCAGGTCTCGGCGATGTGGTGGTTGTTGGCGCCGTAATGATTGGTGACATGAAGCGTGATGCCGGCATTCTGCGCCAGCGCGTGGAAGAATTCGCGCACCAGCTCGGTATCGAACGTACCGATCTTCGGCGACGAGAACGAAACATTCCAGACCAGAAAAGGCCGGCCGGAGACATCGATTGCCGCCCGCGTCAGTGTCTCGTCCATGGCGAGATCGATCGAGGCGTAGCGCATGATGCCGCGCCGCTCGCCCAACGCCTTGGCCAGCGCCTGGCCGAGCGCGATGCCCGTATCCTCGACCGAGTGGTGGTCGTCTATGTGCAGGTCGCCCTTGGCCTTCACGGTCATGTCGATCAGCGAATGGCGCGACAACTGGTCCAGCATATGGTCGAAGAAGCCGACGCCCGTCGAAATGTCGGATTTGCCCGAGCCGTCGACCTGAACCGACACGGCGATGTCGGTTTCCCTGGTCTTGCGGCTTATCTCGGCGGAACGGGGCGCCATGACCTCATCCTTGTCTCAGATTTGCACGGTTCAGGCGTTCACATGCCTGAAAACGAAAGCCTTCTAGCAGCATGATCCGGCGATTGCCAGTTACCGCTGCGGAGCACAGTCCGGCCCGGCGGATGGCCGGTTTGCAATCATCCGGCCTATGCATACATATGGCCGATCAAGTCACTCGTAACGCGCCGATCGCCTCGATGGGATCGGTGCTGATCGGAGCAGAAAATGTCGAATGAACTGACCATGCATGCCACGACCATCCTGACCGTGCGCAAGGGCGGCAAGGTGGTGATCGCCGGCGACGGCCAGGTCAGCCTCGGCCAGACCATCATGAAGGGCAACGCCAAGAAGGTGCGCCGCATCGGCAAAAGCGGCAACGTCATCGCCGGTTTTGCCGGCGCCACCGCCGATGCTTTCACGCTGCTTGAGCGGCTCGAAGCCAAGCTCGAACAATATCCCGACCAGCTAACACGTGCCTGCGTCGAGCTCGCCAAGGACTGGCGCACCGACCGTTATTTGCGCCGGCTGGAAGCAATGATGCTGGTGGCCGACAAGTCGGTGTCGCTGGCGCTGACCGGCACCGGCGACGTGCTGGAGCCCGAATTTGGCGTCATGGCCATCGGCTCCGGCGGCAATTACGCGCTGGCGGCGGCACGCGCTTTGATGGACAGCGACAAGGGCGCAGAGGAGATCGCCCGCAAGGCGATGCAGATCGCGTCAGACATTTGCGTCTACACAAACAACAACTTCGTCGTCGAAACCCTCGATGCCGCCTGAGCGGAGCCTCCGCTATGGTTTTCGGCCGGTGATCCAGAGGGACCTGCCGATGATCGCCGGCTGGCTTGCCGAGCCGCATGTCGCCGAATGGTGGAACGACCCAGAGACCGAGATTGCGGAGATCCGCGAGCATATCGACAGCATTTCGGTCGAGCCGCTGATTATCGAGCTCGACGGAAAGCCCATCGGCTATTTGCAGAGCTACGATCCGCATCTGGAGGACGGCCATCCCTATAGCGACCAGCCGTTCGGCACGCTCGGCATCGATCTGTCGATCGGCGTGCCGGGGCTTGTCGGGGTCGGCCACGGCTCGGCGATCGTCCGGCAGTTCGTCGAGCAGCTTTTCGAGGAAGGTACGCCGCGCGTCATCATCGACCCGGACCCCGCCAATGCACGGGCTATCCGTGCCTATGAAAAGGCCGGTTTCAGGGCTATCGATCGCAGGAAGTCGGAATATGGCGATGCCGTGCTGATGGCGATTGATGCCCCAGAGGGCGACGCCGGACAGGGTGAGGCAAAAGAGGGGCAATAGCAGCATGAGCGTATCCAGCGACAAAACCGTCTCGGCCTACGAAGACAGCTGGCGAATGGGGCTTCTGTTGGTTCTCGGCCTGGTCATCTTCCAGGCCGGGGTCCTCTACGGCATGGGGCGGACGCCGATCTGTACCTGCGGCTATGTCAAGCTGTGGCACGGCATTGTGCAGAGCTCCGAGAATTCCCAGCATATTTCCGACTGGTACAGCTTCTCGCACATCATTCACGGCTTCTTGTTCTATGCGCTGGCGTGGTTCCTTTTCCCGCGCTCGCCGATCGGGCTCAGGCTGGCCTTTGCGGTGGTTATAGAGGGCGGCTGGGAGTTGCTCGAGAACAGCCCTTTCATCATCGACCGCTACCGCGCCGGCACAATCTCGCTCGACTATTATGGCGATAGCATCATCAATTCGGTGTCCGACACGCTGGCCATGGTGCTGGGGTTTGTCATGGCGCGAAGGTTTCCTATATGGGTGATCGTGACCCTCGCCCTCATCTTCGAATTCGGTGTCGGCTATCTCATCCGGGACAATCTGACACTCAACGTGATCATGCTGCTGCATCCGTTCGAGTCCATTCGGCAGTGGCAAAGTGGAATTTAGTGACATGAGCACCTTCTCTCCCCGCGAAATCGTTTCGGAACTCGACCGCTTCATCATCGGCCAGAAAGACGCCAAGCGTGCCGTGGCGATTGCCTTGCGCAACCGTTGGCGCCGCCAGCAGCTCGAGGGCCAGATGCGCGAAGAGGTGATGCCGAAGAACATCCTGATGATCGGCCCGACCGGTGTCGGCAAGACCGAGATTTCACGCCGCCTGGCACGCCTTGCCGGTGCGCCTTTCGTCAAGGTCGAAGCCACCAAGTTCACCGAGGTCGGTTATGTCGGCCGCGATGTCGAGCAGATCATCCGCGATCTGGTCGAGATCGCCATCGGGCTGGTGCGCGAGAAGATGCGCGAGGACGTCAAGGCGCGTGCCCACATCAACGCCGAGGAACGGGTGCTCGAAGCGCTCGTCGGCAAGACGGCGAGCCCGGCCACCCGCGACAGTTTCCGCAAGAAGCTGCGCGACGGCGAGCTCGACGACAAGGAGATCGAGATCGAAGTGGCCGATACCGGCAATGGCGGCATGCCTGGCTTCGAGATCCCCGGCATGCCGGGCGCCAATATCGGCGTGCTCAACATCAACGACATGCTGTCGAAGGCGATGGGCGGCAAGAAGACCAAGTTGCGCAAGACGACCGTCAAGGAGTCCTACGGGCTGTTGATCAGCGACGAGTCCGACAAGCTGCTCGATCAGGACGAAGTGGTGCGCAGGGCACTCGAATCGACCGAGAATGACGGCATTGTCTTCCTTGACGAGATCGACAAGATCGCCTCGCGTGAAGGCGGCATCGGTGCCGGTGTTTCGCGCGAGGGCGTCCAGCGCGACCTGTTGCCACTGGTCGAAGGCACCACGGTTGCGACCAAATACGGACCGGTGAAGACCGACCACATCCTGTTCATCGCTTCAGGTGCGTTCCACGTCGCCAAGCCATCCGATCTGCTGCCGGAATTGCAGGGCCGCCTGCCGATCCGTGTCGAGCTGCGGGCGCTGGAGAAGGACGATTTCGTCCGCATCCTCACCGAGACCGAAGCCAGCCTGATCAAGCAGTATATCGCGCTGATGAAGACCGAAGGCGTCGACCTGGTCTTCACCGATGACGCGATCGATTCGTTGGCCGGCATCGCCGTGGACCTTAACGCCAGCGTCGAGAATATCGGCGCCAGGCGGCTGCAGACGGTGATGGAACGGGTGCTGGACGATATCTCCTATGACGCGCCGGACCGCAACGGCACCTCGGTGACCATCGATGCCGCCTATGTCGAGAAGCATGTCGGCGACCTCTCCAGAAACACGGACTTGTCGCGTTTCATCCTGTAGGAGACGCTTCATTCTCGAAGAGGGTCGGGGAATTGCTCCCGGCCTCCCCAATTTGGCCCAGCATTCCCGATGTGTGGCCAAATGGAAGCATCCGGCAAGCTTTCGTCCCGTCGGGTGCAGGCGTCTCTCGACTCCCGGTGGAGCATTACCTAGTTTGCCGGCGACTATTTGGGCGGCGGCGCATGAAAAAACTGATCCTCGTCATTTTGGGGCTGACGCTGGCGGCAGCCATGTTCGCCGCGCAAGCGGCAACGATGGTGCCGCCGGGCAACCGCAACACCGAGCAGCCCGACATACCGGGCGCTTCGAGCCGGCGCACCCAGGCGACCAACACCACCTTCCAGGCGAAATACCGCAAAGTCTTTGCGCTGCTCCAGAACGATGCCGAGTTGCGCGGCAAGATCAAGCAGGCAGCCGCGGCCTATGGAATCGACCCAATGCATATCGTCGGCGCCATCGTCGGCGAGCACACCTACAATGTCGATGCCTACGACCGGCTGCAGACCTACTACGTCAAGGCGATTTCGTATCTGTCGAGCAAGCTCTCCTTTGCCTATGATGGCGAGGACATCTCCGATTTCGTGCAGCGGCCGCAATTTACGAAATGCGCAGGGAAGTCCGACAGCTACGATCTGTGGGAGTGCCGCGAACAGGTGTGGAACCGGTCGTTCCGTGGCAAGACCGTCGACGGCGAGAGCTTTCCCAACGACCGCTTAGGCGCCACTTTCTTCCAGCCTTATTATGCCGGGCAGACTTTTGGCCTTGGCCAGCTCAATCCGCTGACGGCGCTGCAAATGAGCGACCTCGTGCACAAGGTTTCCGGCCTGCCGGAACTCGACGTCGGCGATCCCAACGCGGTCTACAAGACCATCATGGATCCTGACCTGACACTGCCTTATGTCGCGGCGACGATAAGGAAGTCGATCGACGCCTATAGAAGCATTGCCGGCTTTGACATCTCAGGCAATCCCGGCATCACGTCGACGCTCTACAATGTCGGCAACCCCGAACAGCGCGCCTATGCGCTGAAGGCCGAGAACGACAAGCGCCGCGCTGCGGGCGAGCCGGAAAAACTGCCCGAGGAAAATTACTATGGCTGGCTGGTCAACGACAAGCTGCCGGAGCTGAAGGCGCTGTTTTAGCCGAACGCGCTCGGCCAATTATCCACGCGGCGTTCATGCCGCCAGCAGCGACTTCAGCTTGATCGCCTGCGAGCCCAGCGCTTCCGGCGCCGGCCTTGCCTGCTTCGCAATCAGCATCTCGGCCAGCCTTATGTCGCGGGCGACCGCGTTGCCGGCGCCGATGCCGCTTGCCGCAACCAGCCTGCCGTCTTCGGCGAGGTGGAACAGGATGAAGGCGCCGTCGCCGAGGTCGCGGCGCACGATGCTGCGGCCTTCGTCCGACAGGCCGGCGATCTGCAAGGTCAGGCCGTACTGATCCGACCAGAACCACGGCACCGCCGCATGGAACTCGCCGGCGCCAAGCATATTCCTTGCGGCGAGCGCGCCCTGCTCCTGTGCGTTGCGCCAGGCTTCGAGCCGCACGCGCCGGCCGCCATAGATGGCGAGCGGAAACGAACAGCAATCGCCGGCGGCAAAGACATCCCGGTCGCTGGTGCGAAGCTCGGCGTCGACGGCGATGCCATTGTCGACGGTCAGCCCCGCCTCCGCGGCAAGTCCGGTCACCGGCACGGCGCCGATGCCGATCACGGCTAGATCGGCGACAATGTCGCGTCCACCGGCGAGCGCGATGCGCACTTCGGCGCCATCATCGGCAATGGCGGCGATGCCCTCGCCGCACAGGATTTTCACGCCTTCCGCTTCATGCGCCTGATGGATGACCTCAGCGATCTCGGCTGGCACGCCGCGCATCAAGATGCGCGGCTGCGCCTCAATGATGGTGACCGCGGCACCCAGTCTGCGTGCCGCCGCGGCAAGCTCAAGCCCGATGAAGCCGCCGCCGACTATGGCGATGCGATTTCCGGCGCTGAGATGGGCGCGAATGGCCAGCGCGTCGTTGAAGGTCCGGAGGTAGACGCAGCGCCCGCCAAGGCCCGGCATAGGCAGCTTGCGCGGCACCGAACCGGTCGCCAGCAGGAGCTTGTCGTAGGCCAGGGCGGAACCGTCGGACAGGCGCACGACATGCGCCGTGCGGTCGATCGCCACAGCCAAAACCGAGTGGATATGCCGGATAGAGCGCTCGGCCAGGATCGCGTCGCTGGCGATCGCCTTGATCAGGGGCGCGTCGGCAACCATCGCGTCTTTCGACAGCGGCGGGCGCTCATAGGGCAGATGCGGCTCGTCGCCGACCAGCGTCACCGGGCCATCATAGCCGAGCTCGCGCAGCGCAAGGGCGGCGCGCCCGCCGCATTCGCCGGCGCCGATGATGACCATTCCCTTCGTCATCATCAACCGATCCGGACAAGGACTTTGCCGGCGTCGACTTTGACCGGATAAGTTCTTAGATCGACGCACACCGGCGCGCCCCTGGCAGCCCCTGTCTTGTAGTTGAAGCGGCCATTGTGCTTCGGGCACTCGATGATGTCGTCCATGACCAGCCCGTCGGCCAGATGCACCTTCTCATGCGTGCAAAGCCCGTCGGTGGCGAAATACTCGTCGTCGGGGCTGCGATAGATGGCAAAGGTGCGGCCGCCATGGTCGAAGCGCATCACGTCCTCTTCGTCGATGTCCTCGGCGTCACAGGCCTCGACCCAGTCGCTCATTTACGGGTCCCTCGATGTTTGGTGCCTTGGCATGGGCTTGTCATTCGGCAGCCACCGCAACAGCAGCGTTATCGCTGTGGAAATCCTCGCGATAGGGCCTCGCCGTCGGCGGCAGTTCGCGCTTGATGAAATAATCCTCATTGCGCAGCTGGCGCAGGAAAGCCGGTATCATCTCGCGGTAGCCGGCCAGGATGGATGGTGTCGGCGCCGGCAGATCGTGCTTGATCAGTTCGTGCAGCCTGGGCAGCGCGTGATAGGGCACCATGGGAAACATGTGATGCTCGACGTGGTAGTTCATGTTCCAGTAGATGAAGCGGCTTATCGGGTTCATGTAGACGGTGCGGCTGTTGAGCCGGTGATCGGTGACGTTTTCAGCCAGGCCGCCATGCTGCAGCAGGCCGACCATGACATGGTGCCACGCGCCGTAAAGCCTGGGCAGCCCGACCAGCATCAGCGGCAGGAACGAGCCGGTATAGAGCGCCAGCGCAATGGTCGCGGCATAGATTGTCGTCCAGATGCGGGCAATGCGAATTGCCTTCGGCTGCTCCTGGTCGGGAATGAAGGTTCTTTCGGCCGGATTGACGATACCGGCTGCATTGCGCAGCATGTCGCTCATCGCATGCCAGGCGTCGAGAATGCCGACGAAGTTGAGCACCACGCGCAGCAGATCGGGCGGACGCATCACCGAGATCTCCGGATCGCGGCCGACTATGATGGTATCGGTATGATGTCGCGTGTGGCTCCAGCGCCAGGTCACCGGGTTGCGCATAATCATGAAGCAGGCGACCTGATAGACCACGTGGTTCATCCACTGCGTCCTGAAAGCGGTGCCGTGGCCGCATTCGTGCCAGCGTGAGTCGGTGGAGGAACCGTAGAGGACGCCGTAGACGAAGAAGAACGGCACGCACCACCAGCTGCCCCAGAACCAGGCGGCGCCGGCGCCGCTGAGGATCATGGTGCCGAGCCAGATGATGGTGTCGCGGATCGCCGGGCCGTCGGAGCGCTGCATCAGCTCCTTCATCTGCTTGCGCGGCACGTCGGTGTGATACCACTCGGCCGCCGCCAGCCCGCTCTCGACGGCAAGCTTCGCGTCGCGGCCGATCAGGCTGTAGTCGCGTCGGGACGCTGCTGCGGAGCTCGTATTCCCGGTTCGGAGTCCAATATCCACCATAGCGGAGGCCTCGATCATATTCGGTCAGCGTTCAAAATAACGCCGAGCCCTGATAGGCTCAATATCACAAAGATAGTTTCTATCATTTTCCATCAGAATGGTGTAAAAGGGCCAAACAGTGGAATGAGGCAGCGATGGCGAAACGCCCGACGATCACCGACCTGGCGCGCATTTCGGGGGTCAGCGTTGCCACCGTCGATCGAGTGCTGAACAACCGCTTGCCGGTGCGCGAGGAAACCGCGCGCCGCGTCTATGAGGCCGCGACCAGCATCGGCTATCACGCAGCCGGATTGATCAAGCAGCGGATGCGCCATGAATTGCCCGAATACCGGCTCGGGTTCCTGCTGTTGAGGCGGGAGGACGTCTTCTACAGCGAATTTGCCCGCGAGCTTGAACTGGCGGTATCGCAGTCGCCGCGCTTTCGCGGCGTGGCCACCATCGACTTCGCCGCTTCGCTGGCGCCGGACGAGATCGTCGAGCGGATGCGCAAGCTGGCCGCCAAATCCAGGGCCGTCGCCCTGGTCGGGCCTGATCACCCGACGCTGACGGTCGCCGTCGAGGCTCTCAAAGCCAATAGCGTACCGGTGTTCTCCCTGCTTTCCGACTTTGCGTCCGGTATTCGCGAGGGCTATGTTGGCCTGGACAATCGCAAGGTCGGCCGCACCGCTGCCTGGATGATCTCGAAGGCCGCGAAGAGACCTGGCAAGGTTGCCCTCTTCGTCGGCAGCCATCGCTTCCATGGCCATGAGCTTCGCGAGATCGGTTTTCGCTCCTTCTTTCGCGAGCAGGCGCCGGAATTCACTCTCCTCGAGACGTTGGTCAATCTGGAAGCGAACCAGATCACGCATGATGCAATGATCGAGCTTCTGGCCCGGCACCCTGATCTCGCCGGTTGCTATGTCGCCGGTGGCGGCATGGAAGGCGCGATCTCGGCGCTGAGGGAGGCAAAGCCGGCTGAGATGCCGGCGGTCGTCTGCAACGAGATCACGCCCGACTCCCGCGCGGCGCTGGCAGATAATTTCCTGACCATGGTGATCTCGACGCCACTGGCGGCGCTTTGCCGCGAGCTTGTCGGGCTGATGGCGCATGCCATCGAGACCGGCGCTGCGAATGCGCCGGGCCAGACCTTTCTGCCCTTCGACATTTATCTGCCAGAAAACATCTGACGTCGCGGTCATCGGCGGCAGACATGATGTAATCTATCAGAATGCTTTCAGGCCTCGCTTGCCTGAGCGTCCGTCCAAAAGCGCTCGAAATGCCGAAAATCCATTCCTCATGGCGAAATCTCGCTTGACGCCCACGCGAAATGGAATAAATATTTCACCATCTGAGCATTTTGGTTCTTTCGTTCCGGAAGATCTGTTTCAGGCAAATGCCTCTGGAACCAAAAATGGCAATCGGGAGAGAATTCCCTGCGAGATCGGGGATTCCGGGTAGATCGGTGCAGCCGGACACCAATGTGGAGGAGAAATAAAATGAAAAAACTGCTTTTGGGCGTCGCGTTCGCGGCGCTAATGAGTTCGTCCGCCTTTGCCGCCAAGATCGGCGTGTCGATGGCGTTGTTCGACGACAATTTTCTCACCGTGCTGCGCAACGGCATGATTGAACAGGCCAAGGGCATGGACGGCGTCGAGCTGCAGGTGGAGGATGCGCAGAACGACGTCGCCAAGCAACTCGACCAGATCAAGAACTTCGCCGCCTCAGGCGTCGACGCCATCATCGTCAACCCGGTCGACACCTCGGCGACCCAGGCGATGTCGGACGCAGCCGCCGCTGCCAAGATTCCACTGGTCTATGTCAATCGCGAGCCGGTCAACGTCGACACGCTGCCCGAAAACGAGGCCTTCGTCGCCTCGAACGAAGCCGATTCCGGCACGCTCGAGACCAAGGAGGTCTGCCGCCTCTTCAAGGAGGCCGGCAAGACTGAAGCCAATGTCTATGTGATCATGGGCGAGCTGTCGAACCAGGCAGCGGTGCAGCGCACCAAGGACATTGATGACGTGATCGCCACACCGGAGTGCAGCTTCATCAAGATCATCGACAAGCAGACGTCGAACTGGAAGCGCGAAGAAGCGCAGAACCTGATGACCAACTGGCTGTCGACCGGCAAGCCGTTCGACGGCGTCATCGCCAATAATGACGAAAGCGCCATCGGCGCCATCCAGGCGATGAAGGCCGCCAACATCGACATGAAGTCGGTTGTCGTCGGCGGGGTCGACGCTACCCAGGATGCGCTTGCCGCGATGCAGGCGGGCGACCTCGATGCGACGGTGTTCCAGGACGCGGCCGGCCAGGGTGCCGGCGCGCTTGACGCAGCGCTCAAGCTGGCGAAGGGCGAGAAGGTCGAGCACAAGGTCTACATCCCGTTCCAGCTGGTCACGCCGGCAAATATCGACAAGTTCCTGAAGAAGAACTGAGGCGGACCTGTCCGATACGGAGCGGCGCGCCAAAGTAAGACAGCGCCGCTCCGCTTTTTCCCTCTCGGCCTGAACAGCGCCGAGTGGAGACTGTGGCTGACGGAGGAAGCACGATTGGCACAGACATCTCACGGCGTCGGCGGGCTCAGCTATGATGCGAAGCGGCGCGCATGGCCGGCCGAATTCAACGTCTTCCTGGCGCTCGTCATCCTGGTCGGCGCTTTCGAGCTGATCGGCCGGGTCTTCCTGGGCGACAGCTTCCTTTTCAATACCCGCGACAATATCGATGCGATCTTCAACGAAGCGCGGCTGCAGATCATCATCCTGCAGGTGTCGATCGTCGGCATTATTGCCATCGGCGTGACGCAGGTGATCATTACCGGCGGCATCGACCTGTCCTCAGGTTCGATCGTCGGCGCCACGGCGATGATAGCCATGAGCTTCGCCCAGGTGGCGACCGTCAATGGCAACCCGAACCCCAAGGCGATGTTCATCGCCCAGGGCTGGACCGACCTGCCGGTGATCGTGCCCGTGCTGGTCGCGATCGGCTGCGGCCTGCTGGCCGGCCTGGTCAACGGCGCTTTGATCGCCTACACGCGCATCCCGCCGTTCATCGCCACGCTCGGCATGATGGTCACCGCACGCGGCATCGCCAAATGGTGGTCAAAGGGGCAGCCGATCTCGTTTCCGACCGAGAGTTTCGCCGCCATCGGCAAGGGGCTGATGCCGGTCATCATTTTCATATCGCTCGCAGTGCTGTTCCAGCTGATCCTGAGTTACACCAAATATGGCAAGCACTGCTATGCAATCGGCTCCAATGAGGACGCCGCGCGCATGTCCGGCATCAACATCGCCAACCACAAGATCCTCGTCTACGTCATTGCCGGCGTCCTCGCCGCGCTCGCCGCCGTGGTGCTGAGCTCCAAGAATCTCACCGCCCAGGCCGGCATGGGTGTAATGTACGAGCTCGACGCGATCGCCATGGCGGTTATCGGCGGCGTCTCGCTGTCGGGCGGCCGCGGTTCGATTATCGGGACGGTGATCGGCTCGCTGATCTTCGGCGTCATCATCTCCGGCTTCACCTTTCTGCGCCTCGACGCCTATTATCAGGAGATGGTCAAAGGCGTGATCATCGTCGGCGCAGTCGTACTCGACCAGTGGCGCCAACGCCTGCGGGCGATGAGGGCTTGATCATGTCGGACATCGTCCTGAAGACCGAAAACCTGACCAAGTATTATGGCGGCGTCCATGCGCTGGAGGGTGCCGACTTCGAGCTGCGCAAGGGCGAGCATGTCGCCATCATGGGCGACAACGGCGCTGGCAAATCGACCTTCGTACGCCAGATCACCGGCGTCGAGCAGCGCACCAGCGGCAGGATGTGGTTCGACGGCAAGGAAGTGAATTTTGCCGGCCCCATCGAAGCCCGCGAGGCGGGCATCGAGACGGTGTTCCAGAACCTGGCGCTCGCCGACGACCTCGACGTGCCGTCGAACCTGTTCCTCGGCCGCGAGCGGGTGCTTTTCAATCTCGGGCCCTTCTCGATCCTCGATCGCAAGTTCATGCGCAAGGCGACCGAGGCAGCCTTGGTCCGGACAGCGGTCAAGATCCCCAATCTTTCCAATACTATCCGCCACATGTCGGGCGGCCAGCGCCAGTGCGTGGCGATTGCCAGAACCGCGACCTTTGCTTCCAAGCTCATCATCATGGATGAGCCGACGGCGGCACTCGGCGTGCAGGAGACGATGCAGGTCGAAAACATCATCCGCACGCTGAAGGAGAATGGCGAACCGCTGATCCTGATCTCTCACAACATGCGCCAGGTGTTCGACCTGGTCGACCGCATCGTCGTTTTCCGGCGCGGCCGCATCGTCGCCAATTTGCGCAAGCAAGACACCGACGGCAACGATATCGTCTCCTACATCACCGGTGCCAAGACCGGGCAGGCAGAACTTGCGGCGTAACGGCCAACGCCGAGCCACAGGCGCTGACACGCCCTCCCTTCCGAACCATCCTCAAAGGAAAATTCTTCATGCCTCTTCGCTTTGCTCTTCTCGGTGCCGGCCGTATCGGCAAGGTCCATGCTCGCGCCGTTGGTTCCAATCCGCAGGCCAGGCTGGTTGCGGTTGCCGACGCCTTCGAGAAGGCGGCGACCGATCTGGCCTCTGCCTATGACGCCGAAGTGCGCAGCATCGATGCCATCGAGAAGGCCGGCGATATCGACGCGGTCGTCATCTGCACGCCGACCGACACTCATGCCGATCTGATCGAACGCTTCGCCAAAGCGGGTAAAGCGATTTTCTGCGAAAAGCCGATCGACCTCGACGCCGCCAGAGTGGAAGAATGCCTGGCCGTCGTCGACAAGGCCGGCGCCACCCTGATGGTCGGCTTCAACCGCCGCTTCGATCCGCATTTTGCCGCCGTGCGCAAGGCGATCGACGACGGCGCCATCGGCACTGTCGAAATGGTGACAATCACCTCGCGCGATCCCGGCCCGCCGCCGCTCGACTATATCGGCCGCTCGGGCGGCATCTTCCGCGACATGACCATTCATGATTTCGACATGGCGCGCTTCCTGCTCGGCGAGGAGCCGGTGGCGGTCAGCGCTCACGCTTCGGTGCTGGTCGACAAGAAGATCGGCGAGGCCGGCGACTTCGACAGCGTCAGCGTCATCCTCGAAACTGCCTCCGGCAAGCAATGCGTTATCTCCAACTCGCGCCGCGCCACCTACGGCTACGACCAGCGCATCGAGGTGCATGGCTCGAAAGGCATGATTGCGGCCGAGAACCAGCGGCCGGTGTCGATCGAACTGGCCAATGAGAAAGGCTATACGCGGCCGCCGCTGCACGATTTCTTCATGACCCGTTATCTCGACGCTTATGCCAACGAGATCGCTGCCTTCATCGCGGCAGCGACGTCAGGCAAGAAGGCGGCGCCGAGCGGCAAGGACGGGCTGGTGGCGCTCAGGCTGGCGGATGCGGCGCTGAAATCGGCCAAGGAAGGCAAGACCGTCCGCCTCGACAAAACAATCTGACTATCAAGCACAGGAGCAAGGCGATGAACGGTTCCGCCGGTCGCAATTCCGAAACACGCGCCATCGTCACCGGCGGCGCACAAGGCATCGGCTTTGCCGTCGCCGAAGCGCTGGCCGATGAGGGTTGCCGGGCGCTGGCGCTGATCGGCCGCTCGCAGGAGAAGGGCGACAAGGCTGTCGCCATCCTCAAGGGGGCAGGCGTCGATGCCATCTTCATCAGCGCCGACGTCTCAAAAGTGGCCGACTGCAAGCGTGCGGTCGAAACGGCGATTGGCCATTTTGGTTCCGTCAACGCGCTGGTCAACGCCGCTGCCACCTCGGCTCGCGGCTCGCTGGTCGAGACCTCCGAGGATCTGTTCGACCAGATATTCCAGACCAATGTGCGCGGCCCGTTTTTCCTGATGCAGGGCGTGGTGGCGCATTTGCTGGCGCGCCAGGCACCGGGCTCGATCGTCAACGTGCTGTCGATGTCGGCGCATTGCGGCCAGTCGTTCCTGGCGCCTTATTCGTCAAGCAAGGGAGCGCTGGCGACACTCACCAAGAATGTCGCCAATGCCTATCGCGGCAATCGCATCCGCTGCAATGCGGTGCTGCCCGGCTGGATGGACACCGAGGGCGAGGCGATCGTGCAGAAGAAATGGCACGACGCCCCGGAGGACTGGTTGGAGAAGGCCGAAGCCGCGCAGCCGATGGGCCAATTGGTGAAGCCGGCGCAGCTTGCCCGGTTGATCAGCTATATGATCAGCCCGCAGTCCGGCGTCATGACCGGGTCGCTGGTCGATTACGACCAGAGCGTCGCCGGGTCGTCGCCGGAATAACGCCGGCAAGTCTAGCGGAACGCTTCGTCATCCACGGGCGGAGCAAGGAGCGCAGCGACGCGGCGCAGACCCGAGGATGACGAAGTTCGGGGGGCTTCAGCCAATCGCGAATGGGCTGGAGTAAACCTCCTCCTCACCAGGCACGTGACAAGCGCATCCGCATCGACTATATCAGCCCTCATGATCAACCTGACCGCCACATATTGGTACTTTATGAGCTCGCTGGCGGCGGGAGGATTGCGCTCGATCTGAAGATTGCAGCAACAATATCCGAACAGCCGCCAGACCTGGCGGCTTTTTTGTTTCAGCCGGCAGGTCTCCCAATCAGGAGCATAAGCCGTGTTGACGACCACAGACGATCTTCGGGTCAAAGAAATAAGGGAATTGAGCACGCCGGACGAGGTGATGCGGGAGATACCGCGCACGCTGACGGCGACGCGCACCGTTGCCGCGTCACGCAATGCGATCCACGCGGTGCTGACCGGCACCGACGATCGGCTGGTGGTCGTCGTCGGCCCCTGTTCAATCCACGACCCGGCCGCCGCCGTAGACTATGCCAGCCGTTTGGCATCGCTGCGTGAAAACCTGTCGGACCGGCTGGAGATCGTGATGCGGGTTTATTTCGAGAAGCCGCGCACGACGATCGGCTGGAAGGGCCTGATCAACGATCCCGACCTCGACGGCAGCTTCAACATCGACAAGGGTCTGCGGATGGCCCGCAACGTGCTCTCGGCGGTCAACAATCTCGGCCTTCCCTCAGCGACCGAGTTCCTCGACATGACAACTCCGCAATACATTGCCGACCTCGTCGCCTGGGGCGCGATCGGCGCGCGCACGACCGAGAGCCAGATCCACCGCGAACTCGCATCAGGCCTGTCCTGCCCGGTCGGCTTCAAGAACGGCACCGACGGCAATTTGCGGATCGCGGCCGAGGCGGTGAAATCCGCCGCCCAGCCGCACCATTTCATGGCGGTGACGAAAGGTGGGCGCAGCGCCATCGCGACGACCACCGGCAACGAGGACTGCCACGTCATCCTGCGCGGCGGCATTGTGCCCAACTACGACGCGGCAAGCATAGCTGCTGCCTCCGCTGAGCTCGGCCGGATCGGCGTGGCGCCTCGGCTGATGATCGATGTCAGTCATGCCAACAGCAACAAGAAACCGGAAAACCAGCCGCTGGTGGCGGCTGACGTGGCGGGCCAGATCGCGGCGGGCGACGAGCGCATCATCGGCATCATGATCGAGAGCAACCTCGTCGCCGGCCGGCAGGACGTCGTGCCCGGCAAGCCGCTCGTCTATGGCCAGAGCATCACCGACGGCTGTATCGACTGGGAAACCACCGAAACGGTGCTGCACGGCCTTGCCGACGCCGTCGAGCGGCGCCGGTCGGCGCGACGCGCCATGATCGCTGGCCGTCCGGGAGCCGCCTGAGCACTTCTCCTTCTCCCCTTGTGGGAGAAGGTGGATCGGCGCGCAGCGCCGAGCCGGATGAGGGGTGCTGGAAGAAACTCGGCGCAAAAATATTGAGGGATTTGAAGGGCTTATTCTTTGCTGTAGCGATCCGTCCAAAACCCCTCATCCGACCGAGCTTCGCTCGGCCACCTTCTCCCACAAGGGGAGAAGGGGCTTATTACCGCACCTCCACCCAGCGCTGTTCCGCGAACGAGCGCGCCATCGCGTGCACCGTGCGCTCGATCTCCAGGCCTTCGTCGAAATCGATGATCCGCGCCGGCTTGCCGGCAAGTCGCGTCAACAGTTCCCGGCATTCGATAATCTTGAGGTCATTAAAGCCAAGGCCGTGACCGGGCGCCGGCAGGAAGGCGTCATAAGGCTTATGATGCGGCGCCACCAGGATGGTGCGGTAGCCTTGCTCGGTCGGCCGGTCGGCCGTCAGATAGAGTTGGAACTCATTCATCCGCTCCTGGTCGTACAGGATCGAGCCCTTCGAGCCAAAAATCTGGATGGCGATCCGGCCTTTGCGGCCCCAGGCCGAACGGTTGACCAGCAGCGTGCCGGCGATGCCGTTTTCGAGATGCATCAGGATGCTGGCGATGTCGTAGGTCTCGACCGCGCGGCGCCCGCCCGAGGCGACGCGGCGGTCGGCATAGGGTTTGGCCATGTCGCACATGACGCGGGCAACGCGGCCGAACAGTATGGCGATGAGCGACAGCGGGTGCACGGCGAAATCGTCGAGCGCGCCGTAGCCGGACGCCGCCTCGTGCTTCCAGAAGAACAGCGCCTCCGGATCGGCCATGAAGTCCTCGTCCATCTCGATACGCAGATGGTTGACCTCGCCGATGATCTTCTCGTCGAGCAGCGCCCCGATATGGCGGATCGCTGGGTTCTGGATGTAGTTATAGCCCAGCGCGGCGACCTTGCCGGACTTTTGGGCCGCCGCAGCCATTGCTTGCGCCTCCGCAAAATTCGGCGCCATCGGTTTTTCACACCACAGATGCTTGCCGGCTTCGAGGATGGCGATGGCCATTTCCGGGTGGAACTGGTTCGGCGTGGTCAGCGAGATGACATCGACATCCGGGTCGTCGACGACAGCGCGCCAGTCACCGGACGCCTTGGCGAAGCCGAATTCGCTGGCACGGCGTTTGGCAAGATCCTCGTTGACCTCGCCCAGATGGACCAGCCTTGGCTTGGCCACATCGGGAAAGACGGTGCCGACCGCGTTCCAGGCAATGGCGTGGCACTTGCCCATGAAACCCGTGCCGATAAGACCTACCCCGACCATCCGCTTGCCTCCCTGTGCGCAAAATTTGTGTGGATGAATTAGTCCATTTTGTCTGCAGATGGAACGCTTGTCTCATTTTTTATGGTGTTCTTGCACAGGCCCGCTATGATGGGCCACAGAGGGAACCAGACGATGAGCCTGGGCGGAGCGACGATGGACGAACGGGTGCCGCGCGATTTCGAGACGCTGCGGGCGACGATACTGGAGCGGCGTCAGAGCCTGCCGAAACGTATCGCCCAGATCGCCGCCTATGCGCTCGACAACCCAGACGATATCGCCTTCGGCACCGCTGCCAGCATCGCCGCTTCCGCCGGTGTCCAGCCTTCGACCCTGATCCGCTTTGCCCAGCAGCTTGGTTTTGATGGTTTCACCAGCCTGCAGTTGGTGTTTCGCGAGCGCCTGCGCGAGCGCAACTCATCCTATGATGAAAGGCTGGCGGCATTGCGCGCCAAGGCCGAGGAAGGCGCCGGCCACCGCGCGATTTTCGACGGTTTTGTTGCCGCAGCCAGTACCTCGCTCAACGACATTTCGCGCACGCTGAATGAAGACCATTTCGAAGATGCGATCACCGTGCTGGCCAAGGCCGAAACCATTTACGTGCTGGCCAAGCGGCGCTCCTACCCGGTCGCCTCCTATATCGCCTATGCATTGGGCAAGCTCAAGATCCGCAACCAGCTGATCGAATCGGCCGCCGGCCTCAATGCAGAGATGATCGGCTTTGCCTCTCCAAGGGACGCCGTGATCGCCATCAGCTTTTCGCCCTATGCCCCGGCCACCATCGAGGAGGCGCGCGTCATTTCGGAGCAAGGCGTGCCGATCGTGGCGATTACCGACAGCTCCTTTTCGCCACTCGCTCAATTCGCCAGGGTCTGGTTCGAGGTCGCCGAGGCCGATTTCGCCGGCTTCCGCTCGCTGTCGGCGACGATGGCTTTGGCTATGGCGCTGACCGTCGCGGTCGGCGAGAAGCGGCGCGATAGCGGCCGCAAGCGCAAGCCTTAGATCACCTCTATTGCCGTTTCGCCTTCTGCCGAAAGCCGCGCTGCGTCGCGTGCAGGCGGCGACCCGAACTGGCGGGCATACTCCCGGCTGAACTGGGAAGCACTCACATAGCCGACGGCGAAGGCGACACGTGCGACGTTGCCCGGCTGGGCAATCAGCAGATGGCGGGCTTCCAGCAAGCGGATTTGCTTTTGATACTGGATTGGGCTCATGGCCGTTGCCGCCTTGAAGTGACGATAAAACGCAGCACTGCTCATACGGGCAATCTCGGCCAGATCGCCGACCCGGACCGGCTGATGGGGATGCGAACGGATCCAGGCGATCGCCCGGCCAATCCGGGACAGATGGCCATCGGCGCGCGCAAGTTCACGAAGCTTTCCGCCTTGGGGGCCTTGCAGGAGCCGAAACAGCATCTCTCGCTCGATCATGGTCGCGAGCACGGGAATCTCCGCTGGCCGGTCAAGCAGCCGCATCATTCGACGCAACGCGTCGAGCAGGTCGTCATCAGCGGGAGAGGTGGAGAAACTGTCGCCACTGAGGGCCGGCGCGTGCTCGACGAGGAGCGCGGCGACGGCCTGCAGGTCAAGGGTCAAGCCAATGGCCAGGTAAGGACGCGCCGCGCTCGCTTCGATTATCTGGCTGATGGTGGGCGTCTCGACAGTATAGATGAAATAGCTGGCCGGATTGTAACGAAGAGCCCGGTCGCCGATCAGAACCGTCTTCGCGCCCTGCAGTACGAATAAGATCCCCGACCCCCACACCCCTGGTATTGGCGCCGTGGCGACTTCGCTGCGGCCGATCGAAACGCGGGGAATCGCCGTTCTTGTTCTTCGCCCGCGCGCATGGCGGCCGGCGATCTCGATCAACTCCTGCAGCGCTTCGCTCATTGCGCCAGCATCGCGCATTCGCACCAGCTGCGCAACAGCGTGAGAGGATTAGGCAAGAACCGGAGAATTTCCGGCGCGCGGCGCCCGCTGTCTCGCGCCATTTGTGGGTCTTCCACAGCAAACATGGAGACACCGATATGACGACATCGAAAAGCGCGCTGGTGACCGGCGCCAACAAGGGTATAGGCCGTGAAATCGCCCGGCAACTGGCGACCAAGGGCTTCAAGGTCTGGCTCGGCGCCAGGAGCGCCGAACGCGGCATGGCGGCGGCGCAGGCATTGCGCGCCGAAGGCCTCGACGTGGAGTGGCTTGAGCTGGACGTCACGCGGGATGACAGTGTGAAGGCGGCAGCCGAGGCATTCAGGCAGGCCAGCCCCTGCCTCGACGTGCTGGTGAACAACGCCGGCGTCGCCATCAATTACGACCTGCCGCCGAGCCAGCAGCGGATCGCCGACATCCAGGCCACCTACGACGTCAATGTCTTCGGCCCGATCCGCGTGACCCAGGCATTCCTGTCGCTGCTGCTGGCAGCACCTGCTGCCCGGATCGTGATGGTGAGCAGCTCCACCGGGTCCATCGGCCGGGCGCTCGATACCGCCACTGCGAACCACGCCGTTAACATGATGGGCTACGGCAGCTCCAAGACAGCCTTGAACGCCATCACGGTGGCATTCGCCAGGGAGCTCGCGCCGCAAGGCATCAAGGTCAACGCCGCGGCGCCCGGCTACACTGCCACCGATCTCAACGGGTATAAAGGTCACCGCACGGTGCAGCAGGCGGCCGAGATCGTCATTCACCTGGCGACCTTGGACGCCGATGGCCCGACCGCCGGGTACTTCAACGATGATGGCCCGCTTCCTTGGTAAATCAGCTGGTTTCAGTGGTAGACACTTGACGTTCGTCTGACTTCAAAGTTTCTGAACGCGCGAGCCTTGCACAGCACTTTTCAGCCTTGGGAATGCTCGTTCCATATTGACTATGGATTGGAATTATTATTTCATATTGCCGGCGCCACGCTGCCGCTCGCGCGTGTTACCCAATACAACAAGCCGATGGGAGGTTCGAATGGGCGAAGCCGTGGAAGCGAGACATGCGCCGCTCGACATCATCACCATCGGCCGCGCTTCCGTCGATCTCTACGGCCAGCAGATCGGCTCGCGCCTCGAGGACATTACTTCCTTTGCCAAGTCGGTCGGCGGCTGTCCGGCCAATATCGCGGTCGGTACTGCCAGGCTCGGCCTGCGCTCGGCGCTGCTCACCCGCGTCGGCAATGAGCAGATGGGCCGCTTCATCCGCGAGCAGCTGACCCGCGAGGGCGTTTCGGTCCAAGGTCTCAAGACCGATCCAGAGCGGCTGACCGCCCTGGTGCTGCTGTCGGTCGAGGATGAAGGCGTCTCGCCGATGATCTTCTATCGCAGCGATTGCGCCGACATGGCGCTTTCGAAAGACGATATCGATGAGGCGTTTATCGCTTCGGCACGCGCGGTCGTCGTCACCGGCACGCATTTTTCACGGCCCAACAGCGACGCCGCCCAACGCAAGGCGATCCGTATCATGAAAGCCAAGGGCGGCAAGGTGGTGTTCGACATCGACTACCGCCCGAACCTCTGGGGTCTCGCCGGCCACGCCGAAGGCTTCGAGCGCTATGTGAAATCCGACCGCGTCTCGGCGCAGTTGAAGACGGTGCTGCCCGATTGCGATCTCATCGTCGGCACCGAAGAGGAAATCATGATCGCCTCGGGCGCAGACGATTGCCTGAGCGCGCTGAAAACCATCCGCTCGCTGTCGGCGGCAACCATCGTGCTGAAACGCGGCGCCATGGGCTGCATCGTCTATGACGGGCCGATCAGCGACGACCTCGAGGACGGTATCGTCGGCAAGGGATTTCCAATCGAGGTCTACAATGTGCTCGGCGCCGGCGACGCCTTCATGTCGGGCTTCCTGCGCGGCTGGCTCGGCGAGGAAGGCTTGGCGACGGCGGCGACCTGGGCCAATGCCTGCGGCGCCTTTGCCGTGTCGCGGCTCCTCTGCGCACCGGAATACCCGACTTTCGAGGAATTGCAGTTCTTCCTGAAAAACGGCAGCAAGCATCTGGCGCTGCGCAAGGACGAGGCGATCAATCACATCCATTGGGCGACCACGCGCCGGCGCGACATCCCCTCGCTGATGGCGTTCGCCTGCGACCACCGCGTCCAGCTGGAGGATGTCGCGGCAAAAGCCGGCGCCGATCCGTCGCGAATCCCGGCTTTCAAGGTGCTGACGGTCAAGGCTGCGGCCAAGGTCGCGGCTGGCCGCGCCGGCTACGGCATGCTGCTCGACGAAAAATACGGACGCGAGGCGATGTTCGAATTCGCCCACCATTCCTTCGCCTGGCTCGGCCGGCCGGTCGAGTTGCCGGGTTCGCGGCCGCTTCGCTTCGAGTTCTCGCAAGACATAGGTTCGCAACTGACCGAATGGCCGGTCGACCACTGCATCAAGTGCCTGTGCTTCTATCATCCCGACGATCCCGCGGCGCTGAAGAGCGAACAGCAGCAGAAACTGCGCGCTTTGTTCGAGGCCGCGCGGAAAATGGGCAGAGAACTTCTGGTCGAGATCATCGCCGGCAAGCACGGCAGGCTCGACGACATGACCATCCCGCGCGCGCTCGAGGAACTCTACGCACTCGGCATCAAGCCCGATTGGTGGAAGCTCGAACCGCAGGCATCGGCCGGCGCATGGGCAAAGATCGAAGCGGTGATCCTGAAGCACGATCCGTGGTGCCGTGGAATTGTGCTGCTTGGCCTGGAAGCGCCGCAGGACGAGCTGGAAGCGGCCTTCGCCGCCACCGCCAAGGCGCCTATCGTCAAAGGCTTCGCTGTCGGCCGCACCATCTTCATTAACGCGGCCGAACAATGGCTTGCCGGCAAGATGTCGGACGAGGAGGCGGTGGCCGACATGGCATCGCGTTTCGAAAAACTGACCGAGGCATGGCTTGCCGCGCGCGGTCGCAAAGCAGCATAAGAAGGCGCGACATAAGCACTGCGGAGGAACCGACATGACCAAGACAATCCGCCTGACGATGGCGCAGGCGCTGACCCGCTTTCTTGCCCGACAGATGACCGAGATGCACGGCAAGAAAGTGCCGATCTTCGGCGGAGTCTGGGCGATCTTCGGCCACGGCAATGTCGCCGGCGTCGGCGAGGCGCTCTACCAGGTTCGCGACGAACTGCCGACCTTCCGTGCCCATAACGAGCAGGCAATGGCGCATGCGGCGATCGCCTACGCCAAGGCCAATTTCCGCCGCCGCTTCATGGCCGCGACCAGTTCGATCGGCCCCGGCGCGCTCAACATGGTGACCGCTGCGGCACTTGCGCATGTAAACAGGTTGCCTGTCCTGTTTCTGCCTGGCGACGTCTTCGCCAATCGCAATTCCGATCCCGTCCTGCAGCAGGCCGAGGATTTTTCCGATGGCACGGCGACGGTCAATGACTGCCTCCGCCCGGTGTCGCGCTATTTCGACCGCATCACGCGGCCGGAGCAGATCATGCCGGCGCTCAACCGCGCCATGCAGGTGCTGACCGATCCCGCCGAATGCGGCCCGGTGACGCTGGCGCTGTGCCAGGACGTGCAGGCCGAGGCCTATGACTACCCCGAGAGTTTCTTTGCCGAGCGACTCTGGACGCCGCGACGGCAGCGCCCGGACCGCAACGAACTGGCGGCCGCAGTCGCGGTACTCAAAGCAGCGAAAAAGCCGCTGGTGATCGCGGGCGGCGGCGCACTCTATTCGCAGGCGTCCGAGGAGCTGGCAAAACTGGTGCAAGGCGCCGGCATTCCAGTTTGTGAGACGCAAGGCGGCAAATCCTCGCTCCCGGACGATCATCCGTTGAACATGGGCGCGGTCGGCGTTACCGGCACTTCGGCGGCCAACAGGCTGGCCGAAGAGGCCGACGTCGTGCTTGCCGTCGGCACCAGACTGCAGGATTTCACCACCGGCTCCTGGGCATTGTTCAAGCATGCCGGCAGGACCATCATCGGGCTCAACGTGCAGCCTTTTGACGCCGGAAAGCACCAGGCGCTGCCGCTGGTCGCCGATGCGGCGGAAGGGCTCGCCGAACTCGCTGCGGCGCTGAAAGGCTGGAAAGCCCCTTCAGGCTGGACCGACAATGCGATCACGGGCAAGAAGAGCTGGCAAGCGGATGCCGACAAGGTGACGGCGTCGACCAATGCCGCCTATCCGTCCGACGCGCAAGTGATCGGCGCAGTACAGCGCGCCATGGGCTCCGGCGTGGTACTGCTTCATGCGGCCGGCGGCTTGCCCGGCGAATTGCACAAGCTATGGCAGGCGGGCGCGCCCGGCTCCTACCACGCAGAATACGGCTTCTCGACAATGGGCTATGAAATCGCCGGCGGGCTTGGCGTCAAGATGGCCAAGCCGGACGAAGAGGTCGTGGTGATGATCGGCGACGGCTCTTACCTGATGCTCAATTCCGAGATCGCGACCTCGGTGATGCTCGGCCTCAAGCTGACCATCGTGCTGCTCGACAACCGCGGCTATGGCTGTATCAACCGGTTGCAGATGGCGACCGGCGGCGCCAACTTCAACAATCTGCTGAAGGACGCCCGTCACGAAGCCTTGCCCGAGATCGACTTCGCCGCGCATGCTGCGAGCATGGGTGCGATTGCCGAAAAAGTGCCATCGATCGCCGGGCTGGAAACGGCGTTGGTGCAAGCGAAGAAGAACACGCGAACGACGGTGCTGGTCATCGACACCGACCCGCTGGTTTCGACCGAGGCTGGTGGAAGCTGGTGGGATGTCGCAGTGCCGGAAGTCTCGGCACGGCCGCAAGTGAATGCGGCGCGCAAGAAATATGAGGAAGCGCTGAGCGGGCGGGTTCTTTAGCCATCCGCGAACGCGCCTCGAATGTCTGAAACTGGAGTGACGACTTGAAAGCCAAACTGGGCATGTCCCCCATTGCATGGTGGAACGACGATCTTGCCGAACTCAGCGATGATGTGTCGCTGGAGGAGTGCCTGCGCCAGTCGCGCTCGGCTGGCTTTACCGGAATGGAAATGGGCCGCCGCTTTCCCAACGATCCGCAAATCATGCTGCCGATCCTGAAAGAGGCCGACGTGACGCTTTGCGGCGGCTGGTTCTCGGGGACGCTGGTCGACGAAGACATGGCGAAGAACAAGGATCGTATCCAGCCGATGATCGACCTGTTCAAGGCGGTGAACGCGCCATGCATCGTCTATGGTGAAGTCGGCCGCTCCATCCAGGGCGACCGCTCGAAGCCGCTCGCCAGCAAGCCCAGGCTTTCGGACGAGGAAATGAAAGCCTACGCCCGGCGGCTCACGCAGTTCGGCGAATGGTGTGCAGAGCAAGGCATGCCGCTCTCCTACCATCATCATATGGCGGCAGTAGTTGAGACCGAGCCAGAGCTGGATGCCTTCATGCGCTATTCGGGAGAAGGCATTCCATTGCTGCTCGACGCGGGTCACCTGGCCTTTGCCGGCGGCGATGTGCTGCGCGCTATTGATAACCACCACCCGCGCATCAACCATGTGCATGTGAAAGATGTGCGCATCGAGGTGATCCAAAAGCTGGATCGCAACACGCAATCCTTCCTCGACGCGGTGGCACTTGGCGCCTTCACCGTGCCGGGAGATGGCTCGCTGGATTTTGGCGCGATCGTCCAGAGGCTCGCCGACCATGGCTATGAAGGCTGGTTCGTGGTCGAGGCCGAGCAGGATCCGAAGAAGAACCCGCCGCTCAAGATGGCGCAGGTCGGCTACAAGGAATTGATGCGGGCTATGACGGCGGCCGGCTATACGGTGGAGACACAGGGCTTTCCCAATGCTTGAGAGTTCGCGAGGAAAGGTGTTGATCCGATGAAAGACTCCGAGCACCCGTTTTTCCGGCCGCTGTGGCGGCGCGTCGCCGTTGTCGCGGTCTGCCTGGTCTGGTCGGTAATCGAATTCGCCACCGGCACGCCGTTCTGGGGCGTGATCGCGCTCGGCTTCGCCGGCTATGCCGTCTGGCAGTTTTTCTACCTCTACAAGCCGGCTGACGAGGACGAGCCATCGGCAGACGCCAAACCGAAGGAATGACCATGTCTAAGCTGCTCGTCAAAGCCAATAAGGGCCACGGCCGCGTCGCTCATGTGACGCCGCAAAACGCCGGCTGGACCTATGTCGGCTTCGATCTGCATCGGCTCAGGCCCGGCGAGAGCGCTTCCGGGCAAACCGCGGATCGTGAGGTCTGCCTGGTGTTCGTCACCGGCAAGGGCAAGGCCAAGGCCGGCGGCAAGGATCTCGGCTTGCTGGGCGAACGCATGTCGCCGTTCGAAGGCAAGCCTTGGTCGGTCTATGTGCCGCAGGGGTCGGAGTGGTCGGTGAGCGCCGATACCGATCTCGAACTTGCCGTCTGTTCGGCGCCAGGACTGGGCGGCGGTCTGCAGGTCCGTGTCATCGCGCCCGACGATCTCGGCCAGGAGGTTCGCGGCAAAGGCACCAACACGCGCTATGTCACCAACATCCTGCCGGAGGGCAAGCCGGCCGATTCCTTGCTGGTGGTCGAGGTCATCACACCCGGCGGCCACACATCGAGCTATCCGCCGCACAAGCACGACCAGGACAATCTGCCGGCTGAATCCTATCTCGAGGAGACCTATTACCACCGTCTCAACCCGCCACAGGGCTTTGCTTTCCAGCGCGTCTACACCGATGCCGACGAGAACGGTGCTCGTTCGCTCGACGAGGCGATGGCGATCGAGGACGGCGACGTCGTGCTGGTCCCCAAGGGTTATCACCCCTGCGCCGCCTGCCACGGCTATGATCTCTATTATCTCAACGTCATGGCCGGACCGAAGCGGACGTGGAAATTCCACAACGCGCCCGAGCACGAATGGCTGATGAAGGCCTAACCACTTCCCCTTCGCCCCAACCGCTGGTCCAAGCGAAAAATCGTCGGCTAACGACCCGGCTGTGTGGTTTTGTTACCGAAAACGCCGCAAAGCTTCGTCAATTCGTCATGGAAATCACCTATGGCAGCGGGGCTGACGAGGACTTTCGATGCGCTACGCGATCTATTTCACCCCCCGACAGGACGAACCGCTGGCACGGATCGCTGCCGACTGGCTCGCCCGCGACCCATTCGGTGCCGCCACAAAGCCGGTCGAGGCTGCGGGCGAGTTGTCGGCGGCAGAAGTTGCCTTCCATACCGCCTCGGCGCGCCGCTATGGCTTTCATGCGACACTGAAGGCGCCCTTCAGACTGGCCTCCAACGAGACGGAAGCGTCGCTTCGTGCAGCACTCGACGATTTTGCCGAGGCGACGCCGCTGGTTACGATCCCGCGCCTCGTCGTCAGCCAGATCGACGGCTTCTTCGCGCTGGTGCCGGAAGCACCGCTGCCGGCGCTCAACCGCTTCGCCGACGACGTTGTGCGCGACTTCGACCGCTTCCGCGCGCCGTTGACGGAAGCCGAGATCGAACGGCGCAGCCCCGATTCGCTGAAGCCCGACGAGTTCCGCAATCTCTGCCAGTGGGGCTATCCCTATGTCTTCGAGACGTTTCGCTTCCATATGACGCTGTCCGGCCGGGTGTCGTCACAGGAAAGCCCTCGTCTTCGCCTAGCAATCGACAGCCTGTTTACGGACGTGCTGCAACGGCCGGTGGCGGTGGACGCGCTGACGCTGTTTGTGGAAACTGAACCGGGTGCGCCGTTCATGGTGCTGTCGCATCACGCGCTCGGGCGCCGCCCGGCCAGAAGAACTGCCTAAATGGCTATTTGCTTTAACCGGATAGTGCGACGCCAATTCATTTTCAATTGGCTGCAAAATGCTGCAAGGACTGCCTGAAATGACTGCCGAGACCGTTCTTGACAATGCCCGTATCGTGCTGGCCGACCAGATCGTCGAAGGGTCGATCGTGCTGCGCGACGGGGTGATCGCCGCCATCGATCCCGGCGCTGGCCGCAGCGGCGAGGACATGGGCGGCGACTTCATCATCCCTGGCCTGGTCGAGCTCCATACCGACCATCTCGAAGGCCATTACGCGCCGCGGCCGAAAGTGCGCTGGAACCCGATCGCAGCCGTGCTCGCGCATGACGCCCAGGTGGCGACCGCCGGCATCACCACCGTGCTCGACGCCTTGCGTGTCGGCATGGACGAGGATGCCGACCTGACGGCCGCCGACATACGCAAGCTGGCCGACGCGATCGAGGACAGCGTGCAGCAGGACCGGCTCAGGGCCGACCATTTCCTCCATCTGCGTTGCGAGGTTTCGGCGCCGGACTGCCTCACGGCCTTCGCCAATTTCGACGGCGACGAGCGGGTCAGGCTGGCGTCGCTGATGGACCATGCGCCCGGACAGCGCCAGTTCGTCAATTTGGAAACCTACGCCTATTACTACCAGCGCAAGCTGAAGCTGACCGATCGCGATTTCCAGAAATTCTGCGAAAAGCGGATGGCTGAATCGGCGAGGAATTCGAGCCCGAACCGCAGCTTCATCGCCGCGGCTTGTCATGAGTGCAGCATCGTGCTCGCCAGCCATGACGACGCGACCGTCGGCCATGTCGACGAAGCGATCGAGCAAGGTGTGCGCGTCGCCGAGTTCCCGACCACCGAGGAGGCAGCACGGGCTTCGAAAAAGGCAGGGCTCGGCGTATTGATGGGCGCGCCGAACGTCATGCGCGGCGCGTCGCATTCGGGCAATGTCTCGGCCCGCACGCTGGCCGGCGATGGCCTGCTCGATATCCTGTCGTCGGACTACATTCCCTTCAGTCTGATCCAGTCAGCCTTCTTCCTTGGCGACGTGGTCGAGGGCATTTCCTTGCCACAGGCGGTGGCGATGGTCTCGAAGAACCCGGCCGAGGCGGTCGGCCTCACCGATCGCGGTGTCATCGAGCCCGGCCGGCGCGCCGATCTGGTTCGCGTGCGCGTCGACGACCATGTCCCGGTCGTCCGCACGGTCTGGCGGCAGGGACGCCGGGTCGCATGATGGTGTCGGCATCGGTCGAGCGTGAATTGTCCGCTATCGGATTTCCGATCCGCGACGGTGTCTTCGTCGCCGTCGTCGGGCCGAGCGGTGCCGGCAAGGACACGGTGATCGGCTATGCGCGCGCCGTGTTTGCCGACGAGAGCCGGCTGGAGTTCGTGCGCCGGGTGATCACCCGGCCGAGCGATGCGGCCACCGAGGATCACGATACGCTCGCCGATGCTGCCTTCGTCGAGGCCGAAGCGGATGGTGCCTTCGCCATTTCCTGGGAGGCGCATGGCCTGCGCTACGGCATCCCGGCCGAAGTCGACTGGTCAGTCTCCAACGGCCGTGTCGCGATCGCCAACGTCTCGCGCGCGATCATCCCGGCGCTGCGGGAGCGCTACGCCAATCTGGCTATCGTCGAGATCACGGCTACACCGGAGATCCTGGCCGAGCGGCTGGCATTGCGCGGTCGCGAGTCGCGCGGGGAAGTGCTGGCACGGCTGGCGCGCAGTGCCAATGTGGCGCTGTCCGGACCGGGTGTCACCTCGATCGACAATAGCGGTCTTCGTGAAGCCGCCGGCGAGCGCTTCGCCGAAGTGCTGCGCAAGGCCATGGCCTTCTCCGACATGTCGGGCCTTATCTAAGGCGCGCCCATCCCGATGCATTCGGAATGCGCGCTACTTGTCTAACCGATATCTTTTTTAGAAACCGGTATCCACTTCTCGGGATTATGGCCTCATGCGGCGTGCCGGTCCCGACCAGCGTGACGAGTGTCCGTGGCAGTGGTTGTCGACGGCTTCGCTGGCGCATCCGCTGGTGTATCCAGAACTGCAACGTGGTGCCGATACACCATCTCCCAGCCCTTCCAGCCGGTGAACAGCAGTATGCAGACCACTATGAACGACAAGAGCGCACCCCATGGGCGGACCGCGGCTTCGGCGCCTTGCGCATAGCGCAGGTAGAAATTGATCAGTGCCACAACGACCGCGGTCAAGTTGCCCAGCATGTGGTACCAGGCGTCGGACAAGGCGCGAATGCGCGGCTCGTTGAGGAAGTCGATAAAACCGGCTGTCGCAGCGAGAAGGGCCATTACGATGGCTGCCCCGATCAGCCACATCGATGCCCGTGCCCAGAAGGCATCGGCAGTCCCCCAGAAAACCAGGTCGGTGACAAACGCACCGACAAGAAACGCGACAGGAAAAGGTATCAGCATCGGGTGGAGGGGGTGAGTTCCTACTTTGGCGGTACTAACTGGATTCGTGGGCATGGAACGCCTCCGCGTAGCAAAGCTTAAACAAACGCTCAGATACGCGTTTCGTTCCAAATAGAGACCGACCTGAACTGCTGTCGCGAAGTTCCGGCTGACTCTTTCACGCCACCTGCCATGGCAGTCGGCGAATTTCATCCAGCTATTTTTGCGTCACTCAGCGGCAGCACCCGCCACGCCCTTGCGTGTGGCTTCCAGCATCCGCCGCCGCGCGCTGAACACGCCCCATTGCTGGTCGACCAGCACGCCGATGAGGATCACCCCGCCCATGACGGCGAAGTTGAGCGAGGACGGGATGCCGAGCAGGTTGACGAGGTTCTGCAGCTCCTGCAGCAGCACCGTGCCGAGCAGGACGCCGATCAGCGAGCCTTCGCCGCCACGCAGCGAGAAGCCGCCGAGCACCGCGGCCGCGATGGCATAGAGCTCGTAGAACTGGCCGTGGCTCGCCGGCGAGATCGAGCGTGTGTACATGGCGAAATAGATAGCTGACAGCGCCGTCAGCACGCCGCAGATGACATAGGCGGCCATGACGATGCGGCCGGTGCGGATGCCGGAATATTTTGCCGCTTCCTCGTTCTTGCCGATGGCATAGAGATAGCGCCCGAACACCGACCGGTGCAGCACCACCCACATGACGACGGCGATGACGATCAGCGCGATGAAGCTGTTCGGCACGCCCCAGGACCGCCCCGCCGTCAGGAACTCGAGTTCCGGGAAGTTCTGTCCGAAGGCAAAGCCGGCGGTGCCGTCAGCGGTGTAGAAGCGCGCCACGCCGCGATAGATCAACAGGCCGCACAAAGTCACCACGAAAGGCTGCAATTTGAGCCGGGTGATCAGCCAGCCATGCGCCAGCCCGATGATGCCGCCGAGCACCAGGATCAGCGGCAGGGCGACCGGCCAGGCCATGCCGCGCGTGGCGATGAAGTCGATGAACAGCACGCCGAGCAGCGCAACCACCGAGCCGACCGACAATTCGATGCCACCGGTGATGATGACGAAGGCTTGGCCAATCGACAGGATGCCGAACAACCCGATCAGGTTCGAGGTGTTGGCGAGATTGATCGGCAGCAGGAAGCGTGGGTTGATGATTGCCACCACCGCGCCGACCACCAGGATCAGGATCAGCAGGCCGAGATCTTTCTTGCTCATCGTCTTCTCCCAGTGCCTGCGAACTACTTCGGCTGCTTGCCGACCGCCAGCAGCAGCACGTTCTCCTGGCTGAACCGGTCCTTGTCGAGAATGCCCGAGATCTGGCCTTCATGCATGACGGCAATGCGGTCGGAAACGCCGATCACCTCCTCCATGTCGCTGGAGATCATCAGCACGGCGACGCCGGCATCGGCCAGCGCCCGCATCAGCCCGTAGATCTCGGCCTTGGCGCCGATGTCGATACCGCGGGTCGGTTCGTCGAGAATCATCACCTTCGGCTTCATCGCCAGCCATTTGGCCAGCACGACCTTTTGCTGGTTGCCGCCCGACAGCGTACCGGTGCGCGTCTGGACGGAGGGCGCCCTGATGCCGAGATCGGTCTTCTGCTTCTCGGCGGTGGCGGATTCCGCGCCGGCCGAGACCAGCGAGCGCCGCGAATGCGCCGGCAGATTGGGCAGCGAAATGTTCTGGGCAATCGACAGGTCGAGCAGGATGCCGGTCAGCTTGCGATCCTCGGGGACGAGGAAAATACCGTTGGCCACTGCGTCCGCGGCCGAACCAAGAACCAGATCTTTTCCGTCAAGCTGGAACGAGCCGCCAAAGCTTCTGTCGATGCCGAACAGGACGCGCGCCAGCTCCGTCCGGCCGGAGCCGACGAGACCGGCGAGGCCGAGGATCTCGCCATGCCTGACATCGAGGTCGACGGGCCGGTCGGGATAGGCAGCGGTGCGAATGGCCTTGACCGACAGCGCGACAGAGCCCGGTGGGCGCGCCGATTCCGCGGCCTTCTCGCGCTCCTTCAGCATGCGGCCGATCATCAGCTTGACCATCTGGTCGTGATTGATGGCGCTCTTCGGCAAGGTTCCGGCGAGCATGCCGTCCCTGAGCACGACGACGCGGTCGGCGACGCGCTCGACCTCGTGCAGGCGGTGCGAGATGAAAATGACGCTGATGCCGTCTGCCTTCAGCGCCTTGATGACACCGAGCAGCTTGTCGGTTTCGGCGATCGGCAGGCTCGAGGTCGGTTCGTCGAGGATAACCAGCCTTGCCTCGATCGACAGCGCCTTGGCGATCTCGACCATTTGCTGCTGCGCCAGCGACAGCGCCGACACCGGCGTATCGGCCGAGAAATTGGCGCCCACGCGTTTGAGCAGCGGCGCCGCCTGCGCTCGCAGCCTGGCGCGGTCGACGAGCTTGAGCGGCCCGGCGCGCAGCGGTTCGCGGCCAAAGAAGATATTGGCGGCCACGTCGAGGTTTTCGAACAGGTTGAGTTCCTGGTGGACGAAAGCGATGCCCGAGCCGATGCTTGCCTCGACGGTCAGCCCGTCATGGGCGACGCCATCGACGGTGATGGTGCCGGTGTCCGGCCGGGTCACGCCGCCGAGGATCTTCATCAGCGTCGATTTGCCGGCGCCGTTTTCGCCGACCAGGCCGATGACCTCGCCGGGCCTGACCTCGATCGAGAACCCGTCCAGCGCGACAACGCCGGGATAGGTCTTGCGCACACCGTCGAGGCTCAGGAACGGAGCGTCCGTGGATGCAACGATGGATGGGTCGGAATAATTCATCACGCTGACAGCAGCCGGTGAGCCGTTTGGTCTCAGACTGACGGGCCTCGCGAAGCCCGTCAATAGAACGCCGGCTCAAGGCGAACCTTGAGCCGGCGCAACCTAATTCGCTCAGTTTCCAGACATCGCCTTGAGGCTGGCGGCGTAGGCGTCGACATCGTCCTTGCCGATGATCTTGGTCGGGATGATGATCAGTCCATCGGCGGGAATGCCCGACTTGTCGCCCTCGAGATAGGCAGCCATCAGCTTCATGCCCTGATAGGCCCATTCGAAGGGTTGCTGCACGACGGTAGCGGCGACGGTGCCTTCCTTGACGCCGCCCAGCGTGATCGGATCGTCGTCGAAGCCGACGACGGTGATCTGGCCGAGCTTGCCGGCATCGCGCAGCGCTTCATAGATGCGCGGCGTGTTGTAGGAATAGAAGCCGACCATGCAGGTGACGTCGGGGCTGGCGACCAGCGCGTCCTCGACGTTCTTCTTGGCGCGAGCCTGATCGATGTCGTCGCCACGCACGTCGACCAATTCGATCTTGGTGCCCGCGAGGCCGTCCTTCATGCCCTGGATACGTTCCTTGGCATTGTCGGCGCCGAGCAGGCCGACGAAGCCGAGGCACTTGCCGCCGTCAGGCATTGCCTTCTTGGCGATCTCTGCCGCCTGCTTGCCGGCATCGACATTGGAAGAGCCGATATAGGCGACACGCTTGGTCTGCGGTGCGTCGCTGTCGGTGGTGAACAACGCCGTTTCCGAGGCGATCTTGTTCAGCCCGTCGGTCGACGTCTTGGGATCAACGGCCGAGACCATGATCGCCTTCACGCCGGCCGTCACCAGATCGTCCATCAGGCGCTGCTGGATGGCGACCGAGGACTGCTCCGGATATTTGAGCTCCAGATTGTATTTGGGCAGTTCGCCTTGAGCCTTCTTGACGCCGGCTTCGGCCGCCTTCCAGAAATCGGAAGCGCCGTTGACGACGAAGGCCAGAGTCGGCTTGTCGTCGGCCCGCGCAATTGCGCTGGCGGAAAGGCCGAGCAGCAGGGCCGCAGCGGCGACGGACGCATTTCGTATCGCAGATTTCATATTCAACCTCCCATTTGACTCAGTAATTTTCGCTGATGATGAACGTGCCGGCGCGGCTTGGACGCCCTCCTCCTCAAGGGTTTCCGGCAGCGAAGAACGACGCCATTCCAGCCGCTATCGTCGACTTTAGAGACTCATTCGCCGTTCGTAAATAGTCCGATTTGTCTGACATTTCCCGGAGCGGCAGGCAAGCTTCGACTGACGGGAACCGTCCGATACCAGGCTGACTTGCGTTCCGAACATGCGCGGTCCGACGTCGTCCGGGCATGATGGATTGACGTTATAGGGATGCCAGATATTAGTAAAGAGTATTAGTTTGGTCGGGATTCTCGCCCACAAACAAGTGAGGCCTCCCCAGTCGCAACCGTTTTGGATCGGGGATTAAATCGCCTAAGAGAGTCGATTATATCTATTAGTATCGCTTCGCCCTATAAATGCGAGATTCGCGGGACCAATGACATGAACGAACCACTGCGTGATCCCGTCCTTGAGGGTACCAGGCGGCGCAAGCTGTCCGGGAAAAACCCCAAGGGCCGCGTTACCATGACCGACATCGCAAGGGCGGCAGGCTGTTCGCAGGCGACGGTTTCGTTCGTGCTCAACAACACGCCGGGCATCAGGCTGTCGCAGCAAACCCGCGAGCGGGTGATCGAGACGGCGCGAACGCTGGGCTATTCGCCGCCCGTGTTTTCTGCCTTGCGAGCCCCGGTTGCCGCATTCGACGGGCTGGATGGCGTGATCGGCTTCGTCGTCGACCAGTTGGCGACCAGCCCGGAGGCGGTCGTCGCCATTGAAGGGGCGCGGCAAGCCTCGTGGAACGCCGGCAATGTGCTTTTGGTGGCGCAGACCATGGGCGACGAGGTGATGGAGCCCCGTGCCATCGCGGCTCTGACCAAGCGGGGCATTTCGGCGCTGATCTACATGACCATTTTCACCCGCGAGATCGTCGCGCCGGACTATCTCTACGGCCTCGACATTCCGGTCATCCTGCTCAACTGCTACACCGCCGACTATGCCTTCCCCGCCGTGGTGCCGAGCGAGATCGCCGGCGGCCAGAGCTCCACCCGCCACTTGATCGGCCATGGCCACCGGCGTATCGCCACCATTACCGGCGAGCCCTGGATGCAGGCGGCGCAGGACAGGCTGAAGGGCTACCGCCGGGCGCTGGCGACGGCCGACATTCCGTTCGACCCGGCGCTGGTCGTCGAAGGCGACTGGTCGGCGAGCGCCGGCTATGCCGCGACCGTCGAGCTCTTGGCGCTGAAGGACCGGCCGACCGCCATCTTCTGCCAGAACGACCGCACCGCGATCGGCTGCTACGAGGCGCTGAAGGAGGCCGGCCTGCACATCCCCCGGGATATTTCGGTGATCGGTTATGACGACGAGGAGATCGCGCGGCATCTGTTCCCGCCGCTGACGACGTCGATCCTGCCGCATATGGCGATGGGACAATGGGCGATCGAGCAGCTCGAAGTCCCCGCTGCTCCCGGTCGTGGCCGCTATCCCATCACCAAGCTCGAATGCCCGCTGGTGGAGCGGGAGTCGGTTGGCGCTCTGGCGGGCTGAGGCGAGAGCGCCGGCGATCGACAATGGCACAGGCTTGACATCGGGCCCGGCATATACCCGATTGATTTCATGAGGTTGCAAAGCTGCTACAATTTTCAGGACTTCCGCCGGCTGGCAAAACAGCGCCTGCCAGGTCCGATCTTCAATTATATCGATGGCGGCGCGGACGACGAGACGACGCTGCGGCGCAACACGGCGGCGTTCGAGGACTGCGATCTCGTCCCCAACGTCCTTGCCGGCGTCGGACAGGTCGACATGTCGGTCACCGTCATGGGCCAGAAGCTGGCGATGCCGGTCTATTGTTCGCCGACGGCTCTCCAGCGACTGTTTCACCATAGCGGCGAGCGCGCCGTCGCCGCGGCGGCGGAGAAGTTCGGCACGATGTTCGGCGTCTCGTCGCTCGGCACGGTCAGCCTGGAGGAAGTCCGCAAGCACAGGACGCCGCAGGTCTATCAGTTCTATTTCCATAGGGATCGCGGCCTGAACCGCGCCATGATGGAGCGCGCCAAGGCGTCCGGCGTCGAGGTGATGATGCTGACGGTCGACAGCGTCACCGGCGGAAACCGCGAGCGTGACCTGCGGACCGGCTTTTCCATCCCCTTTCGGCTTACGCCCGGCGGCATGATGCAGTTCGCGATCAAGCCGAGATGGGCTATCGACTATTTGACACACGAAAAGTTCAGCCTGCCGCAGTTGGACGGCCATATCGATCTCGGTGGCGGAGCGCTTTCCATCAGCCGCTATTTCACCGAGATCCTCGATCCATCGCTGGATTGGAAGGACGTCGAAGACATGGTCCGCTTCTGGAACGGCCAGTTCTGCCTGAAGGGGATCATGAGCGTCGCCGATGCCAGAAAAGCCGTCGACATCGGCTGCACCGGTATCGTTCTGTCAAATCATGGCGGCAGGCAGCTGGACGGCTCGCGCAGCCCCTTCGACCAGCTGTCGGAGATCGTTGACGCGGTGGGCGACAAGATAGACGTCATCATCGACAGCGGCGTCCAGCGCGGCACGCATGTGCTGAAAGCCCTGTCGTTGGGCGCCAAGGCCGTCGGCGTCGGGCGCTACTATCTCTTCCCGCTGGCAGCCGCCGGACAGGCCGGCGTCGAACGGGCACTCGGCCTGATGCGAACCGAGATCGAACGCGACATGCGGCTGATGGGATGCAGGTCGGTGGCAGAGCTTTCCAGGGGGAATGTGCGGTTTAGGTGATAGAGCCGGGAAGTGGCGCACGGCATAAGCTTTTCGAAGTGCGAAACTATACCGACCTGCCGCTGCTCCTGCCGTCCGTTTCGAAGACAGCCTCGCCGGAAACAGCATCCGTATATCCGCCCTCAAGCTGCTGCAACGTATGCCGGAACCGATCAAGATTGCCCAGCATTTTGGGCCTGGCATCGACCATATGCTGAAACGTGTCCCACTCTCCAATCGAGAAGAAGGCGCCATCTCCCGATTTGATGAGAGCCATTTTTCGCAATCCCTCGAAATTGCGCGGAGCGCTGCTGAACAGTTCGACGAATTCGTCTTCACTACCCGGCTTGACCCGGAAACGGACGCTGTTGAATGCCGTCATGTACGTTCCCCCGTGAAAGAACTGAAAACCTCGAATATGCGAGGCCCTAACGCACCTCGAACCCTTCGAACAGGTGTACAGAAAAATCGGAAGGTTGGCTTCAGTCACCTCTGGCCGAAAGCTCCGTTTCTGGCGCTATTTCGCCAGGAAGAGGATGACGCTCGATCTCAATCGGTACGCCCTTCCGACCGGCAATGAAACGCACTGTTAACGCCGTTCGCGGGTGACAGGATGTTGGCCGCAGTTCGAAGATATAATTTGCGTCTCCCTGTCAGTTGCGGAGGCGAAAATGAACTTGCTTCGGATTGCGCTCTTGTGCACGGCCGTGATCGACCTTGGAATACCGGCCGTTCGCGCTGAGGATCGGCCTGTGCCGCAGAACAATAAAGCCGCAACAGCGCAGCCGCCCGTTCATTGTGAAGGCCAAAATTGTCTGCCGCCGGCGAAAGATCCGGTGCAGGAATGCACCGGCCAGGATTGCACGCCAGGCCCGCCGACTGAACCGGGCCCGGAGATTAAGCAGGCCGACTGAGTAGCATCAGCGGACCATCCGCTCTTTGCAAGGACGGCGCTCACTCAAGGCAACCTTCCGGCCAGTGGCGGCAGATTCTGTTACCTATGTCCCCGGGCCGTACATTGAGTTTAATGGCGCGCCCGAAGAGATTCGAACTCCTGACCCCCAGATTCGTAGTCTGGTGCTCTATCCAGCTGAGCTACGGGCGCGCAACAGGCCATGCTTTGCATAGCCCCGCGATCCGATCCTGGCGACCGGCCGCGATGTGACGTGTTCCCTAGCGACTGAATTTACGAAAAGCAAGCCGATCCTGGCCAAAAGTTTTGCCCGTCATGTTTTGCCGTCATGCGCCGGCCGGCGAAGGCAAGATCACTTCACGCAGCGGCCGAGCCGATATGTCGTCGTCTTGGATCGGTCATTTGCCAATCGGAACGGTCCGTAACGAAACGAGCCGTTGCACGGCGGCCGAGTCGATGGCTCGTAGTCTCGGACCAACCCTTTGTGATTGAAACGATCCGTAACGAAACGGTTCGTTACGCCGGGCGGCGCAGCCCGTTGCGGGCCTGGTCGAGCCGGACCGGCTGGTCGGGAATGGTGACCGCGAATGTGGTGCGGCCGCCGATCGATTCGACCAGCTCCACCGTGCCGCCATGGGCGCGGATCAATTCATGGGCGATCGCCAGGCCAAGGCCGGTGCCACCGCTGCGGGCCGAGCCGCGAAATGCCGCGAACAGGTTTTCGCGCGCCTTTGGCGGCAGGCCGGGGCCGGTGTCGGTGACGACGATGCGGCTGACGCTGCCGATGCGCTCGGCCGATATGGTCAGGCGGCGCACCACGGCGCTCTCGGTGTCCGCCGCCATCGCCTGCACGGCGTTGCGGCTAAGATTGGTGAGCACGCGGAACAGCTGGTCGGAATCGGCGTCGACCTCGAGCACCGGATCGACGGCGTTGACGAATTCGATGCCGCATTCGATGTCGAGCAGGCCCTGGACGTCCTCGACCAGCTGGCGCAGCCGCAGCCTGCGGCGCGACGGCGGCGGCTCCTGGGTGCGGCCATAGGCCAGCACGCCCTCCGAGTAGGACACCGCACGGTCGAGCGCGCGCAGCAGTTTTGGTGCGAAGGCCTGCACGGTCGGGTCCTTGACCTGGCGCAGGCGGTCCGACATCAGTTGCGCCGAGGCGAGGATGTTGCGCATGTCGTGGTTGATCTTCGACACGGCCAGGCCGAGATCGGCCAGGTGCTTCTGCTCGGTCAGCATCTTCTGCAGCCGCTCCTGCATCTGCGACAGCTCGCGTTCGGCGACGCCGATCTCGTCGGCCCGGGCGGCGGGGTGAATGATGCGGCCGGGATCGTCGGGCGCCTCGGAAAAGGACAGCATCGAGCGTGTCATTGTCCTGATCGGGCCGATCATGATCAGGTCTATCGCGGCGTAGACCAGCATGGCGGTGAACAGCGAGATCAGCAGCGAGACGAAGGCGACGTTGCGCGAATAGATCAGCATGGCATTGCGCAGGCGGTGGTCGGGCATGATCAGCTCGAATTCTTTGTCGCTGTCGCCGACCGGCCCGAAAACGCGCAGCATCCGCTTGCCGCCGAAAAACAGCGTGTCCAGCGCGCCGGTCATGCCCTTGATCATGCCGACATTGGCGATATCGATATGCTCGTCGACCTGCGGCGGCATTTCGGCCACGACCAGAAGCCGCGAGACGCCGCCGTCGCGCACGGCGATCGCCTTGGCGCCGATCGCCATCAGTACGTCGTTCTGGGCGGCACGCGACAGCGAGGCAGGTTCGCCCTGTACCAGGACGATCGACACCGCGGCGGCGGTGCTCAGCCTCTCCTTCAGCCAGCTCAGCCTGTAGCTGGCGATCCAGGGCACGAAGATGAGGATTTCGGCCAACAGCACGAAGACGATGGTGAGCAGCAGCAACTTGGTCGACAGGCCGCGCGCCAGCGGCACCCTGCGGGTGGCGGCCTTCGCCTGGGCGATGCTTTCGTCGGTTGCTGGGACTTCACTCATGCTCGTCGTCACGGCTGCCTGTCATCACGGCTGCTTGTCTTAGGGACTGCTCGTCTTCACGATCGCTTGATCGGGCAAGATTAGGCGATTGCGGCTTTTTTGCCAAATTCATCCTTGGTCGAAGCCGGACAAAGGGCCGCAAGGACTTCCCTGCCGGTCCGACAACGCCGGCCCGACACCCTGGATTGACTTCCAAAACCCTTCTTTCTATAAGCCCGCTCACGCTCGGGCCATTCGTCCCGGCGCGGTTTCGATCGCGCCAAAACCGGCCCGGCAAAGCTCCTGTTACAAAGTGACAGAATCAAGAAGGGCCGCACCCCGCGGTATTTAAACAAATGAAGCGTACTTACCAGCCGTCCAAACTCGTCCGCAAACGCAGGCACGGTTTCCGCGCCCGCATGGCCACCAAAGGTGGCCGCGGCGTCGTCGCAGCCCGCCGCAACCGCGGCCGCAAGCGTCTCAGCGCCTGAGCACCAAGCGAGAGACAAGATCGTTGCCCGCAACCGGCAAGCCAACGGGTGCCCATCCCAAGCGGCTTCTGAAGCGCGCGGAATTCCTGGCTGTCCGCCGCGGCGAAAAGCGCCGCGGGCGGCTTTTCCTCGTCGAGGTCCTGGGCCGCGGCGACAGCGAGGCGCCGCGTGTCGGCTACACCGTCACCAGGAAGGTCGGCAACGCCGTCGTTCGCAACCGCATCCGGCGGCGGCTCAGAGAGGCCGTGCGCACGCATGCCGCCGATGACATGGCGCCCGGCAATGATTATGTCATCGTCGGGCGCGAAGACGTGCTTACCACTCCGTTCGGCCAGTTGAAGGCCGAACTCTCCCGCAGATTGCGTGGAACACGATAGGCCAAGGGCTTCGATGGAAAACAACCGCAACTTCTTCATCACCATCGCACTGTCGGTGCTGATCCTGGCGCTTTGGCAATATTTCTATGTGATGCCGCGCAGCGAGATGCAGCGCGAAGCCGCCCGCATCGAAGAGCAGCGCGTGGCGGAGCGGAAGAAGGCCGCCCAAGGCACCAGCCCGGGCGCCAGCGAAACACCGGTGCAGCCGGGCGCCATTCCGAACGCGCCTGGCGGCGAAGCCGTCACCGCGGCCGGCCGCGACCAGGCGATTGCCTCGACCAGCCGCGTCAAGATCGACACGCCGAGCCTCGAAGGCTCGATCAACCTCATCGGTGCGCGCCTCGACGACCTCCGGCTCAAGCACTACACGGAGACGGTCGACAAGACTTCGCCCGAGATCGCGTTGCTCAACCCGGCGTCCCTGCCGAACGGCTATTTCGCCGAGATCGGCTTTTCCGGCACGCCGGATCTGGGCAGGCTGCCCGGCCCTGACACGGTCTGGCAGACCGACGGCAATGCGACTCTGACGCCAGCGACGCCGGTCACGGTGACCTTCACCAATGACAAGGGCCTGACCTTCAAGCGCACCTTCTCTGTCGACAGCCAATATATGTTCACCGTGTCCGACACGGTCCAGAATGGGGGCTCGGCACCCGCGACGTTGTCGAACTATGGCCGCGTCACCCGTTTCGACAAGCCGGCTATCGCCAGCACTTATGTGCTGCACGAAGGCCTGATCGGTGTTACCGGCAGCGAAGGCCTGCAAGAGTACAAATACTCCAAGGTCGAATCGGAGAGAGAATTCAAGCCAGGCAAATCGACCGACGGCTGGCTCGGCATCACCGATAAATACTGGGCGGTGACCCTGGTGCCGCCGAGCGGCCGCGAATTTCAGCCCAAATTCTCTTATTTCGAGTTCAAAAGCGGGCCCCATCCGCACAGCTACCAGTCCGATTTCCTGTCCGATCCGGTCACAATCGCTCCCGGGCAATCGACGACCGTGGAGTCGGAGATATTCGCCGGCGCCAAGGAAGTTTCGACGATCAACGCCTATGAAAAGGACCGTCATATCCGCCAGTTCGATCTGCTGATCGACTGGGGCTGGTTCTATTTCATCACCAAGCCGATGTTCTGGCTGATCGACACGCTTTACAAATTCTTCGGCAATTTCGGTCTGGCGATCCTCGCCACCACCGTCATCGTCAAGGCGCTGTTCTTCCCGCTCGCCAACAAGTCCTATGCGTCGATGGCGAACATGAAGAAGGTGCAGCCCAAGATGCTCGAGATCCGCGAGAAATACGCGGACGACAAGATGAAGCAGCAGCAGGCGATGATGGAGCTCTACAAGACCGAGAAGATCAATCCGCTCGCCGGCTGCTGGCCGGTGGCATTGCAGATCCCGGTGTTCTTCTCGCTCTACAAGGTGCTCTACATCACCATCGAGATGCGGCACGCGCCGTTCTTCGGCTGGATCCAGGATCTGGCGGCGCCGGACCCGACATCGATTTTCAACCTGTTCGGGCTGATCCCCGTTACCTTGCCGCACATGCTGATGATCGGCGTCTGGCCGCTGATCATGGGCGTGACGATGTTCCTGCAGATGCGCATGAACCCGACGCCGCCGGACCCGACGCAGGCGGCGATCTTCACGTGGATGCCCGTGATCTTCACCTTCATGATGGCGGGTTTTCCGGCCGGCCTCGTTATCTACTGGGCCTGGAATAACACGCTGTCGATCCTGCAGCAGGGCGTGATCATGAAGCGGCAGGGCGCCAAGATCGAATTGTGGGACAATCTGGTCGCGCTGTTCCGCAAGAAACCGTCGCCGGCGGAATAGCCGGCGCTCCGACGATGCGAGACCAAAAAGCCCTGGTTCGTCCGGGGCTTTTTGCACAGGCTGCCGGTCTGGATTAAGCGATTGGTACTGCCGGACGGATCGCGCTATTTTGACCTGCCTGGCAGTTGCTCGACGGAGCTCGATATGACCGGACCCAATCCATCGATCAAGCATCCGATCCCGTTGCACACGCGCGTCGGCTTTCTGAAGCCGCTGGTGACGGCGCCGAATATCGAGATCGGCGACTTCACCTATTATGACGACCCTGACGGACCCGACAAATTCGCCGAAAAATGCGTGCTGCATCATTATCCGTTCATCGGCGACAGGCTGATCATCGGCAAGTTCTGCGCCATTGCCGAAGGCGCGCGCTTCATCATGAACGGCGCCAATCACGCCATGTCCGGCTTTTCGACCTATCCGTTCAACATCTTTGGTCACGGCTGGGAGGAAGGTTTCGACCCGGCGACATGGTCGAAGGAGGTGCGTGGCGACACAATCGTCGGCAACGACGTCTGGATCGGCATGGAAGCGGTTATGCTGCCCGGCGTGAAGATCGGCGACGGTGCCATCGTCGCGGCAAAGTCGGTGGTGACGCACGATGTGCCGGCCTATGCGATCGTCGCCGGCAATCCGTCGAAGGTGGTGAAGATGCGCTTCGATGACAGGACCATCCGGCGGCTGCTGGCGCTGGCGTGGTGGCACTGGCCGGTAGAAAAGATCAGCCGCAATCTCAATGCCATTCGTGGCAGCAACATTTTTCTTCTGGAGGCAGCGGTTTGAACGCGTTGAACAAGACCACGATCGGCATCGAATTGTTCACGCGAGCCTGGATATTCATCCGCGGCGTGCCGGCAATGAAATTCCTGCCGCCGGAGGGTCCGCCCGAGATCGCCTTTGCGGGCCGCTCCAATGTCGGCAAATCGTCGCTGATCAACGCGCTGGTCAACCAGAAGGGGCTGGCGCGCACCTCCAACACGCCGGGCAGGACGCAAGAGCTCAACTATTTCGTGCCTGGCGGATTTTCGGGAGAAGGCGCCGATCTGCCGCCGATGGCGCTGGTCGACATGCCAGGCTATGGCTACGCCACGGCACCGAAGGAAAAGGTCGACGAGTGGACGAAGCTCGTGTTCGACTATCTGAAGGGCCGGGTGACGCTGAAGCGCGTCTACGTGCTGATCGATGCCCGCCATGGCATCAAGGCCAAGGACGACGAGGTGCTGTCGCTGCTCGACAAGGCGGCGGTGTCGTATCAGATCGTGCTGACCAAGACCGACAAGATCAAGGCGGCGGGGGTACCGCGACTGGTCGAGGAAACGCTCCAGAAGATCAAGAAACGCCCGGCGGCCTTCCCCTTCGTGCTCGCCACGTCGTCGGAAAAGAGCGAGGGCCTCGAGGAATTGCGTGCGGCGATCGTGCTCGCCGCCAATGGCGGATAGGCCACCGACCCTGGCAGCCTGTCAGGCGGGGCTGGAGGCCCGTTCCTGCTCTGCAAGCTGTTCGGTGCTGTAGGCCTTCAGGAACACATCGACGCCCGACCTGACGATGTGTTCGATCTCGGCCACACTTGGCGCCTTGGTGCGATAGGCGAAAATGCACTGGCGGAAAAGACCGGCCAGACACAGCTCGGTGAACTGATAGGCGGCAAGCTCGACGTCGTCGATCTTCAGCAGGCCGCGTTCGATAGCCATGTTGAGGAAAACGACGACCCTGTCATGGCCACGCTTCGGGCCGCGTTCGTAGAACCGGGCACCAAGCTCCGGGATGCGTTCCGACGCGCCGATCACCGTCCGCTGCGCCAGGATGACCCTCGCGGAAGTGATCTTCATGGACAGCACGATGCCGAACTTCACCAGCGTCTGGCGAAGGTCGCCGATCTGGTCGAGCACCTCATACATGTTCTTGAAAATCGTGCCGCGCTCTTCCTCGATCAGCGCTTCGAAGAGCTCTTCCTTGTTGGCGAAGTAGACATAGATGGTGCCCTTGGACACGCCGGCCTCGCGCGTAATGTCGTTCATCGACGCGGCTTCGAAGCCCTTTTCGATGAAGACACGGCGCGCACCGTCGATGATCTGGCTGCGCTTGACCGGGTCTTGACCCGCGGCCGGGCGGCCGCGCGGCAGGCTGTCCAGCAGATCGCACTGGTCCTTGCCAGCGCCGGGCAATGGGCCTGAATCAGGCAAAGGAGCGGCCTTGGGGGCTTCGGCCATAATGTCACACCTCGTAAAATAATTCGAACCATCCGGTTCGATTGCTCTTGATATGGTCCTCTTTAAGCGCTAAGTCAACGTCGAGATCGAACCGAACGGTTCAGTCTGACAAAATTCAGCGCCAGTTAATTTAGAGAGATATCATGTCCTCGAACGCGCCCACCAGTGCCGAAGTCCGCCCCTTCCCCAGTGCCAAGGTCCAGCCTGCGATCGAAGCGCCGGAAACCCCTCTCAAGCCCGCCGACGTCACCCCGCTGGCTCCCGCCAAGAAGAAGCGCTCGACGCGCTCGATGTTGTTGCCCATCATCGGCCTGGCCCTGCTGGGCGCCGGCGCCTGGTATGGCTATGATTACTGGACCGACGGGCGCTTCATGATCACGACTGACGATGCCTATGTCCAGGCCGACACCGCGTTCATCTCGCCAAAAATCTCGGGTTATGTCGATCAGGTCAAAGTGACCGAGAACCAGCAGGTGAAGGCCGGCGACCCGTTGCTGATCGTCGATGACGGTGACTACAAGATAGCCGTTGCTCAGGCCGAGGCGCAGATCGCCACGTTGAGCAAGACGCTCGACCGCATCGATGCCCAGACCGAGGCGGCGCGCGCCTCGCTCAAGCAGGCGCAGGCGCAGAAGACCGCCGACCAGGCCGCGGCCGATAATGCGAAGCGAGCTCAGGTTCGTGCCGCCCAGTTGCTCAAGACCCGCGTCGGTACCCAGGCCCAGTTGGACGATGCCCAGACGGCGGTCGAGCAAGCCAATGCCGCACTAGCCGGCGCCGACGCGCAGATCGCGGCGGCTCAGGCGAATATCGGCGTGCTCCAGGCGCAGCGGGCGGAATCGGCAAGTACGCTGGGCTCGCTGCAGCTTGCCCACGACAAGGCGGTGCGGGATCTGTCCTTCACCGTGCTGCGCGCACCCTATGACGGCGTGGTCGGCAACCGCTCGGTCGAGCAGGGCGACCTGATCAGCCCCGGACAGAAGCTCGCCGTCATCGTGCCAATGGACAAGCTCTACATCGTCGCCAACTTCAAGGAGACCCAGCTTGCCCGGCTGGTGCCTGGTGAAAAGGTCAGAGTGTCGGTCGACGCGATCGACGGTCAGGACATCGAGGGTACCGTGTCGTCGCTGGCCCCGGCTTCGGGAGCAGTGTTCTCGCTGCTGCCGCCGGAAAACGCCACAGGCAATTTCACCAAGGTGGTGCAGCGCGTTCCGGTTCGCATAGACGTGCCCGCGGATGTGCTGAAGACGGGCAAGCTGCGCGCCGGCCTGAGCGTCGTCGTCGCCGTCGACAGCCGCACCGCGCCTTCGGCATCGAAGTAAAGCGGAACCGGGAGCAAGGGTCATGGCGACCGCAACCCTAACTGCAGGATCGGCGCCGGCGCCAGCCATGCCGGTGCCGGTCGACCACATCTCGACGCGCCGCGTCATCGCCTTCCTGGCAATGGTGTTCGGCATGTTCATGGCCATCCTGGACATCCAGATCGTCTCGGCCTCGCTGGCCGAGATCCAGGCGGGCCTGAGCGCCAGTTCGGACGAGATTCCGTGGGTGCAGACGGCGTATCTGATTGCCGAGGTGGTGATGATCCCGCTGTCGGGCTTCCTCAGCCGGATGCTGTCGACGCGGGTACTGTTCACAATCTCGGCGGCAGGTTTCACCGCGGCCAGCGCGCTGGCGGCGACCGCAACCAATATCGACCAGATGATCGTCTACCGCGCCGTGCAGGGCTTCATCGGCGGCGGCATGATCCCGAGCGTCTTTGCAGCCGCCTTCACCATCTTCCCGCCGTCGCGTCGCGCCATCGTCTCGCCGATGATCGGTCTGGTGGCGACGCTGGCGCCAACCATCGGCCCGACCGTCGGCGGCTATATCAGCCATGCCATGTCCTGGCACTGGCTGTTCCTGGTCAACGTCGTGCCCGGCATTCTGGTGACGACGGCCGCCTGGTCGCTGATCGACTTCGACAAACCCAATCTCAAGCTGTTCAGCAAGTTCGACTGGTGGGGGCTTGCCGGCATGGCCGCCTTCCTGGGCTGCATGGAATATGTGCTGGAGGAAGGTCCCAACAACGACTGGCTGCAGGATCAGGCGGTGTTCATCTGCGCCGTCATCATGACTTTCGGCGCGGTGCTGTTCTTCTGGCGCGTGTTCACCGCCGAGGAGCCGATTGTCGACCTGAGGGCTTTCAGCAATATCAATTTTGCCTTCGGCTCGTTGTTCTCCTTCGTCGTCGGCATCGGCCTCTACGGTCTGACCTATCTTTATCCGGTGTTTCTGGGGCGGATCCGCGGCTACGATTCGATGATGATCGGCGAGGCGCTGTTCGTCAGCGGCCTAGCCATGTTCTTCACTGCGCCGATCTCCGGCATCCTGTCGAACAAGATGGACCCGCGCATCATGATGATGATCGGCTTCTTCGGCTTCGCCACGGGGACCTGGTGGATGACGCATCTCACCGCCGACTGGGATTTCTATGAACTGCTGATCCCGCAGATCCTGCGCGGCTGCTCGATGATGCTTTGCATGGTGCCAATCAACAACATTGCGCTCGGAACCTTGCCGCCGGAGCGGCTGAAGAATGCGTCTGGCCTGTTCAACCTGACCCGCAATCTCGGCGGCGCCGTCGGCCTGGCAGTCATCAACACCGTGCTGATCGACCGCAATGCCTTCCACTACGCCAGGCTTTCCGAGCACGTGCAATGGGGAAGTGCCGCTGCGCAGCAGAAGCTGCAGAACATGACGCTCAACTTCGAGCAGACCGCCGGGCTAGACGCCTCCAAGGCGGCCATCTCCAAACTGTCAGGCATGGTCCAGCAGCAGGCGTCGCTGCTGTCGTTCATGGACGTATTCTTCATGCTGACGGTTTTGTTCGCGACGCTTGGGCTCTTCACCCTGGTGATCCGCAAGCCAGCCGCTCAGGGCGGCGGTGGCGGGGGCCATTGAGGCGCGCTGGATCCCCCGCCTGGCGCCCTCGCGCATGACCCCGAAAAGCGATTTTCGGGGTCATGCGCAAAATCAACCATTACGAAGTCCTCTCGCGCTCCGACAAAGTCAGGGTCGCAGCCGTCCTCACCCGGTCGCCGGCTTGAAGGTCAGGGCAACGCCATTGATGCAGTGTCGCAACCCGGTCGGCGGCGGACCGTCGTCGAATACGTGGCCGAGATGGCCGCCGCAGCGGCGACAATGGACCTCCGTGCGGGTCATGCCCAAAGACCTGTCCACGGTCTTGCCGACGGAATTCGGGATTTCCTGCCAGAAGCTCGGCCAGCCTGTGCCGGAATCGAACTTGGTCTCTGACGAATAGACCGGCAGGCCGCAGCCGGCGCAAGCGAAGATGCCTTTGCGGTGCTCGTTGAGCAGCGGACTGGTGCCCGGGTATTCCGTGCCCTCCTTGCGCAGCACATTGAAGGCCGCGTCGGACAGGATGGCGCGCCACTCGGCTTCGGTCTTGGTAACCTCGAAAGTCTCAGCCGCGCGTGCATCCTGGGCTCCGCCCATGCGCAGCGCGGTGGCGCCTGCGACAACGCCAATGGCTGCCGCACCACTCAAAAGAAGCTCGCGACGGTTCATGGCCATTCCTCCTGTCATTGCTTGTGCCAAATTCGACCGCCACACGGAAATCAAAAGCCGGTGACGATCGCTGTCCTCAAAGCGGGACTCCGCGCCTATCCACATCTTGCGTGAACGGCGCGGAGCGTGCGCAGGGAGGCCCTTAGCGATATCTTCGCCGGCAGCGTGCGTTTGTTACATCTTCGGCAGGAGAACCTTGTCGACGACGTGGATGACGCCGTTGGACTGCTCGACATCGGCGATCGTCACATTGGCGACGTTGCCGTTCTCGTCGGTCACGGTGACCTTGCCGCCGTCGGCCTTGAGCGACAGTTCGCAACCACCGACCGTCTTGACCTTGTGGGTGCCGCCGTCGTTCTTGACCATCTTGGCGACGTCGGCGGCCATCGCTTTGGCGCCGATGACATGGCAAGTCAGGATCTTGACAAGCTTGTCCTTGTTTTCAGGCCTGAGCAGCGTCTCCACCGTGCCGGCTGGAAGTGCCGCAAAGGCCTCGTTGGTCGGCGCGAACACAGTGAAGGGGCCAGCGCTTTGCAGTGTATCGACCAGGCCGCCTGCCTTGACGGCAGCGACCAGCGTCGTGTGGTCCTTCGAGTTGATAGCATTTTCGACGATGTTTTTCTGGGCATACATGGCGGCGCCGCCGACCATCGGATTTTGAGCATAGGCAATGGTGGCGAGCGCGGAAATGGCGACCGTGCCGGCAAGCAAAAGGGTGGCGAATTTACGCATGATTTCAATCTCCTCGGGTTATCGTTCCCCTCATTTGGGAACGCAAGGAGATACGCGATAGAAATGCTGGAGTTTCGCCCTCTCCGCAAAAAAATATTTGTCGCTGCAATTTGCCGGGCTCGGATCGACAGCCGCCAACAAGCTTTGCAGGCGTCTACATCGCGGGAGATAGATTTCAGGTCTGCTTCCCGCGATGAGAAGCGGTCAGATGCTCTTCAGATCGCCCGCTGCGACCACCGGTCCAGTCGGCTGGCCGGTCGGTGAACCGCCGGCCGGCTCAACGCTGACCGCAAGCACGGCGCCTTGCGCCAATTTCTCCTGGACGGCGGGCGGGATGGCCAAATGCGCGGTCGCACCGGCCGGGATGACGCCCATCGACACCGGCGCCTTCTTGCCTTCGATCATCCACAGCTCGAAGTCCTTGCCGGCGGCCCGCTCGCCGGAAACGTGGGAAAGACCGACCTCGTGACGGGCGGCATCGTAGACGACGAGATATTTGACGTCGCTGCCTTCGGCCGCCAGCGAGGCGACAAGCCGCGCCTGCGGCGGCTCGGTGGACGGGCGGAAGTAAGGCACGGCGATGTAGATCGCCAGCGCCGCAATGGCGGCGGCGGCAAGACCGCGCCAGAAGCCAAGGCTCGACCACAGGCCGGCGCGCGGCTCTGCAGCGAAAAGCCGGCGGTCCAATGCTTCCTTGACCCTGATCGGAGGCTCTGTCTCCGGATAGGCGGCGGCCATCGGCGAAAGATGCGCCTCCCAGGCATCGACAAGGCGCGCGAAGGCGGCGTCCGCATCGATGCGGCGCGACGCGATCTCGCGTTCATCGGCGGCCAGAACGCCAAGAACGTATTCGGCGGCGAACAGGTCGTCGCCCCCACGTTCCGGTCCATTGTCGTCAGCCAGCGTCATCTCTCCAGGCATTCTCTCAGTTTCAACAGGCTGCGCCGCAGCCAGGTCCGCATCGTGTTCAGCGGTACGCCATAGCGCTCCGCCAGTTCGGCATAGCTTTTGCCATCCAGATAGGCGCCCCGAACGGCCGCCGCCCGGTCCTTCTCCAATTCCTCGAGACAATGGTAGATGCGTTCGGACTCACCGCCCGCCACGGCCATGGTCTCCGGCCCCGGCGCCGGATCGGCCACGTCGAGCGCGGCATCGATATAGGCGGCAGGCTCTCGCCGCGCCCTGATCCGATCGATCGCATGATTGCGCGCAATGGCCACCAGCCAGGAGATCGGGCTCAGATCCGAAACGGCGAAACGGTCCGCCTTCGTCCATATCTTGACGAAGACCTCTTGAAGCGCTTCTTCAGCATCTCCCCGATCCTTCAATACACGAAGGCAGACGCCGAAAAGTTTCGCGCTGGTCTGCCGGTAGAGCAGATCGAACGCAGCCCGGTCCTTCATCGAAGTCCGGACAATCAGGTTGCTGATGTCCTGCGGCGTCATTCGCTGCCAAATTAGGCGATTGTAATGTATTTGCAACGACTGAAATGGTCTTGCGCACCGGCAGCGCCAGCGTCGATTGCCAATGAAATCGCCGCCCGCTAGCTTGCAATGAGCGGGAGGGCGACCATGTCGATCGAGCGGGTTCTGTGGGAGCATGACGCAACCGGCCAGGCCGCACTCGTGCACAAGGGAGAGATCACACCGCAAGATCTCGTCGATGCGGCGATCGCCCGGGCCGAGGCCACCCTGCCGGAGATCAACGCCATCGCCGAACCGCTTTTTGAGGCGGCGCGGGCGCGAGCGAAAACCGTCGACCACAAGCTGCCGCTTGCCGGAGTGCCCTTTGCGCTGAAGGACCTCGGCATCGCCATGAAAGGCGTGCCGACGCATGGCGGCAGCCGCATCCCAGCTTTCACCCCCGATTTCAGTTCGGTGATGACGGAACGCTATCTGGCCGCCGGCCTGATCCCGATCGCCACCAGCACCGCACCCGAACACGGGCTGAGGCTGGTGACCGAGTCGGTGGCTTACGGCGTCACCCGCAATCCATGGAACACCGCGCATACGACCGGCGGTTCCTCGGGCGGTGCGGCTGCGCTGGTCGCGGCCGGCGTCGTGCCGGTGGCGCATGCCTCGGATGGCGGCGGCTCGATCAGGGTGCCTGCCGCTTGCACCGGGCTGGTCGGGCTGAAAACCTCGCGCGGCCGCGTACCCTTGACGCCGCTCGTCACCGAAAGCTGGTACGGCTTCGTCGTCGACCATGCGTTGGCCCGCTCCGTGCGCGATACGGCCCTGCTGCTCGACCTGACCCACGGGCCCGACCCGCTGTCGCCCTACGCGGCACCCTCGCCGAACGGCAGTTTCACTGCGGCCGCCGGGCGCGATCCGGGCAAGCTCAAGCTCGCCTTCTATCGAAAATCGCCGCTCGGCTTGCCGATATCCGAAGAGACGTTGAAAGCTCTGGATGCGGCGATTGCGCTGGCGCGCGAAGGCGGGCACGGCGTCGAGGAGATCGACCTGCCCTATATCGATCGTGATTTCATCGCCGATTTCGCCAGAACCGTCGCCGCGGCGGTGGCCGGCACGATGCGTGGCGAGGCCTTGCGCGTCGGCCGCTCCATCTCAGGCGACATCGAACGCGCCACGCGCGTGATGAGCCGGTTCGGTGAAATCCTCTCGGCCGGCGAAATCTATGCCGGCCTGCAGCGGCTGCACGCAACCTCGCGCCGGCTTATCACCGAAACCGCGCACTATGATGCAGTGCTGATGCCTGTCATCGCGCACCCGCCGCTCGCCTGCGGCACCATGGACCCGAAAGGCGCCGACGAATTCATCGAGAATGTCCTGGACAGACTGCGCCTCGCCGGCCTGCTGAAGTTCAAGCCGCTATTCGGCCAGCTGATGGACAAGAGCCTGTGGTTCACCCACTGGCCGGCGATCCAGAACGTCAGCGGGCAACCGTCGATCACGCTTCCGGTTTACGTCACCGATGCCGGCCTGCCGCTCGGCGTCCAGGCCGCCGGCCGCCCCGGCGACGAGGAAACGCTTTTGTCGTTCGCCGCGCAGATGGAAAGGATCTCGGGCTGGCTGGGCCGACGGGCGCCGCTGCAGCGGCCGGCATAGGCGGTGATTTGATCGATCGTGACAGCAAAGCCGTTTGCCCCGTCGTCTAATTCCCGCTAAGACGCCGCCGTTCATGCCAAGCTGGGATCCACGCCGATGACGGATGTCGCCGCCACCGCCGAAATGCAGGCCGCGCTGCTTTCAAGGGCGCTGCCCTACATGCAGCGCTACGAGAACAAGACGGTCGTGGTGAAATATGGCGGCCACGCGATGGGCGACATCGCGCTCGGCAAGGCTTTCGCCCGCGACATCGCACTTTTGAAACAATCCGGCGTCAACCCGATCGTCGTGCATGGCGGCGGGCCGCAGATCGGCGCCATGCTCGCCAAGATGGGCATCGAATCCAAATTCGAGGGCGGCTTGCGCGTCACCGACCAGAAAACCGTCGAGATTGTCGAGATGGTGCTGGCCGGGTCGATCAACAAGGAGATCGTCGCGCTGATCAATGCCGAGGGCGAGTGGGCGATCGGCCTGTGCGGCAAGGACGGCAACATGGTGTTTGCCGAAAAGGCACGAAAGACCATGATCGATCCGGATTCCAACATCGAACGGGTGCTCGACCTGGGCTTCGTTGGTGAGCCTGTCGAGGTCGACCGCACATTGCTCGACCTCCTGGCGCGGTCCGAAATGATCCCGGTGCTGGCGCCGGTGGCGCCCGGCCGCGACGGCCATACCTACAACATCAACGCCGACACTTTTGCCGGCGCCATCGCCGGCGCCTGCCAGGCGACGCGCCTGCTGTTCCTTACCGACGTGCCCGGCGTGCTCGACAAGGACAAGAAGCTGATCGACGAGCTGACCGTGGCCGAGGCCAAGGCCCTGATCAAGGACGGCACGGTCTCGGGCGGCATGATCCCCAAAGTCGAGACCTGCATCGAGGCAATCGAGCGCGGCGTCGCAGGCGTCGTCATCCTCAACGGCAAGACGCCGCATGCGGTGCTGCTCGAGCTGTTCACCGAACACGGCGCCGGCACGCTGATCGTGCCGTGAGGCCGGGTGTCTGAGGGGCTCATGCGTTTGGCGAAATAGCGGTCACGGACTTACGCGGCAGGCGTTCGACAACCATCGATTCCTCTTCCTCGTCTTGCGGCGCGCCCCAGAATTCGGCGAGCGTCGGGCCATTTTTGAGGCGGCGGTCGCGGACCAGAAAGCCCCAGACTTCGCGAAACCAGACGCGGCGGCCCATTCTGGTGTACCAGCGCATCGAATGCCGTTGCTCCGGATCCTTGTGGAACAGGATGCGCGCCAAGGCCTTGGGCCGCGACTGCACCGCCAGTTCGATCAGCTTGACGGCGAAGAACAGCATCCACGGCTTGAGGCGGGTCATCCGCAGGACCTGATGCTTGTAGTCCCACAGGCGGGCGTCCAGCTGGATCACCTTGCGGTCCTTGGCAATCCTGAAGAACGGCGTCCAGCGATGCGGCGTCACATAGAGCGCCTGGATCTGGTCGGGGTCATAAGCGATCAGCTGGCGGAAGCCGCGCCAGAGGTCGCGCAAACTTTCGTCCTCGAAACCGGCCACCCAGGTCGCCATCGACAAGATGCCGTTGAGGCGCAGCAGCCGTATCGCCTCGCGGTCGGACGAGGTGCTGCCGCCCTTGCGGATCAATGCAAGCGTCCGCTCGTCGGTGTTTTCCATGCCAAGCAGCCAGCGGATGACGCCGGCCCGGCGATAGAGATGCAGGCTGTCGGCGTCGCGGACGATGTCGTCGGCGCGGGTGGAGCCGACGATCAGCACCGGCACATTCTCGGCGATCATCGCATCGAGAAAGGCGCGCCAGGCTTTTTTGGACGACGTCGGGTTCTCGTCGGCAAGGTTGATCAGCTCGACGCCATGCTCGCGGTATAGCCAGGCAATCTCCCGCGCGAACTTCCCGGGGTCGCGGTGCCGCCAGCGCGTCCAGAAGCCGCGCTGGCCGCAATAGTTGCACAGATGCGGACAGCCTCGCGAGAACTGCATGACCACCGCGCGCTTGCCTCCCCAATAGCTGTAGCGACTGAGGTCGATCAGTTCCCAGCCGATGCGGTAGTCGTCCAGGTTGGCGATCGTTCTTGCCGGCTTGGTGGCAAAGGGCTGGCGCAAATCGTCAGGAAAGGCGATGCCCGCCACATCCGACAGCGGCTTGCGGTTTTCAAGCGCTTCGACCAGCGCGACGATGGTCGCCTCGCCCTCGCCACGAACGATGAAGTCGAAGACATTCGTTTCAGCCAGTATGTCGCGCCAGTGATAGGTCGGAAACACGCCGCCATAAATCAGGATTGCCGCCGGATCGATGTGCTTGACCATGCCGGCGATCAGCAGGGCTGTCGGATGCGCAGACGTCGAGCCGGAATGGCCGATCAGAATACAGTGGGATGATCGCTCAACGCGTCCCGGACCAGCGTGGCAAGCGCCATCGGCCCGAATTCGGCGTCCACAAGCCGCACTTGATGTCCCGCGTCGATCAGCGGACCGCCCAGTGCCAGCAAACCGAGCGGCGGCAGATGGTCGTCCGGCACGCGGCTGCCGATAGCTGTATGTGGCGGATTGATCAGGACGATTTTCATGGCGGACCTTATGCAATGGCGGTCCGCATGTCGTAGTCGGCGATCTAGCTCTGGAGATTGGCTCGATTCAGCAGTTCGTGTGCAGCTTTTCCGCAGAAATGCCTATCGTCTGAGATGTGCAAGCGGGACATGGCCTGGCCCCTTGATGTTCTGCAGCACAAGCTGCGTGTGTACGTCGCGCACGCCTTCGAGCCGCATCAGCCGGTGCATGACGAAGGCATTGAGTTCGTCGACCGACGGCACCATGACATGCAGCAGGAAATCGTAGTCTCCAGTCATCGTCCAGCACGACGACACCTCGTCCATGCGCTGCACGGCGGCGATAAAGTTTTCGGGCGAGCCGTCGCTGTGGGTTACGAGGCGCACCTGGATGAACACCTCGACCATCAGCCCGACGGCGCGGCGGCTGAGCACCGCAGCGAAGCCCTTTATGATGCCCGCCTGCTGAAGGGCCTCGAAGCGCCGCGCGCAAGGTGTCGTCGACAGGCCGATCTCCTGCGCCAATTCGGAGACCGGCTTGCGCCCGTCGCGCTGCAGGATGTCGAGCATCTTGATCTCGAATTCGTCAAACTGAGGCATTTTCACTCTCCCAAAGCTCGATCGTGGAGCCTTTTACCTCCAACCCTGCGTTTGAGCCACCATCAAAGCTGATTTGCCTCGCGCCATCCGGCTAGAATTTCCGGCAATCCGCTGATCATGATTTCCAGGGAGAGCAAGCCATGACAATGAACGTTGCCGACTATGCCCGCGAATGCGCGGCGCGAGGTCTTCGCGGCGATTATTCGGTCTGCCGTGCCGATTTCACCGTGGCGCAGGGCTACAATTATAACGACGAAGAACAGGCGGTGTGGCGCACACTGTGCGACCGCCAGACGAAGCTGACCAGGAAGCTCGCCCATCATTCCTATCTCGATGGCGTTGCGGCGCTCGGCCTTCTCGACAAGATCCCGGATTTCGGTGCGGTCAGCGAGAAGCTGCGCAAGTTCACCGGCTGGGAGATCGTCGCCGTGCCGGGGCTCATCCCCGCCCAGCCGTTCTTCGACCACCTCGCCAACCGCCGCTTCCCGGTCACCAACTGGCTTCGAACCCAAAAGGAGCTCGACTACATCGTCGAGCCCGACATGTTCCACGATTTCTTCGGTCACGTGCCGATCCTGACGCAGCCGGTCTTTGCCGACTTCATGCAGATGTATGGCAAAAAGGCCGATAGCGTGATTGCGCTCGGCGGCGACGAGATGATCACCAGGCTTTACTGGTACACCGTCGAATACGGGCTGATACGCGAGCCGGGCCAGCCGCTGAAGGCTTTCGGCGCCGGGCTGATGTCATCCTTCACGGAGCTTCAGTTCGCGGTCGAAGGCGGCGAGGCGCACCATGTCCCGTTCGACCTGGAAACCGTGATGCGCACCGGCTACGAGATCGACAAGTTCCAGCGTGCCTATTTCGTGCTGCCGTCGTTCGACGCCCTGCGTGATGCTTTCGAGACCGCCGATCTTGCGGCGATCGTGGCGCGCCGCAAAGGCGAGCCAGCGCTCGACCCGGCGAGCCTATAGGCTGTCGGCTGTTTCCAAAGCCTCGGCCTTCAGCCGGGCCAGCTGGTCGCGCTGAAGGTCGAGCGACGCCGTGACGAAGCGCAGGATCGTGGCGAGTTCAGTGTCGCTGAATGTGGCGATCACCTTTTCCCCCTCCTGCGCGATCGCGCCATAATAGCGCGTCGATAGTTCTCGCGTGAGTTCCGTCGCCTCTATGACCACCTTGCGCCTGTCCTCGAGGCTGCGCGTTCGTGTCAGCAGGCCGCGTGCCTCCAGCCGGTCGATCAGCGCGGTGACCGCGGCCGGCGTCAACCCTGTTGCGGCCGCGACCTCGCCAGCCGATCGCGGGCCGCCATAGAGCAGCGCCAGGCAATGGCGTTCCGCCATACTCAGCCCAAGCTTATCGCCCACTGCCTCGTCATAAGCCTGCGTCGCGTCCTGCCAGCCCATAATGGCAAGGCTGACGGCGGTCTTCATGTCGGCCCGATTCATGTTTGACGAATTTATTTCGATCATCTAACTATCAATTTGCATAACATTACCGCCATTATAGTAATATGCTGCATCAGGCGCAAGGCAAAGGCCTGTCGCAGCCTGCAAGGAGTGAAACATGAATCAGACCCCAACGCGCGGCCCATTCACACCGGCCGAGGAGTTCAGATATGCCAAGCTGGCGATGGAGTGGTATGGCTGGGGCTCTCCCATTGGCCTTGGCATCGCTCTGGTGGCGCTGGCGGCGGCCGCCCTGCTGTTCCGCATCGCCATCGTCGGATTTTGACAGTCTGGCAGCGGCGCGGTTGAATGCAGCAGAAGGCTTAGGGCCGAGCTCAGGCGGCTTCGGAAATATCGCGGTCGATGATCGACAGATTCCGGCCGCGATGCTTGGCCTCGTAGAGCCGCTGGTCGGCGGCGCGCATTAGCTCCGACACTGCGGCGTCTCTGCCGCAGGTGATGCCGCCAATACTGACTGTCAGCGGAACCGTTCGTTCGTCGACGGGCCGGAAACGGATACGCTCGACTTCACGGCGGATGCGCTCGGCGATGCGCCTGGCCTCGTGTTCGGTGGCACCAATCAGAAGGGCGCAGAATTCCTCGCCGCCGATGCGGCCAAGCACGTCGCCGCTGCGCACGCCACGCTCTATCGCGTTTGCAATCAGGAGCAGCGCATCGTCGCCGATCAGATGGCCGTAGCTGTCGTTGATGGTCTTGAAATGGTCGGCATCGACGATCAGCAATGCCCCGCGATCGGATTTGCGCCGGGAGCCGTCGAGAGCGGCAAAGAAACTTTCGCGGTTGAGCATGCCGGTCATGTCGTCGCGGCTCGCCTTTTCCGCCAAGCGCCTGTGTGCGGCGGCGAGTTGGGCATGGGCGCGGGCGAGCTCGCGATGCGCGGTCTGCAACCTTTCGCCCTGCCAGAACGTATAGGCGCCGACGCTCCAGGCCAGCGCGAGCGGGCACACGGTGGATGTCAGCCAGATGGTGCGATTGATCGGAAACCCCATTGCCGGCACGACGATCAGCGTCAGCAAAAGCGAGACCGCGACGGAGGCGAAAGCGATGGCGGCAGACTTTAGAAATATGCGATTCATCGCTTGCTCCCACTGGTCCGTCTTGGTTCCAGCAAAGCGCTGAATGTCACCTTTCGGCGATGCTTAAGATTTTAATCATGGCGCCATTTTTACCACCCAGGGCGCGCATAGGTTGTGGATAAACCTCCTGTTAGAAAGATCGTTTCGTGCCATAAGGACGTATGACGACACTTCCCGACCCCGCCCGCTTTGCCCATGTCACCGACTGGGTGTTCGATCTCGACAACACGCTTTATCCGCATCATTCGAATCTGTTCTCGCAGATCGATGTGAAGATGACCGCCTACGTCGGAGAATTGCTGACGCTGCCGCGCGAGGAAGCACGCAAGCTGCAAAAGGAGCTCTACCGCGAATATGGCACGACGCTGAACGGATTGATGACGCGCCACGGCATCGACCCCGACGATTTTCTCGAGAAAGTGCACGATATCGATTATTCCTGGCTGGTGCCCGATCCCGTCCTCGGCACCGCCATTCGCCAGCTTCCCGGCCGTAAATTCATCTTCACCAACGGGGATCGCCGGCATGCCGAACGCACCGCGCGGCAGTTGGGCATTCTCGAGCATTTCGATGATATTTTCGATATCGTCGCAGCCGGACTGAACCCGAAGCCGGCGCGGCAATCCTATGAGAAATTTGCCGAACTCCACGCCGTTACCGGACAAAATGCGGTGATGTTCGAAGATCTTGCCCGCAACCTGTCGGTGCCGAAATCGCTGGGCATGACCACGGTGCTGGTGGTGCCGCGCAATTTCGAGCCGACCTTCTCGGAAATCTGGGAACGCGACCCGGCCAACGAGGACGATGTGGACTTCGTCACCGACGACCTCGCCAGCTTTCTCACGGCGATCGTGGAAGTCCCTGCTTGAGGCAGCCGGCGCGCTTCAAGTCCTTGCTTGCATGTCAAAGTTTATAGAAGCGGCTGACGATCCCCCAGGCCTCGTCAGCGGTGTCGACGAAATCGATGATATCCTGATCGCCGGGTGTGATCGTGCCTTGCTCGGCGAGGAAATCGAGGTCGATCGCCTTTGCCCAGAAAGCCTTGCCGAACAGAATGACCGGCACGCGTTCCATGCGGCCGGTCTGGATCAGGGTCAGCGTCTCGAAGAACTCGTCCATCGTGCCGAAGCCGCCTGGAAACACCGCAACGGCCTTGGCACGCATGACGAAATGCATCTTGCGGACCGCGAAATAGTGGAAGTTGAAGCAGAGTTCCGGCGTCACGTAGGCGTTTGGCGCCTGCTCGTGTGGCAGCACGATATTGAGACCGATCGACGGCGCGCCAACATCGTCGGCGCCACGATTGCCGGCCTCCATGACACCCGGCCCGCCGCCGGTCACCACGACGAATTCGCGATAGTACGAGGTGGCCGACTGCTGTGAGCAGAGGCGGGCGAATTTGCGCGCCTCCTCGTAATATTTGCTGTTTTGCTCGAGGTTCTTCTTCTGCGTCTCGTTCTTGGCCGCCCAGGCTTCGCCGCCGGGCTCGGGAATGCGCGCGCCGCCGAACAGGATGACGGTCGATTGGATGCCGCGCTCGGCCAGGATCATCTCCGGCTTCAGCAGTTCGAGTTGCAGCCTGACCGCGCGCAACTCGCGCCGCGTCATGAAATCGGGGTCGTTCCAGGCCAGCCGATATGTCTCCGCGCGCGTTTGCGGCGTGTCCGGCACGCTTTTCGATCGCTCCAGATCCTCGTCCGAATGCGGCAGCGGCGTCCATCCCGCCTTTTCCATGGGAGTCATATTTGCTTTACCCGTCCAATCATTCACCTGCGCCGTCCCGTGACGCTGCCGCGATTGACCCTCCCCAAGCCTTCACATAGGGTCCGCGCGACTTTCAAACAGGTTAAGGCGCCGGCCCTTAACAGCTTGGTAATGGAGCGAATTCATGTCGAAGCCCGATCTCGCGAGCCTCGAGGAGATCATCGAGAACGCCTTCGAGGAACGCGACACGATTTCGACCGCAACCCGCGGCGAGACGCGCGAGGCCATCCAATCGGCGCTCGACCTGCTCGACCGGGGCGTCGCACGCGTCGCCGAGCGGCAGGCCGACGGCAAATGGCACGTCAACCAGTGGCTGAAAAAAGCGGTGCTGCTGTCCTTCCGGCTCACCCCGATGGAGATCATAGAGGGCGGTCCCGGTCAGGCGGTATGGTGGGACAAGGTGCCCTCAAAATTCGACGGCTGGAGCGCCGTCGATTTCGAGAAGGCGGGCTTCCGCGCCGTGCCGTCGTCGATCGTGCGCCGCTCCGCCTACGTCGCGCCCGGCGCCGTGCTGATGCCGTCCTTCGTCAATGTCGGCGCCTATGTCGACAGCGGCACCATGGTCGACACCTGGGCTTCGGTCGGCTCCTGTGCCCAGATCGGCAAGAATGTGCATCTGTCGGGCGGCGTAGGCATCGGCGGTGTGCTGGAGCCGATGCAGGCCGGCCCAACCATCATCGAGGACAATTGCTTCATCGGCGCCCGTTCCGAAGTGGTCGAAGGCTGCATCGTTCGCGAAGGCTCGGTGCTCGGCATGGGCGTCTTCATCGGCCAGTCGACCAAGATCGTCGACCGTGCCACCGGCGAGATCTTCTACGGCGAGGTGCCGCCTAATTCCGTCGTCGTCGCCGGCTCGCTGCCGGGCAAGCCTTTTCCAAACAACGAGCCCGGCCCCAGCCTCTACTGCGCCGTCATCGTCAAGCGGGTCGATGCCAGAACCCGTTCCAAGACATCGATCAACGAATTGCTGCGCGATTGATCTTTCTCAACGAATACGGACGGAATTCGCTTGCCTGATAGATCAGACCTCATCTGGCTTTTCTTCAAAGCTTCGGGCCGCGTCAGCCGCGCGGCCTATTTTCTTGGAGGACTGCTGGTGGCCATCATACAGGCCTTCCCGCTCTACCGTTTCACGCTGGTGCCGGAGGGCACCACCGAGAGCAACATGTGGTCGTTCATTTTCTTCATCGCCTTCATTGCCTCGCTTTGGTCGAACGTGGTGCTGGCGGTCAAGCGGTTGCACGACCTCGACAAGCCGGGCGTTGCGGCGCTGGTGCTGTTCGTGCCGGTTGTCTCGATCATCGCTTTCCTCGTGCTTTGCCTGTTTCCAGGGCAACCCGGCCCCAACCGCTACGGCAAGCGCACCAACGCCCCGGCCGAACCCTGAGCACCGATCGGACATTTCGTCATGCGCTACCGCTCGCTTGATCCGAAACTGATCCTCGAAACCGCCGAACGGCTGGAAGGGCGCGTCGCCGAGCGCTTTCCCGATGCAGGCTTGCGCGGCGTCGCCGCCGAGCTCGTGTCGCTGTCGCGCGATCTGGCAAAGGCAGCCAAGGCGCTGGAGGCGCCGATCTGGTGGCTGCGCGGCCTCATCATCGCCGCCTTCGTCGTCGGAGCGCTGATGTTCCTGTTCGTCGGCACAATCCTGCCGCTCGGCCGCATCTCGGGAAACCACGATGCCTTCCAGTCGGTGCAAGGCATCGAAGCCTCCCTCAACATGATCATCCTCGCGGTGCTGGGCTTCCTGGCCCTGATTCGCTCCGAGGAGCGGATCAAGCGCAAGCGGGTGTTTCGCCAGCTCCACGGGCTGCGGTCGCTGATCCACGTCATCGACATGCACCAGCTGACCAAGGATCCGGCAACGCTTTCAGCCAGTTTCAAGCCGACTGCGCATTCGCCAGCCCGCATCACCAACGCCGCCGACCTTGCCCGCTATCTCGACTACTGCTCCGAAATGCTGTCGATCACCGGCAAGATCGCCGCGCTGTTCGCGCAATCGGTGAATGACGCCGTGGTCATCGACGGCGTCAATGACATCGAGAACCTGGCTTCGAACCTCTCGCGAAAGATCTGGCAGAAGATCACGCTGATCGAAACCCCTCATGGGCAGCCGGCACGTGCGGCGAAGACCGATCCCGAGCCGGGCCCGCCGCGCCGGCCTGCAGTCCGCAGACGACCGGGGCCGGCAAGCTAAAACCGGCAACCCGGCGGCAGATCCGCTAGAGCGGTTCATCGTTTCGCAGAAACGCCGAACCGCTCTATCTTTTTTGTTTTGACGCAATTCCGGACGGAAAACCGCTTCACACTTTTCCTGGAATTGCTCCAGAGCGGCGGAGCGGGGAGTTCCGAAAGCCCGGTTTTGCGCCGGATGCTCTAAGCGAATGTTAATCACCCTGGCCCAGCATGCCGGCGAAGACTGTGTCGACCGGCACGGAGCGCTCGACTGGCAAGCGACCTATCCCTGACCACCAAGGAGCCGCGCAAAACGTGGAGCGCCGCCGCTCGCCTGTTTGCCTGGTTCTCTTCGCCGATGAAATTGGAACCGGAAGCTGTCCGCGCCCGGCTTCTCGACACCACCTTCGACCGCAAATTCGCAGTCCTGTTCGGCACCATCAGCGTTCTGTTGGTTGCGGTCAGCGCCGCTCTTGCCACCGGGGATTGGTGGCCCTACGCCTGGATTGCCGCCGACCTGATGCTTTTCACCGTCCGCGTTCTGCTGATGCGGGAATGCGAGCAGGCCCGCAGGCGCGGCTCGAAAGGGCCGCTGGCGGGCCTGATGGCAGCCAGCGGCGTCTGGTCGGTCGTTTTCGGCCTCGGCTGCTATGGCTGTGTTGCCAGCGGGAATATGGCGCTTTCCGTACTTGCCGCCTTGAATGTCGCAGGCGTCGTCGGCGTGGTGTCGTCACGCAATGCGGCGACCCCGCGCTTCGCCATATTCGTCATGTTGGCCGTAAGCCTGCCTTACGTGGTCGGCGCATTGTTTTCTGCGGCGCCCGGAATGCCGATCGTCGGAATTCAAACGCCGTTCTATGTGGTCGGCGTCATCATCGTGCTGCTTCAGAACCACGCAATCAATGCCCGCATGATCCGCGCCGAACTGGACAATCGCGACCTGGCCATCAAGGACGCGCTGACCGGCCTGCCAAACCGCATCTTCCTGCAGGAGAAATTGCGCGACATGTGCCGCGACCTTGCGGCGCCGGCCGCCAATGGCGGCAAGCCGTTTGCAGTGCTCAGCATGGATCTCGACGGTTTCAAACAGGTCAACGACCGTTTTGGCCACGCCGTCGGCGACGTGCTGCTGCGCAAGGTGGCCGAACGATTGAAGCGCGGCTTCCGTCCGGGGGACGTGGTCTTCCGCATTGGCGGCGATGAATTCGTCATCCTTTTGCCCGCAACCTCGGAGATCGAGGCCACCTACCTGGCAAAGCGGGCCATCGAAAAGGTCTCGGTGCCTTTCGACCTCGGGGTCGGTTCCGCCATCCATGTCGGCTTGAGCGTCGGCAGCGCCTTCGCACCCGCCGACGGCGGCGATCCGGAAATCCTGCTCACCTGTTCCGACCATGCGCTGTACGAAGCCAAGCGCACCGGCAAGGGCCGTTACTGGGCGCCTGTGCGGGCTACGATCTGACGGTCGCGACAACGGCTTCCGGCGACAGGCAGGGCGATCCGCTTCTCTCCTGCTCGGCCGCGCGCACCAGTGCCGCCACGCGCTTCAGCAAAGGTGCCGGCGTGCCGGCCTTTTCGGCCAAACGCAGGACCGCGCCTTGCAGTTCGCCGATCTCCGTCGGCCGGCGGCGCTGAAGGTCATCCCACATCGACGAACGCGCGGCCGGATCGATGGCAAGCATCCGCCGCGCCAAGAACTTGAACAGCCAGTCGGGCAGGCGAAGCACTTTCGGCAGCAGCGCGGGACGCAGGCCGGCGATGCGAGCGGGTTCGATGCCTGTCGCCGTCATTGCCGCCAATGCTTCGTCGATCTGGCCGGCCAGGATCAGCCGCCAGCGGCGATCGGCAAGCTCTGCCACCAGCGGCAGGCCGGAAAGCGCCACCAGCGCGTTGTTGAGGTTGAGCAGCAGCTTGCCCCATAGCACCGCTTCGATGTCGCCATGCGTGGCGACGGCAAAGCCCTCGACGTCGAGCAGTTCGTCAAGGCCTGTCGCGCCCTGTTCGATCATCACCTTGCCGCCGCTGGCGCGGTGCAGGCGAAGCGGCAATTCGCCCTCCGCCGATTGGACCACGTTGAACGGCACCATGCCCGCGAGCACCCGCCGGGCGGTGAGATGGGCTCGCAATTTATCGGCATTGTCGACGCCGTTCTGCAGACTGAGTATCACCGCATCCGGTCGGGCATGGGCCGCAATAAGCCCGGCCATGTCCTGCGTCGCGCCGCTCTTGACCGTTGCCAGGATGACATCGGCACCGGGGAATGCCGCGGCCGGATCGGCGGTGACCGACAATGCCTCCGGCTTGACGGATCGGTCGCGGCCATCACGGTCGGTGATGCGCAATCCACCTTTTTGCAGCGCCTTCTCGATGCGAGGCCGCGCCAGCAGAACCACCTTTCGCCCGGCAAGTATCAGGCAGCCGCCGGCGTAGCATCCGATACTGCCGGCACCTGCGATTACGATTGTCTTGCCACGCGTGACCATGCAATGGCCCTGCCTTGGTCGAGAGGCCTTTGCCGCAATCATACGGCATGAAAACCATAATGTCGGCGGCATGGCTGGCCCTTATGTCTGGCCGTGACAGGCCTTGCGCTTTCGACTATCGCTTTTGCCCATGACGCTGCCTACCGATCCGACCAGAAATCTGGCTGCTCTCATCCGCTGCGCTTCCGTGACGCCCGCCGAAGGCGGTGCGCTGAGCGCGCTGGAAGAAATGTTGAAGCCGCTCGGCTTTGCCGTCGAGCGCCCGGTGTTTTCCGAATCCGGCACACCTGACATAGAGAACCTTTACGCGCGGCGTTCCGGCAACGGCCCGCATCTGATGTTTGCCGGTCATACCGATGTGGTGCCGGTGGGCGATGAAACAGCCTGGACGCACCCACCCTTTGGCGCCGAGATCGCCAATGGCGAGATGTTCGGCCGCGGCGCCGTCGACATGAAGGGCGGCATTGCTTGTTTCGTCGCGGCGGTAGCGCGACATATCGCGCAGAAGGGCGGCCCGAAGGGGTCGGTCTCGCTGCTGATCACCGGCGACGAGGAAGGGCCGGCGATCAACGGCACGACGAAACTGCTCGAATGGGCGGCTGCCAAGGGCGAGAAATGGCATGCTGCGATCGTCGGCGAGCCGACCAATCCCGATGCGCTCGGCGATATGATCAAGATCGGCCGGCGCGGCTCGCTCTCCGGCACGGTCGTCGTCAACGGCCGCCAGGGCCACGCCGCCTATCCGCAGCTAGCCGACAACCCGGTGCGCGGCCTTGTGACGCTGGTCGACGCCTTGCTTCACCCCGTCTTCGACAACGGAACAAGGGATTTCCAGCCGACCAATCTTGAGGTGACCTCCATCGATGTCGGCAATCCTGCCACCAACGTCATCCCGGCGAAGGCGGCGGCTACCTTTAATATTCGCTTCAACGACACATGGACCGCCGAGACGATCCAGGCCGAGATCCACAACCGCCTCGACCGGGCGGCGAAACGCAAGAAATACCGCGCCGGCAAGAAGACGCCGGTCGACTACGAGATCGTCTGGCGCGACGGACCGAGCCACGTTTTCCTGACACGCGACGACAGGTTGATCGAGACGCTTGGCGGCTCGATCAAGGCGGTGACCGGCAGGAAGCCGGCGCTCTCCACCTCCGGCGGCACCTCCGATGCCCGCTTCATCAAGGATTATTGTCCGGTGGTCGAATTCGGACTGGTCGGCAAGACCATGCACATGGTCGACGAACGCGTGGCGATTGCCGACCTCGAGACGCTGACGCAGATTTATCTGCGCTTCGTTGAAGACTGGTTTGCGCAGGACATATCCTAGTGATGCTTTCAGCGGATGAAACCTACGCTTCGCTTGCCGGTGCCTGGCGGCTGATGCTCGGCAAAGCCGATGGATTTCGCCTGCTCGACCTTTCGGCGGACGGTTTCTGGAACTCCTTTTTTGCCATTGTCGTCGCGGCGCCGGCACTGATCGTCGGCTGGGTCGGTATTGCCAACGAGATCGGCGATCCCAACGCATTCGTCGGCCGTTTCAGCATGTTGATCCGCCTGGCAACCGTCGATATCGGCGCCTGGGTGCTGCCGCTCATAGGCCTCGCCCTGGTGGCGCCGCGGGTCGGCGTCGGCGGCCGATTCGTCCATTATGTCGTGGCCAGCAATTGGGCCTCGGCGATCATCGCCTGGATGATGCTGCCATCGGCGTTGATCCGGCTCTTCCTGACGTCGGCCAACGAAGTCTCCGGACTCGTGTCGCTGCTGTTGTTCGCGCTGTCGATGGTCTTGACCTGGCGGATGACCAACGTTGCGATCGGCAGGGGTGCGGCCACCGGCAGCGCCGTTTTTGCCGGCATGTTCGTGGCGTCGCTGATCGTCCTGTTCGGCCTGCAGGCGCTGCTCGGGATCAGCGTTCCGGATCAGCCAGGCGTCGGATAATCGACGCCGACGAGAAACAGCCCGTCGGGCGGCGCCACCTGACCGCAGGCCGCACGGTCGCGCGCCTCAAGCGCCGCCTTGAGGTCGGCAACAGTCCAGCCGCCTTCGCCGACACGTTTGAGCGAGCCGACCATCGAGCGCACCTGGTTGTGCAGGAATGACCGCGCCGAAGCGCGGACCTCAATGAAATCGCCGGTGCGGCTGACATCCAGCCGGTCGAGCGTGCGGACGGGACTGGTGGCTTGGCACTGGGTCGAGCGGAAGGTGGTGAAATCATGCCGGCCAACCAGCACCTTTGCCGCCTCGTGCATGGCACCGGCATCGAGCTGCTTCGGTACCCACCAGATCTTGCCCTTGTCGAGCGCCGCCGGCGCGCGGCGATTGACGATGCGGTAGAGGTAATGGCGGCCGATCGCCGAGAAACGCGCATCGAAGCCATCCGGCACGACTGCGGCCTTCAGGATGGCGATGCGCACCTTGGCCGCTTGCAGATGCGCGTTGACTGCGTCGCGCACCTTGTCGCCGGGCCATGCCTTGATCAGATCGACATGCGCCACCTGAGCGGTCGCATGGACGCCAGCATCGGTGCGGCCGGCGGCGCGCAGCGAAACCTGCTCGCCACAGAACTTCTCGATCGCCCGCTCGATCGCCTGCTGCACCGAAGGCTGGTTGGCCTGGCGCTGCCAGCCGGCGAAGAGACTGCCGTCATATTCGATGTCGAGGCGAAAACGCGGCATTCCCGGATCGAGGCGAAATCAGGCGGCGAGGGCTGAGCCGAAGGCCGAGGCGTAGACCAGCATGCCGGTCTCCGGCGCCTCGCCCCAGGCAAGCGCCTGCAAAGCCTCGCTTTGGTACTCGCTCTCGAATTTTGCTGCACGGGCGCGGCTGTAGCCGAAACGGCCATAGTAAGCCGGATCGCCGAGCACCACGGCGAGCGTCTCGCCAGCAGCCTTCAGGCGGATATGCGCCTCGCGGACCAGCGCACCTCCGATGCCGGTGCCGTGGAACGACGGCTCGACCGCCAAAGGAGCCAAAGCCACCGCCGGGAAGCTCTTGCCGCCATTCTGCACGAAAAGCCGTGAAAACAGGATATGGCCGACCACTTGCCCGTCTTCGTCCGCCACCAGTTCGACGACGGCATCACCGCCGGTGACCAGCGCGTCGACCAGTCCGGCCTCCGTCTGCTGGCCGAATGCGTGTTCTTCGACAAGGCGGATCGCCTCGCGGTCCCGCGGCGTCGCCGCGCGTATGGACATCATGCTCATGACAATTTCATTCCTTTTTCGAGCTTGGCCCCGCGCAGAAACTCCTGCGCGGCAATGGGCCTTCCGCCCGCACGTTGAACTTCGACCGGCCTGATCGCGCCTGACCCGCAGGCGACCGTCAGCCGGTCATCGAGAATTCCTCCCGGTTCGCCGGCGCCTTGCGAGAGCGTCGAGCGAAGCAGTTTCAGCCGTTCCACGCGGCCGCCGATTTCGGCCTCGCACCATGCACCGGGAAAGGGCGACAGGCCGCGAATCTGGTTGTGCACGTCGCCGGCAGGTCGCAGCCAGTCTATGCGAGTCTCCGATTTATCGATTTTCTTGGCGTAGGTCACCCCCACCTCCGCCTGTGTGGTAAATGTCAGCGTATTCCGCTCCAGCCGTTCGAGCGCTTGCACTATCAGCGAAGCACCCAAGACCATCAGCCGATCGTGCAGATCGCCGGCCGTCATGTCGGGTCCAATGGCGCATTTTTCAACCATTGCCACCGGGCCGGTGTCGAGGCCTTCCTCCATCCGCATCACCATCATGCCCGTTTCGGTATCGCCGGCCATGATGGCGCGCTGGATAGGGGCAGCGCCGCGCCAGCGCGGCAGCAGCGATGCGTGGCCGTTGAGGCAACCGAGCCGCGGCGCCTCGAGAATGGGTTTGGGGAGGAGCAGCCCGTAGGCGACGACCACGGCGACGTCGGCACCTAAGGCGCGGAACGCCTCCTGCTCCGCCTCGCCCTTCAGCGACACCGGCGACCGCACCTCGATGCCAAGCCGCTCCGCCTCGCGCTGCACCGGCGACGGCGTCAGTTCGAGCCCGCGCCGGCCGCCGGCGCGCGGCGGCTGCGTGTAGACGGCTGCCAACTCGTGCCCGGCCCCGGCAATCGCCCGCAGCGTCGGCACGGAGAATTCGGGCGTACCCATGAAGATGACACGCAGGGGCATTCGTCGACGCCTACCCCACCATCTTGCCCGGCGCCTTGTCCCTGGCGAGCTTCTTGAATTTCTTGACCACCATGTCGCGCTTCAGCTTGGAGATGTAATCGATGAACAGCACGCCGTTGAGGTGGTCGATTTCATGCTGCAGGCAGGTCGCCATCAGCCCCTCGGCCTCGATCTCCTGCAGCTTGCCGTCGCGGTCGAGAAACTTCACCCGCACCGCCGCCGGACGCTCGACCTCGGCATAGTAATCCGGGATCGACAGGCAGCCTTCCTCGTAGACCGAACGCTGGTCGGAGCTTTCGAGGATTTCGGGATTGATGAAGACGTGCGGTGCCGGCGTCTCGTCCTCTTTGGCCAGGTCGATCACCAGCATGCGCAAGGGTTCGCCGACCTGGATCGCTGCGAGGCCGATGCCGGGCGCGTCATACATGGTGTCCAGCATGTCGCCGGCCAGTTTGCGCAAATCCCCGTCGACACGCTCGACCGGTTTTGAAACCTGACGCAGGACGGGATCGGGAAGGATGATAAGCGGCTTGATCGACATGGCGTCTCACCTAAGACCTCGCAGGAAAAGCGTCAACCGGGGCGCCTTCGGGTCGTTCACGTTTTGATCTGTGCTGGCAGACCGAATCATCTATGCTGTCGACATGAACGATCTGGCCACCATCCTGTCCGAACCTGTCGCCCGCCTAGGCGCCACCACGATCACGCTCGGCCATGCCCTGGGTTTCGGCGCAATGCTGTTCCTTGGACTGTTCGTGGCGCTCGTCGTTGCGCTCTGGCGATCGGCCAAGGCGCGTGCAGTGGCGGCCGCCGAAGCCGCCGACCACGCCCGCGACGCCGAGGTGCGGATGGCCGGCATCTTGGCAAGCCAGGCGGAAATGCAGGGCCGCATGGGCGCCATCGCCGAAGTGTTCGGGGCGCGCCAGGCGGAACTGACACAGTCGATCGGCCAGCGTCTCGATGCCATGACCGGCCGCCTGGGCCAGACCATGACCGAGCAGACGAGATCGACGCATGAGAGCCTCGCCAAGCTGCAGGAACGGCTGGCGGTCATCGATATCGCGCAAGGCAACATCCAGTCGCTGGCCGGCCAGGTCGTGCAATTGCAGGCGATCCTTTCCAACAAGCAGACGCGCGGCGCCTTCGGCCAGTCGCGTATGGAAGCCATCGTCGCCGACGGATTGCCGCACGGCGCCTATGAATTCCAGGCGACCTTGTCGAATGGCAGCCGGCCCGACTGCCTGGTGAAGATGCCGAACGGCGCACCGTCGCTTGCCATCGATGCAAAGTTTCCGCTCGAGGCCTGGAATGCCATCCGGGCCGCCGAAGGCGCCGAACTGCAGAAGACCGCCGCACAGGCTTTCCGCCGCGACATCGAGGTGCATGTCCGCGATATTTCCGAAAAATACCTGATCCAGGGCGAGACGCAGGACACCGCCTTCATGTTCGTGCCTTCGGAATCGGTGTTCGCCGAAATCCACGAGAATTTCGAGGCCGTTGTCCAGAAGGCGCATCGCTCACGGATCGTCATCGTCTCGCCATCGCTTTTGATGCTGTCGATCCAGGTCATCCAGGCGATCCTCAAGGATGCCCGCATGCGCGAGCAGGCACACCTGATCCAGGGCGAGGTTATCCGGCTGATGGAAGACGTCTCCCGGCTAGACGAGCGGGTGCGCAAATTGCAGACGCATTTTGGCCAATCGGCCAAGGATATCGACGACATTCTGGTCTCGACATCGAAGGTGACCAGGCGCGGACAAAAGATCGAGGCGCTGGAGTTTGGCGTGCAGCCGGCGGAGGACACCGCTGGTTCGAATGGCAGCGGAGCAAAAGCGGAAAGCAGCCCGCGCGTCGCCGATTCGAAAACCGGGCAGTTGAGGCTAAGGGTCGTCGAAGGCGACGATTGAGAGCTGCGCCGGAACCGGAGGCTTCGCCCCGGTCTGGCGCTACTGCTCCTCGATGATGGTTGTGCCTTCGAATTCCGGCAGCCAATGCAGCGCCGAGCGGTGCCAGATCTGCTTTCTCGGCACCAGTTGCTCGCGCTGCCGTGCCGTGCCGACCCTGATACCGTAAACCTTCGGTCCCTCGCCCGCCGACGTGGCGTAGAGATGCGAGCCGCACTCACCGCAAAATGCCTGGGCGCGCTTGGCGCCGCTCGAACCGGTCTTGATGTAGATCTTCGGCGTGCCCTTGGTGATCCTGTAATTGTCCTCGGACGCCGGCACGGTGACGCGAAAGGCCGTTCCGGTTAGCTTCTGACAATCGATGCAGTGACAAATGGTGGTCTTTTCCGGATCGACTTCGGCCTCGTAAGTGATAGCGCCACAATGACACGCGCCGTCGATTTTCATCTTCGTTCCTCCTGGAGCTTTTGCCCGCAATCATAACCGGGACTGCCCGATGGCGCAGCCATTTCCTCAGGCCGGTTCCCCTCCGGACGCCGCCAAGGCCTTGCTCCGGCGTTCCCAGGTGCCGGTGGTCTGCGGCTTGACGAACAGCCGCGTCACCTCCGGCATCTCCGCTTTCAGCCGCGTCTCGAGGCGCTCGACACAGGTCTCTATCTCCGGCGCCGACAAATGATCCTCGAACTCGATGCTCAAAGCGGCGACGATCTCCTGCGGACCCATATGCAGCGTCAGCACGCCATTTGCCCGTTGCACCGCCGGGTCCTGCTGGACGATGGCCAGCACCTCTGTTTGCACCTCGGGCGAGGCCGGCTCGCCGAGCAGCAGGCTCTTGCTTTCGCGCGCCAGGAAGATCGCGGTCCCGCCCAGGATCAGCGCGATGCCGATCGACGCGGCGCCGTCGAGCTTCGGCATGTCCAGCAGTTCCGCCGCCAATATGCCGGCGAAGGCGACAACGAGGCCGAGAAGTGCCGCGCTGTCCTCGAAGAGTACGGTGTAGACACTCGGATCCTTGCTGAGCTGCACCGCCTCGAGCCAGCCGTGGCTGCCTTTTTGGTGGCGGAATTCCTTCAGCGCCACCAGCCAAGAGGTGCCTTCGAAGAGGAAGGAAAGGCCGAGGACAGCGTAGTTCACCTTGGCGTTGGCGATCGGCTCCGGCGCCATGATGTGCATCACGCCTTCGTAGAACGATATGCCGGCGCCCAGTGCAAAGACAAGGAGCGCGACGATGAAGCTCCAGAAGTACAGCTCGCGGCCATGGCCGAGCGGATGCGTGCGGTCGGCCGGGCGCGCGGCACGGTGCATGCCGTAAAGCAGCAGGCTGCCATTGCCGGTATCGACGAGCGAGTGGACGCCTTCCGAGAGCATTGCCGAGCTGCCCGTGAACAAGGCAGCGGCGAATTTGGTCAGTGCGATCGCAAGATTTCCGGCGAGCGCCGCATAGATCACTTTTTTCGACCCGCCATGCGCCGCCATGGTGTGCTGCCCTGGTTGATGCCCCGAGATTGGCGGAGCGTCCGCCCACGCTCCACAGCTCTCACAACGCCTGAAGCGCCCAGTTGTTCACAAGGTCAGTTGTTCAAAAGGGCGGCGCGGGCTATTCGACGACCTCGTCCGTCCAGACCTTGAAGCCAGCCAGCGCGCCCGGCCCGAAAATGTGGGTCAGCGGCACATCGGCGGCATCGCGTCCGGAGGCAATCAGGATGCGGCCGATGCGCGGCGCGTTGTTGCGCGGGTCGAACGCGTGCCAGCGGCCGCCGAGATAGACTTCCATCCAGGCGGCGAAATCCATGTCCGACCACGGCTTTGGCAGGCCGATATCACTGATATAGCCGGTGCAGTAGCGGGTCGGAATGTTCAGGGCGCGGCAGAAGGCGACAGCGAGATGAGCGAAGTCGCGGCATACACCACTCTGCTCGCGATAGGCCTCGGCGGCGGTGCGCGTCGGCCGCGCATTGAAATAGTTGAAGACGATGTGGTTATGGACGAAGTCGCAGACCGCCTGGACGCGCGGAATGCCGAGCGGGGTGCTGCCGAACAGCCGCCACGCTTCATTCGACAGCACGTCGCTCTCGCAATAGCGGCTGGGCAGCAGGAACAGCAGCGTCTCCGACGGCAGATCGCGGACCTCGTGCTGCCACGCCGTCAGCTCGCGCGTCTCGAAGGAGCCGGGGTCGCGGATCACCGCGTCCGTGCCGAACGCAAAGCGCCCGGCCGGCGCAACGAAACGGTTGCACCAATTGCCGAAACTGTCGCGGTAGCTCTCGATCGGCACCGGCGGGTTCGACGTCAGGAAGTCCGGCCGCTCAAGATCGGATGCGCGCGAATAATGGACATTTAGCATCGCGATCAGCGGTGTTTCCTGCGGGAAGTCGAAGCTCATCTGGCAACCGATGTGGATCCGCATTGTCGTCCTGACCGGCCTGCCTGATCATCAGCTGGCGAAACGCGAGGGCTGATGCTGCAGTGCGAAGAAGACCATGGCACGGACCGCTGCGGTTTACGAGGGAATTAGAAACCGGTTGACAGCCCATCGGCCAGGCGACTGCACGGCAGCGGCCTCTTGCAGTCGAGCGTTTTCTCTTGTTTCACTTCGCCAGATATCAACTGGAGGAACGAATCATGGCTAAGGGTGCGATGAAGGCAGGCAAGGAGGCCCGCAAGCCGAAGAAGGACGCGAAGAAACCGGCTCCGGCGCCGGCCCTGAAGGCACCGCCAGTGAAGGCGATGAAGCTGAAGGACAAGTAGAGCCGCAGCTACCGGCTTATTTCGACCGGCCGCAAACGCGGCCGGTATGATTGTTCATTAAGCTCACGCGCATCCCCTTGGATGCGGCGAAGGCAATTTTTGCGCTTTTCAAGAAATCGGCCGAAAGCCATCGAAACGGAGCGTTCCGATGTCGTCGGTTTTCCTGTTCCTCGCCGGCCTGTTCGAGATCGGCTGGGCGATCGGCCTCAAATACACCGACGGATTCTCGAAGCCGCTGCCAACCGTCCTGACGGTTGCCTCGATGATCGTCAGCCTGACCTTGCTCAGCCTGGCGCTGAAGGCGTTGCCGGTCGGCACCGCTTACGCGGTGTGGACCGGCGTCGGCACCGTCGGCACGGCGCTGTTGGGGATATGGCAGCTCGGCGACCCAGCGACGGCGATCAGGCTGGCCTGCATCGCGCTAATCGTCTGCGGCATCATGGGACTGAAGCTCGCGGCTTAGCCGATTCTGACAGACGAACGCGTTCGGGGCCGCTGCAAGGCGGCCCCTGATTCTTGAATTCGGCTGATCAGTGCCGGAAGGCGCTATCGCGCGGAGAAGCCGGGCGGCGTCCTGCCGGTGCGCTGCTTGCGCGCGGCATAGCGCGCATCACGCTTGGCCTTGCGTTCGGCCTCGTCGGCAAGAAAACGGGCGATGCGCTCGTTCTCTTCAGCTTCCCGGATCTTCGCTTCGGCCTGTGCGGCTTCTTCCGCAGCGATGCGTGCCGCTTCGGCAGCTGCCTCGCGCTCGGCCTTTTCGACCGCTTCGCGCGCCAGCTTTTCCTGCCTCAGCCTGGCCTTTTCGGCCTCGCGTATAGCGCGGGCCTCGAGGATCGCCTTGCGCTCGGCCTGTCGTGCCAGCACCGCTGGATCATCTGCCGCCGGCTTTGCCTTGAAGCGCTCCAGAAGCGCCTTCTTTGCCTCGTTTGCGGCATTGCGCCGCTCGAAAACGTCTTTTTCCCTATAGATAGCCAAGTCCACTTCCCTGAAGTCAATTTGCGAGGCTTACATACGCGTGAAAACCGAGAGTTCAAGCGCCAAAACGGTATGCCAGCCATGAAATTCTGATCTGTTGCAGCCGGGAGACGCCATTTCGATTGAATTCGGCTGAAAGGCACCCGCACTGTTCACCATCCAGGCATCTGGCGGGGCGGCGGACTGATCGCTACGTGTAGCGCCAAGACAAAACGCTGAGATGACACACTATGGAACTCGGTCTCTACACCTTCGCCGACGTCAGCCCGGAACCAGGTCCCGGTGCGATCGGTGCGCATGAGCGGTTGCGCAACCTGATCGAGGAGATCGAGCTCGCCGACCAGGTCGGGCTGGACGTCTTTGGTCTCGGCGAGCACCACCGTCCCGACTATGCTGCCTCGGCTCCGGTGGTGGCGCTGGCGGTGGCGGCCGAACGGACCAAGCGCATAAGGCTGACCAGCGCTGTCACCGTGCTGTCGTCCGACGATCCGGTGCGCGTCTTCCAGCAGTTTGCCACCCTCGATCTTCTGTCCGGCGGCCGTGCCGAGATCATGGCCGGGCGCGGCTCGTTCATCGAGTCCTTTCCGCTGTTCGGCTACAATCTCGAAGATTATGACGAGCTCTTCGCCGAAAAGCTCGACCTGCTGCTCGCCATCCGCGATCATGTCAAGGTGACCTGGTCGGGCAGTCTGCGCGCGCCGATCAACGACCGCGGCGTCTATCCGCGGCCCTTGCAGGACAAATTGCCGATCTGGATCGCCGTCGGTGGAACACCGCAATCCGTCGCCCGCGCGGGCGTGCTCGGGTTGCCGCTGGCACTGGCGATCATCGGTGGCGAGCCGGCGCGGTTCGCACCGCTGTTCGACATCTACAGGGATGCAGCCAGGCGCGCCGGCAACGATCCGGCAAGCCTTGCCACCAGTCTCAACGTGCACGGCTTCATTGCCGACAGCACGGACCAGGCAGCCGACGATTTTTACGGGCCGCAGGCCGAGGTGATGAACCGCATCGGCCGCGAGCGCGGCTGGGGGCCGACATCGCGGGCGCATTTCGACCAATCGCGCGGCCCAAACGGCGCGCTGTTCGTCGGCAATCCAGAACAGGTGGCCGAGAAGATCGTTGCCCAGCACAGGATATTCGGCAACGACCGCTTCCTGCTGCAAATGGCGATCGGCACCATGCCGCACGCCAAGGTGATGAAGGCCATCGAACTCTACGGCACCAAAGTGGCGCCGATCGTGCGCCGGGAAACTGCGAAGGCCGTTCCCGCCGTGGCGGCGCCGGTTGCCTGATTCCCAGTCACCTGATTCATTGGCAAGGCCGCGAGGCGGCCTTGCCGGTGACGCCGGCTAACGGAACCTTGAAGCGACAGAGGCGTTTTCGCCAACGGTCTGCACCAATCGCGGTGTGCCGCCGAGGGTCAGAATGAAAGCCGAACCCGACGCTTCGGGCGCAAGCGCTGCCGAAAGCCCGGATCCGCGCGTCGAGGCGCGGGCGGATGCGCATCTGATGCGTTCGCTGCTCGTCGGCATCTTCATCCTCATGGCGATCTACGCGCTTTACTTCGCCCGCGCCTTCTTCATGCCGGTCATTCTGGCTTTCCTGCTGGCGCTGACGCTGACGCCGATCGTTCGCCTCCTGCGCAAGCATGGCATGCCCGATGTCATTTCAGCGACACTGCTGGTGCTGCTTTCGTTCTGCCTCGTCGCCGTCGCGGGATATCTGCTCAGCGGCCCGGTCATCGATCTCATCAACAACACCTCGACGATCGGCCAGCAGCTTACCGAACGTCTGGCACAACTGCGCCGTCCGTTCGAAAGGATCGTGGAGGTTTCGCGTCAGATAGAGGGACTGACGCAGACATCCCAGGAGCCGGGCGTTCAGAGGGTGGCGATGGCGCCATCCGGTATTCTCTCGCAGGCCGCCGGCAATGTACTGTCGGCCGGCACCAGCGTCACCATCGTCTTCGTCCTGTCGCTGTTCCTGCTCGCCTCCGGCACGATGTTCTATGAAAAGATCGTCCAATCCTTCCCCAGTCTCAGCGAAAAGAAGCGGGCACTGCGTGTCGTCTACGACGTCGAACGTGAAATCTCGCACTATCTGCTTACCGTCACGATCATCAATACATGTCTCGGCGTGGTCATCGGGCTCGGCCTGTGGGCACTCGGCGTGCCAAACGCGCAGGTCTGGGGCGCGGCAGCGGCTCTGCTCAATTTCCTGCCCTATATCGGAGCGTTAATCACCATCACGCTGGTCACGATCATTGCGCTGATAAGCTTCGACACGATTTCCTACGCGCTGCTGGCGCCGGCCTTCGTCGTTCTATGCTACATCGTCGAAGGCCAGTTCGTGACGCCGACGGTGGTCGGCCGCCGTCTCGAAATCAACGCAGTGGCGATCCTCATCGCCATCGCCTTCTGGTCGTGGCTATGGGGTTTTGTCGGCGCGCTGCTGGCGGTGCCGCTGCTGGTCGTCATCAAGGTGTTCTGCGATCATTTCGACGGTCTCAGCCATGTCGGCAATTTCCTGGCGGCGCAACACACGGCAGCGATCGAGGACGAAGAGATTTCCGAGGTGAACAAGTAGCGGCTTAAAGGGTCAAAAGCGTCCCCCCGATGGTGCAGATCACGACCTTGCATCGGTCGCACGTCCGTTGTGCCCTCAGCGCTCCATCAACATTTTGAATTTGCCGCCTCGGCAACGGCTTCCTACATCCCTTCGGCCACAGGAAACCCGCGCCGATGACCGTTCTTTCCGTTCTCGACCTGTCGCCGATCGTCGAAGGCAGCAACGCTTCACAGTCACTCGCCAATTCGCTCGATCTCGCCCGTCATGCCGAGCGGCTGGGTTACCGGCGCTATTGGCTGGCAGAGCACCACAATATGCCGGGCATCGCCAGCGCTGCCACCTCGGTGGTCATTGCCCATGTGGCCGGCGGCACCGATACGATACGCGTCGGCGCCGGCGGCGTCATGCTGCCCAATCATTCCCCGCTGGTCATCGCCGAGCAGTTCGGTACGCTCAACGCTCTGCATCCTGGCCGCATCGATCTCGGCCTCGGCCGGGCGCCCGGCACCGACATGGCCACGGCACGGGCGCTGCGCCGTAACCTCGACGCTGGCGCCGACAATTTCCCGCAGGACGTCGTCGAGCTGATGGGTTACTTGCAGCCGGCCGAAGACGGCCAACGCATCCGCGCGGTGCCCGGCGAAGGCGAAAAGGTGCCGATCTGGATTCTCGGTTCCAGCCTCTACGGCGCGCAGCTTGCCGCCATGCTCGGCCTGCCCTACGCTTTCGCTTCGCATTTTGCGCCGGCCGAGCTCGACCATGCTCTGGAGATCTACCGCTCGCGTTTCCAGCCTTCGGAGCAGCTCGACAAGCCTTATGTGATGCTCGGCCTCAACGTCTTCGCCGCTCCTTCCGATGCCGAGGCGCGGCTGCTGTTCACCTCGCTGCAGCAGGCCTTCGTCAATCTGCGCACCGGCCGGCCCGGCCGATTGCCGCCGCCGGTCGAAGGATATGAGCGCGACCTCGATCCAATGGCCAAGACCATGCTCGGCCAAGCGCTTTCCTGCGCCGTCGTCGGCTCTCCCGAAACAGTCAGGCAAGGCATCGAGGCGTTTGTGCGCCGGACAGGCGCCGACGAGTTGATGGTCACAGCGCAGATTTTCGACCATGCGGCGCGGGTGCGCTCGTTCGAGATCCTGGCCGACGCCCACAAATCGCTGTCGGAAGCTGCCTGAGAGTTGGTTCGCCACTTGCCACTGTTGCGGGCAAGGCCGGCCTTAGGCAGGGAACATCGCGAACAGGTGTGCGAAAACATAGCGAACATTTCGCGCGTTTTGCGCGGAGGTTTTCGATCCGTCATGCTCGTCCGTTAGCGGGAAACGCGGCGTCCACTAAATAACGATCACCTTGGTGCCGATTGTGGCGCGGTCATAGAGATCGATGATGTCCTGGTTCATGAGGCGAATGCAGCCCGCCGACACAGCTTTGCCGATGGACCACCATTCAGGGCTACCGTGCAGGCGATATCCAGTGTCACCTTTCTCGTTAAAAAGATAGAGCGCCCGCGCCCCGAGCGGGTTCATGAGTCCGCCCTCCATATGGGCCGGTATGATGCGGCCTCGCTTCTGCTCGCGCACGATCATCGCAGACGGCGCGCTCCAATCCGGCCATTCGCGCTTCCTCGCAACGTGAGCAGTGCCATGCCACTCGAAGCCCGCCTTGCCGACGCCGATTCCGTAGCGCAGCGCCTGACCGTCTCCCAACACGTAGTAGAGGAACTTCGCTCCTGTATCGACAATGATGGTGCCCGGCGCCTCTTCAGTCGCATAAGGCACTGTCTGCCGATGGAACTTTTGGTCAACCTTGTAGATCGGAACCGGCGGAACGCGAAAACCGGCGTCGGTGAGGCCGCCATAGGCCTGGGGAAAGGTCTGTAACGCTCCGCCGGTGGTGCAGCCGGAGAATGCGGCCATCCCAGCAAGTACCAGCCCGATTAGGATCGATTTCACGCGCATGACTCAAGCCGGCGCCCGTGTGAACGATCTGTCGCATCTCGTCATATTCCTAATCCGACATGCTTCGATTGCCAAGATTTTCCTGACTGTCGGCTGGCTAATTGTTGGCCACTTGGCCCGATCGGCGCCGCGTCCTTCAATTGCTCGGTTTTTGAACGACGAACCCCCGTAGTGGCTGCGCAGACCTGGGGTCGGCAGGACAGAGGGAGCGCTGTCCGTCCGGCATTGCAAAGTTTCTGAACAGAGCCCACGCGCTACGCGCTGACGCTCTGCGCAGTCGCACCTAGCGGACGGCATGAATTGCGGATCATCAAGCGTCCCTTGAGCGTCAGCTTGCGCGGCGGCGCATCCCTGTTTCCGGCGAGCCGGTCGAGCAGCAGATTGGCCGCCTGTTCGCCGATCGCCTGCACGGGCTGTGCGACCGTGGTCAATTGCGGCCGGAACACATCCGACCACGGAAAATCGTCGAAGCAAGCGACGGAAATATCCTCCGGACAGGACAGGCCGATATCGCGAATGGCCTTCATGGTGCCGATCACCATCGGGTTGTTGGCCGAAAAGATGGCGCTCGGCCGGTCGTGCAGCGAAAGCAGCTGCATGGTGGCGTTGTAGCCATCGACTTCGTGGAAGTTGCCGAAGCGGACGAGCTCGGGTTCGGCCGGCAGGCCGGCGGCCTGGAGGGCCTCGCGGTATCCCGCCATGCGGTCATGCATCGGCGAGATATCGAACGAGCCGGAGATGTAGCCGATGCGCCGATGGCCGAGATCGATCAGATAAGTGATGGCGTCGAACACCGCGCGCTGATTGTCGAGAACGACGGCATCGGTGTCGACACCCTGGCAAACACGGTCGAGCAGCACGACCGGCACATTGGCGTCGTCGACAATCCGTTTGAGGATCGCGCCGTCACCGACACGCGCGACGATCAGTCCGTCGACCATGCGGTCGAGCAGCAGCCTGATCTGGTCGTCCTGCGTGTTCAGGTGCTCGTCGGTGCAGCACAGCATGACGGCGTAGCCGGCCCTGTCGAAAGCCTGCTGGATGACCGAAACCACGTCGGTAAAGAACGGATTGGTGATGTGTGGGACGGTGAGCCCGATGGTGCGTGTGGTGCCCATCTTGAGGCTGCGGGCGATAGCGTTGCGCTTATAACCGATGTCGCGGATCGCCTGTTCGATCCGCTGGCTGAGCTCGGGGCTGACGGTCGCGGTGCCATTGATCAGCGCCGATACGGTGGCCACGGAAACACGCGCGGCCTCGGCCACATGAAGCATAGTCGGGGCAGTGAATTTGCGCTGCTTTTTTCGTCCTGACGCTGTCATTTTCGAAACGTTTCACCACTCCACGGTAGCAATACGTACGGAATCTTATGATTTTGCGCAAGAATTGAAATGGAACAATCTCAGGCTCCAGATATTACCTTGACATGATCGAAACGTTTAGATTAGCGTTTGAGGTGTTCGGTGACGACGGAGGGAGGCCGTCCTTATCATGCAGCACGGCAATTCCATCCCTGCGCAAGGCGTTGTGGCGGACGGCTCGGCGATCGTGCTGAGCGCCGAGCACATCTCCAAGTCCTTCGGCGGTATCGCCGCGCTTGTCGATGTCGGCTTCGAACTGCGGCGCGGCGAGGTCCATGCGCTGATGGGCGAGAACGGCGCCGGCAAGTCGACGCTGATGAAGATCCTGTCCGGCGTCTATACGGACTATAACGGAACGGTCAGTATCGATGGCCATCCGGTGCGCTTTGCCGGCGTCCGCGAAGCCGAGCGCGCCGGCATCGCCATCATCCACCAGGAGCTGAACCTCGTTCCCGAACTTAGCGTCGCCGACAATATCTTTCTCGGCCGCGAGAAGCTGATCGCCGGGCTGATCGTCGACCGCAAGGCGAGCAGCCGCGCTGCCGGCGCGCTCTTGCAAAGGCTCGGCATCGAGCTCGACCCGGATGCGCGCGTCGGTGCCTTGCGCGTCGGCGAACAGCAGCTGGTCGAGATCGCCAAGGCGCTGTCGATGTCGGCGCGCATTCTGATCATGGACGAGCCGACCTCGGCGCTTTCGCCGGCCGAATGCCAGCGGCTGTTCCGCATCATCCGCCAGCTCGCCGACAGCGGCGTGGCGATCGTCTACATTTCGCACCGCATCGACGAGGTCATGCATCTGGCCAGCCGCGTCACCGTGTTTCGCGATGGACGCCACGTCCTGACGCGGGTGATGGACAAGCTCGACGAAGACGCCATAATTTCGGCGATGGTCGGGCGAAACCTGCTTGCTTCCTCCCAGGAGCACCGCATCCCCGGTGGCAACACGGTCCTGTCCGTAAGCGAGCTGTCGTTGTCGAAGCCCAATCGCCATGGTTGGCGCACCGTGCTCGACGGCGTCAGCTTCGATCTTGCCGCAGGAGAAATCCTCGGTATCGGCGGGCTGCTGGGCTCGGGCCGTACCGAAATCCTGGAAACCATCTTCGGGTCCAGCGGCGGACGTGCCGGCGGTGAGATCAGGCTCGATGGCGAGGCAGTAGAAATCCGTTCGCCGCGCGATGCGCGCCGGCTCGGCATCGCCCTGGTCACGGAAGACCGCAAGACGCAAGGCCTGCATCTCGAGGCCTCGATCACCGACAATGTCGCGCTGCCGCTGGTCGGCGCGCTGGCGCGGTTCGGCGTGCGCTCGCTGGCCGGTGAGCAAGGGCTGGCACGGGACGCCGTCAAGGCGCTCGGCATTCGCTGCGAGACCGTCGAGCAGCCGGCCGGCACGCTGTCCGGCGGCAACCAGCAGAAGGTCGTCATCGGCAAATGGCTAGCGACGAGGCCGCGGGTGCTGCTGCTCGACGAGCCGACACGCGGCATCGATGTCGGTGCCAAGCGGGAAATCTACGATCTCATCTTCAAGCTGGCGCGAGACGGGCTGGCGATCGCCGTCATCAGCTCGGAATTGCCGGAACTGCTGCATCTTTCCGACCGTATCTTGGTCATGGCCGACGGCCGCCAGACGGGAATCCTGTCCCGCGCGCAAGCCAGCGAGGAGGCCATCATGCGGCTTGCGGCGCCGCGACGGACGATGACGAGGCCTGCCGCATGAGCATTTTGCATATCCTGTCCCGGACGAAGCTCTATTGGGGCCTGATCGCCATCTTCCTGATCGGCGTGCTCGGCTCGCCGATCAGCTCCAAGGGCAACAACATCTTCCTGTCCTACGGCAACCTGCTCGACGTGCTGCGCCAGGTGTCGACCACCGGGCTGATTGCCACCGGCATGACTGCGGTGATCATCACCGGCGGTATCGACCTTTCCGTCGGCTCGCTGATGGCTATCTGCACGGTCGTCTGTGCCATGCTGCTGACGGTCCCCGGCGTGACGCCGGCGGTGGTGCTGGGGGTGCCGACAGTTGCCCTGGCAGCCCTTTGCCTCGGCATTCTCGTCACTCGTTTCATCCTGCTGAACATCGAAAAATCCCGCGCCGGCGCGCAGGCCACGCACGACATCAGGTTGGACAGCGTTCGCGGGCTGGTGACACCCGGCATTGTCGGGGTGATCCTGTGCAGTCTGGTGCTGTGGTTCCTGCTGCCGCAGGTGGGCTCAAAATTCGGCGTGCTCGGCGTGCTGCTGGTGGCGCCTTGCGTCGGCCTGCTGTTCGGCGCGCTCAACGGCTTCATCATCGTCGCCGGGCGGCTGCAGCCCTTCATCGTGACGCTGGCGATGATGGTCACTGCGCTCGGCATCGCCCGGCTGACAGCCGGCCAGAACAATGCGGTGCTGCCGGTCTACACCGGCTCGAATGCCACCGCCGATTTCGAAATGCTGCGCTCGCTGGTATTCGGCGTGATCCCGATGCCGGGCCTGTTCTTCCTCGGCGCCATCCTGACCTACGGCGCCGTGCTGCGGTTCACGCCGTTTGGCCGCTATGTCTATGCGATCGGCGGCAATGAGGAGGCGGCGCGACTGTCGGGCATCGCCGCCGGCCGCGTCAAGATTGCCACCTATGCCGTGTCAGGGCTGCTGGCCGGCATCGCGGCGGTGCTCTATGTCGCGCAATACCGGCAAGGCAAGCCTGATGCCGGCGCCGGGCTGGAGCTCGACGCGATCGCCGCCGTGGTCATCGGCGGCACCAGCCTGATGGGCGGACGCGGCAGCCTCACCGGGACGTTCTGCGGCGTGCTGATCTTCGGGCTGCTCTCCAACATCCTGCAGCTGCACAACATCAATTCGAACCTTCAGCTGGTGCTGAAGGGGATGATCATCATCGGTACCGTGCTCGTACAGGAGCGCAATGCCGGTGATCTTCTCTTCTATCTGCGACTGCCCGGCGGGCAAGCGCACAAGGAAACGGCCGCGGCAAAGCGGCCGTCGCAAGAGACCGCGTCTCTGAATATTGGAGGAAACAAGAAATGAAACGACGTGAATTGTTGAAGCTCGCCGGGCTGACAGCGGCACTCCTGACCACGACCGCCATGCTTGCCGGCGGCGCCCATGCGCAGGACAAGAAGTGGAAGATCGGCTTCTCGCAGGTGACGACCATCGAACCCTGGCGCGCCCAGTTCAACAAGGACATCCTGGCCGAAGCGGCCAAGCATCCGGAAGTCGAGCTGATCATCACCGACGGCGAGGACAAGACCGAGAAGCAGGTCGCCGATGTCGAAAACCTTATCCGTCAGGAGGTCGATGCGCTCTTGGTATCACCGAAAGAATCCGCCGGCCTGACCGGTGTCGTGCAGCAGGCGATCGATGCCAAGATCCCGGTCTTCGTGCTCGACCGCAACGTCGAAACCAACGACTACACGCAGTTCGTCGGCGGCGACAACAAGCTGATCGGCCGGGCTGCCGGTGAATATGCCGTCGAGCTGCTTGGCGGCAAGGGCAAGGCCGCCGGCAACGTTGTCGAGATCTGGGGCGGCATGGGCACCCAGCCGGCACACGACCGCCATGACGGTTTCCATGAATTCACCGACAAGGAGCCGGGCATAAAATACCTGCTCGACCAGCAGTCGGGCGACTGGAAGCAGGACCAGGCCTACAACATCATGGCGACGGCGTTGCGCAACAACGAGAAAATCGATCTTGTCTACGGCCACAATGATCCGATGGCCTATGGCGCCTATCTTGCCGCCAAGGACGTCGGACGTGAGAAGGACATCAAGTTCATCGGCATCGACGGCCTGCCCAATGAAGGCGTGCAGCTGGTCGCCAATGGCGAGCTGACGGCGACGTTCACTTATGTGACGCCGGGCGCCGAAGGGCTGCGGCAGGCGATCAAGTTCCTGAACGGGGAGAAAGTGGAAAAGACCATCACCCTGCCGACGGAGAAGATCACCAAGGAAAATGCCGCCCAGATCCTGAAGGACAACGGCCTCTGAGACGAGGCTTTCCTGCCGGGCGTTCAGCGCCCGGCAGGAACAACAACCAAGCGCCGGCAGGCAGCAGATTAAGCCAGCTTGGCCAGCAGCTTCATGAAAATGGCCGCTTCCTTGGCAGAAAGCGGCGCCAGCGTTTCCTGCGTAATCTCACGGGCAAGCGGGATCAGCCGCTCGATCGCGTCGCGCCCCTCAGCGGTCAGATTGACCAGCAGGCGCCGTTTGTCGACTTCGTGTTTGCTAAGTTCGACAAAGCCACGCGCTCTCAGCCGGTCGATGACGCCCTTCACGGTCGCCGCATCCATGGCGATCAGGCTGCCAAGCTGGTTCTGCGAGGTCTCGCCGACGTCGCGCAATTTGGCCAAAGCGGCAAATTGCGGCGGCGTCAGATCGGCGATGTGTGCGGCGAAGATCGAGACATGGCGCTGATGCGCCTTGCGCAGGATGAAGCCGACCTGCTCCTGCAAGCGATAGTCGTTTTCGTCAGGCTCCTCGGCCTCGACCAGCTTGAGCCGATTGTCCTCGGCGCTCACCGCAGCCCATCCCATGCCTTAATTTCCTTGGCCGCCAGCCCACCCATGCGGTCGTGCACGCGCGGGCCGCAGGTCATGGCGAGGCAAAACAGGATCTCGTCGGGACGGGGGCCATCGCTGATGCCGATTTCCATGGCATCGAAATGGCTGCGCACATAGGCGGCGTTGATGTGGCCGAGCGGCACATCGAGCCGCGCGCCGAAGCCGCCGACCTTCTTTGCCGAGGGCACGATCGCCTTGGCGTCGCCGAGCCGTTCGCGCATGGCATAGCCGCCCGGCACATGCCACAGCGCGCCATGCTCCAGCTCGCCCGCCATGCCGACGATGGCGCCCTTGCCGTAACCGTCGATCTGTTTGACGTCGCCGCCCAATGCGGCAACAAGCCTGTCGGAGAGCAGCAGCCCGAGCGGCTTCAAATCCTCCATGGCGCTCTGCAGTTCCTCGACGTAATGGCCGGCGAACGGGTTCTTGACCACAGCCATGGCCGCCGCGCGGCGCCGCGGCACCTTCGCCACCGGCCCGCCTTCGTGAAAAATCTCTTCGGTCAGCACGGCGATCTTGCGGATCGGAAACTCAGGCATGAGCAATTTCCCTCTCTAAAACTTTATTGGCGAGCGCCATCGGACCTGCGATGCGCGCCTGACCGCCGAGGAAAAGTGCCGCGGCGGCAATCAGGCCGCGCCGCCGAAACTCCTCGGCAACGGCAAATCCGCCTTCCAGCGCGATAGCGATTTCAGCGGCGGAAAGCAGCCCCACGCCCTGCGTCACCAAACGGTCGCCGAGGTCGCTGTCAGGTGCGAGATCGCGCGCCCGTACGCGCCTAACGGCCGGATGACCGGGCAGGTCGACGGCGTTGGCGATCAAGGTCGCGGCGGCATCGGCTTCAGCACCCGTTCGCGCCAGCACCGTGACCGCGTCGGCGATGCCCAGCGAAAAGGAGCGGCCGCGCCAGCCGCTTGTCGCGACACCGCGGATCCCGTCTTCGGGGCGGATCGTGAGACGATCTGCCAACCCATGACCTGTCCCGGCAATGGCAAGCATCATCGACTGCCCGTGGCCGAGATAGATCGCGCTGTCGCCGCCATTATTGACATAGGCGCGCTCGAGCCGGCGGCCGGCAAGCAGCGCGCCAAGCACTTCGTCGGCTACCGAGCCGGCGACGGCCGCCATCGGCGTGATGAATTGTTTCGCTAGCGGAACGACCGCCACTTCCATGCGGCGCGCCGTCGGGCCAACGAAAGCACGTGGCCGCGAGGCGGCCGGGCGCCGCAGTTCGGGCAACTCTTCGACCAGTTCAACCAGGATTGTCTGGAAGCGCGCCACTGCCTGGCGATATGCGGCGCTGCATTCACTCGCCTCGCCGAATGCCTCGACGATCAGATCGATCGGCCCATGATTGAGGTGAAGCCTCCGGCCGTCCTCGAGCCAATGCGCCTGCGGGCCGTTCATCGCCCGGCCCCGTTTGCGGTCGCGCGACGCAACTGCGCCAGCGGCGGCCAGGGATTGTCACGGGGTGCGGCCGTGCCGCGGCGCGGATTGAGATATTCGCCGCCCTTGGCCAGGATATCGTCGACGCTGCGGATTTCGCCTTCGTAGCCGCCAAGCCTGACATAATCGTCGCGGCGCATGGTGAACTCGATCGGCGCCACCAGCGCCGGCGTCGGCACATAGCCGAAGGCGCCTTCCGGGACGCGGGTGACGTCGACCATCAGCGTGATGCCGCCGCCCGGCCAGACATAGACCGGCGCGCCGCCGACCGTCACGTAGGTCGTCAAGCCCTGCACCGAGCGGGTCAGATTGACCGGGTTCTCGGTGACGCCGGCGCGCAGCGAGCCGCCGGCGCCGCCGACGAAAAGCACGGTGCAGAGCGCCGGCTCGCAATTGTCCTCGATCAGTTCGACCGACTTCCGCAGCCGCTCCGGGAACGGTTTCTGGACCGGCTTCAATTCGTCGTCGAGCTCGTAATAGGCGAATTGCTCACCAGTGGTCGAGACCATCAGCAGCGACATGCCGGGGCGCGCACCCTTTTTGGCGTTCCATTCACCAAGGATCGACAGCGGGTCGGAAATGCTGGTGCCGCCCCAGCCGAGGCCGGGCTCCGACACCTTGAAATAACGGCCCGGCGTCGAACGGCGGCCGATGATCTTGATGCCGGTATCCTGCCAGCCAAGCACCTTGCCGGCCTGATGCTCGGAGACGACGCCGGTGATGTGGTCATCGACCACCACCACCTCGTCGACAAGGCCGCGCCATTGGGTCGCGAACATGCCTATGGTAGCCGAACCGCAGCCGACGCGCATGCGCTGCTCGAGCTTGCCGTCGATGACCGGCGGCTTGCCGGCTTCGACGATGACGGTGGCGCCGCCGTCGATGACGAGTTCAACCGGTTTGCGGTTGCACAGGGCGAGCATGGCGTCGCAGGTGGCGCGCCCTTCAGCCTTCGAGCCGCCGGTCAGATGATGTACGCCGCCCAGCGACAGCATCTGCGAGCCGTATTCGCCGGTCGTGACATGGCCGATCGCCTCGCCTTGGGCACGGACCGTAGCCGTTTCGGGGCCGATATGACGGTCGGTGTCGATCTTCACCTTGACGCCGCAATACGAGAAGATGCCCTCGGTGACGACGGTGACCAGATCGACGCCCTCGACCTCCTGGCTGACGATGAAGGGCGCCGGCTTGTAATCGGGATAGGTGGTGCCGGCGCCGATGGCGGTGACGAAGCGGCGGCCGGTGTTGACCAGTTCGCCGTCCCATGCCTCGCCTTCTTCGGCAAAGGGTACGATTGCGGCGCCGGTCTCGGCCGCGTGGTCGAGGATGGTCAGTGGATCCATCCGCACGATCCTGCCGCCAACATTGCCGTAGCGGTCGCAGGCGCCGGTGCGGCCATCGGCGATGTAGCACATGACTGGACAGGCATCGCAGCGGATCTTCTCGGCCACCAGCTTCTCGCCGGGATCGTGGGTCTCGAAGCGTTCGGCAAGCTCGCTCATCGGCGCGCCTCCTTGTCGAGGATGGCGGCGCGGATGCGGGTCGGCGTCGCCGGAATTTTGGTGACCAGCACACCGGTGGCGTGGCGGATGGCGTTGAGGATCGCCGGCGCCGTCGGGATCAGCACATGCTCGCCCAAACCCTTGGCGCCGAAGGGTCCTTCCGGATCCGGAACTTCTATCAGGATGGTCTCGATCGGTGGCACGTCGCCGATCGTCGGGATCAGATAGTCGTGCAGGTTTTCGGTGCGCCCGGGGATGAATTCCTCCATCAGCGCCATGCCGATGCCCTGGGCGATGCCACCCTCGATCTGGCCCTCTGCCAGTAAAGGGTTGATGGCCTTGCCGACATCGTGAGCGGCGGTGATTTTTATAAGCTTCACGGTGCCGAGCCTGAGGTCGACCTCCAGTTCGGCGATCTGCGCGCCATAGCCATAGACGGCATAAGGCTTGCCCTGGCCCTTGGCATCGAGCGGCAGCGTCGGCGGGTCGTAGCTTTCCTCGGCGCGAAAGACAAAGCCTTCGGGGTCTGCCTTCAGCGAGGAAAGATCGACGCGGCGGGTCGCTTCGCCTTCCCTGATGCTCAGGCTTGTGCCGTCCAGCGCAATCGCCGCCTTTTCCGAGACATTGGCGAAACGCAAGATCTCCTCGCGCAAGGCGCGGCCGGCCTTTTCGGCGGCCTTGCCGGTGACGAAGGTCTGGCGCGAGGCCGAGGTCTTGCCGGCGTCGGGGGTGATCGCCGTGTCGGCGCCTTTCAGCAGGAATTTTTCGAGCGGAAGACCCAACGCATCGGCGCAGATCTGCGCGATGACAGTGTTCGAGCCTTGCCCGATATCGACCGCACCCTGATGCAGGACGACTGCGCCCGATGCCGAGATGCCGACCTTGATGGTCGACGGATTGGGCAGCGAGGTGTTGCCGCAGCCGTACCAGCAAGAAGCGATGCCGACGCCGCGTTTTTTGATGCTGCTACCGGCATTGAACGCTTCGGCATCGCGAACGGCACGCTGCCAATGTGAACGGAGGGCCTCGAGGCAGTCGGCGATGCCGACGCCCGACTCGAGCCGCTGGCCGGTGACTGTTTCGGATCCGTTCCGAAGGCAGTTCTTCAGGCGAAAGGCGAGCCGATCCATGCCGAGCTTGTCGGCTAGGTCGTCATAGAGGGTCTCCTGCATGATCGTCGCCTGCGGCACGCCGAAACCGCGAAAGGCGCCGGCAATCGGGCCGTTGGTGTGGATGGCGCGGCCTTCGGCGCGATAGTTCGGCGTCGCATAGGGGCCGGAGGCGTGCACCGGCACGCGGTTGGCGACCGTCGGCCCCCAGCTGGCATAGGCGCCGGTGTTGAAATCGCCGGCGAAGACCATGCCGGTGACACGGCCGTCGGCATCGGCGCCGATGCTCGCTCTCATCAGAGCCGGATGGCGCTTGGTGGTCGAGATCATCGATTCGGTGCGGCTGTAGGCGAGCGCCGCCGGCCGGCCGGTTTTCATGGCGACGAGGCCGATGAGCGGTTGCAGCGAGACGTCGAGCTTGGAGCCGAAGCCGCCGCCGGTGGCGGTCGGCACGATGCGCACCTGTTCCGGGGCAAGGCCGAGCACTTTTGCCGTGTCGTCGCGGTCCATATAGGGCGCCTGCGTGCAGGCGACGACGACCAGCGTGTCGCCGTCCATGAAGGCATAGCCGGCTTCCGGTTCAATATAGGCGTGCTCGACATAGGAAGTGTCGATGGCGCCGGAAACGACGAAAGCCGCACCGGCGAGCGCGGCTTCGGGGTCGCCACGCTCGACGAAGCCGGAGGTGAGCAGGTTCGAGGGCCGGTTTTCATGGACCAGTTGCGCGCCGCCGGCCTGCGCTTCGCCAGTTTCCAGAAAATGCGGCAACTCGGTCCAACTGACAGGCAAATCGGCAAGGTCGAGATCGAGGATAGCCTCGCGTTCGCCGGCAACCAGGGCCACCGCCTCACCGCGAAAGCGCGAAACCCCTTCGGCCAGCGCCGGCTGGTCGGCGAAGGGCGCGATGACGCCGAAACAATTCTTTCCCGGAATGTCAGCGGCGGTGAAGACGCCGGCAATGCCGGGACGGGATTTCACCCAACTGCCGAGGTCGCCAAAAGTGAAAGCGGCATGATAATGCGGCGAGCGGACCACCAGCACCGACAATGCGTCGGCCGGGAAAGAATCACCGCCGAATTTTTCGTCGCCGGTGACTTTCGGCAGGCCATCGAGGCGGATCGGGGAGGAGCCGACGGCATGGCCAGAGGATGGCATGTGCTGATCGAGGCCGTCGGCGTGGCGCCAAGCATCCATCACCGCGGCGACGATCTTGCGGTAGCCGGTACAGCGGCAGAGCACGCCGCCCAGCGCATCATGCGTTTCGGCCTCGCTCGGGCAAGGCGTCCTGTCCAGGAGTGCCGTTGCGGCGACCAGCAGGCCGGGCGTGCAGGCGCCGCATTGCGCTGCGCCATGGCTGAGAAACGAGGCCTGCAGCCCCGACAGCCGGCCATTGGCGAGGCCTTCGACGGTCGTCACCACGGTGCCGGAGGCGGAAGCCGCGGGAATCAGGCAGGCGCAGACCGGCTCGCCGTCGACCAGCACCGTGCAGGCGCCGCAGTCGCCGGCATCACAGCCGATCTTGGTGCCAGTCAGCCGCAACTCGTCGCGCAGCACCGCGGACAGCCGCCGCACCGGCGGCACACAAACGCTGACGGCGGCGCCGTTGACTTCGAAGGCGATGTCGGCGCGCTCCATGCCCATCAGGCCGCCGCCCTTTCGCCGGGAACAGCGCCCATCGCACCAAGCACGGCGCGGGCGACGATCTCGCGCGCAGCGTCCAGCCGATATTCGGCGCTGCCGCGCACGTCGCCGATCGGCGACAGCTCGTCCATCGGTGCGGATTGGATCGCAGTGGCCAGCGCTTGGCCGACGGGCCGGCCGCGTAGCGCCGCCTCGACACCCGCCAGGCGCCTGGCGACAACCGAGCAGGAACCGACGGCGACGGCCGCGTTCCTGACCATTCCATCTTCGACGGCCAGGCGTGCGGCGGCCATGGCGATGGAGATGACGAGATACCGCCGCGCGCCGAGTTTCACGAAGGCGGAGCTGCCGGCGGTCGCGGGTTTGGGAATGCGGATTGCCGTGACCATTTCGCCGGGCTGCAGTGCGGTGCGACGGTTGCCGAGGATGAACTCTGCAAGGGGCAGATGCCGGGTCGCCACAGCGGAACGCAGTTCGACTTCGGCATCGAGCACCAGCAGCGCCGGCACGCCATCGGCGGCCGGCGAGGCGTTGCAGAGATTGCCGGCAATCGAGGCAACGTTCTGGATCTGCACCGAGCCGACTTCCCGCGCCGCCTGCTTCAGCGCGTCGAAAGCCGCCGGCAGAGGATGGCGGACGAGATCGGTCCAGGTGGTGCGCGCGCCGACGAGCCAATGGTTTTCGGCTTCGGCAATGCCGCGCAATGCCACCAGCCCATTGATATCGAGGACATTGTCGCGGAAAGGCTTGCTGCCCTGTGCCGGATAGAAGTCGGTGCCGCCGGCGAGGATGCGCCATTGCCCTTCGCCCAGCAAAGCGAGGGCGTCGTCGACCGTGGTGGGTTTTGCGTAACGGATCACGCTTTGCCTTCCCAGAATGGGCTTCCCGAGAGGGGATCCTGCCGAAAGATTTTCCCGAGCATTCAAGGCAGGAAATTCATTCGTGTGCAAATGATATCAAGCCGGCAGGAATTGTCAAAGCCAGAGTTTGCACGACTGTTGGCACCGGTGCATCCGGAATGCATTTGTTATGCCATGAGAGGTTGACGCAGCCGGCCATCTGGTCAAGTTTCTGCGTCCGGTCGCGTTTTTATTGGAGCCTAAGCTCAAGACCAAGAAAATAAGGAGGCTCCATGGCCGACGAAGCGCTTGTCGTTATCGACCTGCAGAACGATTTCTGCCCGGGTGGCGCCCTTGAAGTGGCCGGTGGCGACGAAATCGTGCCGTTGGTCAATGACCTAATCCGGCGGACCGAGCACGTCCTGCTGACGCAGGACTGGCACCCTGCCGGCCATTCGAGCTTTGCCTCCAGCCACCCCGGCAAGCACCCGTTCGAAACGATCGACGTGCCTTATGGCCACCAGACGCTGTGGCCGGATCACTGCATCCAGGGCAGCCTGGGATCGGATTTCCATTCGGGCCTCGCCTGGAGCAAGGCCGAGCTGGTGATCCGCAAGGGGTTCCGTCCTGCGATCGACAGCTATTCCGCATTCTTCGAGAACGACCGGACGACGCCGACCGGCCTTGCCGGCTATCTCCGGGATCGGAACATCGAGACGCTGACCCTGGTCGGCCTGGCGACGGATTTCTGCGTCGCCTTTTCGGCGCTCGACGCGGTCAAGCTCGGTTTTGAGACGTCCGTGCGGCTCGACGCCTGCCGCGGCATCGATCTCAACGGCTCCGTGGAGAGGATGCTGGGCCGGATGCGCGATGCCGGCGTGACACTGATTTGAACGTCATCCAGCCGAACCTGACAGACTTTTGAGGGGCTTCATGCGGTTTGCGGCGTTGACGGCAAGTGCTGCACTTATTGCAGCAATCTTTTCTCCGAGAGCGGTTCTCGCGGCCGAAGCGCACGAATTGCCGGGCGCCGCCATGTCGCTTTGGTGGGTGCTGCCGTTTGCCGGGCTATTGCTTTGCATCGCGACCGGCCCGCTGCTGTTCCATCATGCTTGGGAGCACCATTACGGCAAGATCGCTGCCTTCTGGGCAGCGTTGGTGATCGGGCCGCTGGCCATCGCCTTCGGCATCCCGTCCGCCACGCAGGCGGTGCTGCATGCGCTGCTCACGGAATACATGTCGTTCATCATCCTGCTGTTTGCGCTGTTCACCATTTCGGGCGGTATCTTCGTTGCCGGCAACATACACGGCACGCCGCTGGTCAATGCCGGGTTGTTGCTGGGAGGGGCGCTGCTTGCCTCGATCATTGGCACAACCGGCGCCTCGATGATCCTGATCCGGCCGCTCATCCGCGCCAACGACAACCGGCGCTTCAACGCCCATGTCGTCATCTTTTTCATCTTCCTGGTGTCCAACATCGGCGGGTCGCTAACGCCGCTGGGCGATCCGCCGCTGTTCGTCGGCTTTCTGCGCGGCGTCGATTTCTTCTGGACGACAGTTCACCTGCTGCCCGAGATGCTGTTCGTCGCCGGCGTGGTGCTGGCTGTTTTCCTGGCGATCGACATCATCATGCATCGCCGGGAGGAAGGCGCGCCGAAGATCAAGGATCCGACGCCCGACAGCAAGGTGCGCATTCGCGGCCTGGCCAACATTCCGCTGCTGGCCGGCGTAATCGCCGCGATCCTGATTTCCGCTGCCTGGAAGCCGGGAGTGAGTTTCTCTTTTCAGGGCGTCAGCCTCGAGCTGCAGAATCTGGTGCGCGACGCCGCCATCCTGATACTGGCCTTCACTTCGCTTGTCGTCTCGCCGAAGGAGTTTCGCGGCGCAAACGCCTTCAACTGGGGGCCGATTGCCGAGGTGGCGAAGCTGTTCGCCAGCATCTTCATCTGCATCGTGCCGGTCGTCGCCATCTTGCGGGCCGGGCTCGATGGCGCGCTGGCGCCGTTGGTGCTGCTGGTCAGTTCGCCGACCGGCGCGCCGGACAACCTTGCCTATTTCTGGCTGACCGGAGCGCTGTCGTCCTTCCTCGACAATGCGCCGACCTATCTGGTGTTCTTCGAGCTGGCTGGCGGCGATGCGCAGCATCTGATGACCGAGCTCGCCTCGACGCTGGCGGCGATCTCGGCAGGCGCGGTGTTCATGGGCGCCAACACCTATGTCGGCAATGCGCCGAATTTCATGGTCTATGCCATTGCCAGGCATCGCGGCATCAAGATGCCGAGCTTCTTTGGCTATATGGCATGGTCGGGCGCGGTGCTGATCCCGACATTCCTGCTTGCCGGCTTGCTGTTCTTTGCCTGATCAGCCGACGCCGACATAGCGACGGACCGCGGAGGGATCGGAACGCAGTTCCTCGACATCGACCGTCTCGCGGTTGCGGCCGTTTTCGATGAAACAAACGCGGTCTGCGACCGACAGCACGGCATCGACGCGCTGCTCGACAAGAATTGTCGACACGCCAAGCGCACGCAGCTTCGACACGGTTTCGCGGATCTTGGCGATCATCGACGGCATCAGCCCTTCGGTCGGTTCGTCGAGCAGGAGCACCTGCGGTTCCAGACACAGGGCGCGGGCCATGGCCAGCATCTGCTGCTCGCCGCCGGACAGCGTGCCCGAACGCTGCCTGAGGCGCTGGCGCAACAGCGGGAAGAGATCGAGCACGTTCTCGCGCGTCGCCTTGCCCTTGTTGCGGGCCATCAGGCCGATCTCGATGTTTTCCGCCACCGTCATCTCGGCGAACAGCCGCCGGCCCTGCGGCACGTAGGCGACGCCGGCCTTGGGCACCTCGTGCGCCGGCAAGCCGCTCAATTCCCGCCCTTCGAGCCGAATCGAGCCGGAGCTTACCGGCACCAGGCCCATGATTGCCTTCAGCGTCGTCGTCTTGCCGGCGCCGTTGCGGCCGAACAGGCAGAGCACTTCGCCCTCGTTCAACACAAGATCGAGGCCATAGAGCACCTGGACCTCGCCATAGAAGCAGTCGACCCCGGAGATCGTCAGTGCCTTGGACTGGGCCTCAGCCATGGGTCGTCCCCAGATAGGCGTCCTGCACCGCGGCATTGGCGCGGATCTGCTCGGGCGTGCCTTCAGCCAAGATCCTGCCGGCGTTGAAGACGGTGATGCGGTCGGCGAGCCGCATGACCACCGGCATGTTGTGCTCGATCAAAAGCACGGTGGCGCTATCGGCGATCTCGCGCACCAGCTCGATGAAATTGTCGATCTCGCTGTCGGCAAGCCCTTGCGTCGGTTCGTCGAGGATCAGCAGCCGCGGCTTCAGTGCCAGTCCCATTGCCACTTCCAGCAACCGCTGGTGACCGTAGGACAATTGCCCGGCAGGCATTTGCGCCCGGTCGGCAAGGCCGGTGCGCTCGAGAGCCGCCATGACGCCGGTGTGAACCGCGCCCTTCGAGCGGCCGTCGGTCAGCGTGCGCTGCACCGGCAGGGCAACATTGTCGTAGGCGCTGAGATTGGCAAAGACGCTGGTGATCTGGAACGTATAGGCGATGCCGAGGCGAACCCGGGCGTAGGCAGGCAGGCTGGTGATGTCGGCGCCGTCGAAGACGATCATGCCCGACGAGGGCTGGATGCGGCCGCTGACCAGGCTGACGAAGGTGGTCTTGCCGGCACCGTTGGGGCCGATAATGGCGCGAATCTCGCCCGGTATCAGCGCGAAGTCGACGCCGTCGACGGCACGCAAGCCGCCGAAACTGCGCGACAGGCCTTTGGTGGTGAGCAGCGGCATCATGGCAACCACCCGAGCCAGCGCTGGCGGATGCTGCCGAGAATGCCTCTCGGGAAGAACAGCACCAGCAGGATGAGCGCTATGCCGACGACCAGCAGATAGGCCGAGGTGTAGCCGCTGGCGACGTCGATGACATAATACATGAACAGCGTGCCGATCAGCGGACCGAGCGTGGTGGCGGCACCGCCCAGCAGCACCCAGAGCAGCGGCAGGATGGAGTATTGCACCGAGGCGAAGCTCGAGCCGACATAGCCGAACAGCAGCGCATAGGCCGCGCCGGAAGCCGCGCAGATGCTGCCGGAGATGACGACGGCGGCGAGCTTGCTGGAGAACGTGTCGTAGCCAAGCATCTTGGTCCGCTCCTCGTTCTCGCGGATGGCGACCAGCACGCGACCGTAGCCGGAGCGGACTATCGCCAGGCTTATGAGCAGCACGATCGAGAACAGTGCCAGCGCGCTCATATAGCGCACGGTCGGGTTGGTGAGGTCGAGTGACGTGCTGCCCAGGACAAGGACACGCATCGGCTGCGGCACGACCATGCCCTGGTCGCCACCGGTCCAGGCAGCGAAATAAAGAATGACGAGATAAAATACCTGAGCGAACATCATGGTGACGATCATGAAGGCGACGCCGGAGGTGCGCAGCGCCAGCAGCCCGATCACCAGCGCGAGAAGCGCGCCGTAGGCAAGCCCGGCTGCGAAGGCGGCCGGTACGCTCCAGCCGAGATGGATGACGGCAAGGCCGGCGCCATAGAGCCCGGCTGAAAAGAACATGGCATGGCCGAGGCTGAGCAGCCCGACATAGCCGAACAGCAGATTGTAGCCCATGGCGAAGACCGCCAGCACCATGATGCGGGCGAGCAGGCCGTGATGGTATTCCGGCAGGACGAAGCTAAGCCCGAAAAGCAGGGCGATGACGCCGAGGTGCAGCGCATATGGCTTTGCCGGCGAAGCATCCTTCATCGCGATGTCGTCCCGAATAGGCCCTGCGGCCGGAACACCAGCACCATGGCGACGAGCAAGGTGGCGATGATCTTGGCCAGCGTCGGTGAGAAGAACACCGAGATGATGCCGTCGGAAAGGCCGATCAGCACCGCGGCGACGACCGTGCCGCGCAGCGAGCCGAGGCCGCCGATGATGACGACGATGAACGACAGCAACAGCGGGTCCTGTCCCATCAGATAGTGGGCCTGGCTGATCGGCACGATCAGCACCGCGGCGACAGCAGCCAGCATGGCGCCGAGCGCGAAAACACCGGCATAGACTCTGGTCACCGGGATGCCGAAGGCCTGCGCCGTCTCGCTGTCATATTGCGTGGCGCGCATGACGAGGCCGATTTTCGTGCGCGTCAGCACCAGCCAGGTCGCGACCAGCAGCAGCGCCGACGCGGCGATGATCGACAGCTTGTAGCCGGAATAGCCGAACCACGGCAGGAGGATGCGGTAGCTGAACGGCGGCTCCACCGGCCGCGCCTCCGGGCCGTAGAAGGTCAGCGCCAGTTGCTGGATGATGTAGAGCATGCCGATGGTGGCGACGATGGTGGCTTCCGGATTGTAGTTGAGCCGGCGCAGCACCAGCCGTTCGGCGAGCAGCGCGATCAGGCCGACGATCAGCGGCGCCAGCACCAGGGCGGCCAGGAAGCCGAGCGCCGGATGGCCGGATATCGCCGTTGAGATCGCCCAGGCAAGCACCGCGCCCAGCATGAAGAACTCGCCATGCGCGACATTGACGACGCGCATGACGCCGAACACCAGCGACAGCCCAAGCGCCGTCAGCGCCAGCACGGCGGAGGTGACGAGGCCTTCGAGGGCGGCGAGGAGCAGGTGAGGTCCGAAGTGCATCGCCTAAGCACCGGCGGATGCGCGAAGCACCCCCCTCTGGCCAGAGGGGGGTATCTTGGCGCTCACGCTTGCTGCAGCAGCCAAGCTCACAGCGTCTGCGTCGTGTAATCCCCCTCAGGCTCGTAGAGGCCGTCCTCGATCTTGGTCTTGTGGACGACATTCAGCCGGCCGCCTTCAACCTTGGAGATGTTCTGGATGCCAAAGCACTGGTGGATCTTGCCGTTGAAGGTTTTCGGCCCTTGCGGGTGCTCCGGCCCCTCGGCGAACTCGGTCAACGCCTCGGTCGCCTCGACCAGCTTGGCGCGGTCTTCCGGGCCCTTGTAGCCGGCATCCTCCATCGCCTTCTTGACGACGTAGAGCGTTTCCCAGCAGCCGAACATGTGCGCGGCGGTGGAGACGTCCTTGGGGTCGCCGACGGCGGCACCATTGTCGTCGATGCCGACGGCGGCGCGGTAGGCTTTCTGCGCAGGGGAGTCATCGGGCTGCGCATAACGCGGCGAGCCTTCCCAGAAATGGCTGCCGTCGAGGAATTCGAGGCCGGGGCTGTTGATGTCGGTGGCTTCGAGCGAATCGATGAAGCCGAACAATTGCGGCCGATTGGAGCCGTAGAACTCGCCGAGCTCCTTGACGAAGGTGAGCACCGCCGGGCCGACCATGACGTGGTAGATCACCTCGGTCTCTGCGGGGATCTGCGGGAAATATTTGGTGAAGGAGGATTCCGTCGGCGGAATCGCGATCTGCGCAATGACCTCGGCGCCTTGCGCCTTCAGGGCCGGCGGCAGGTAGTCGCGATGGTCGTAGCCGAAAGCGAAATCGGGGAAGATCTGCGTCACCTTCTTGCCGGCATTGGCGGCAATCCACGGCGCCATCGACTGGATCTGGCTCTTCACATCGGTGATGCCGGGCTGGAAGACGTAGCGGTTCAACTTGGTCGAGGCGACGTGGTGGCCTTCGCTGACAACGAAATAGGGCATCTTGGCCTCGCCGGCGGCCGGCGCCGAGCCGATGACGACATGCGAAAACAGCGTGCCGTAGACGATATCGGTCTTGTGCTGAGAGGCGAACTTGCCGACGACTTCGGCTCCCCGGCCGGGATCGGTGCCGTCATCCTCAATGATCACCTCGACGGGTCGGCCGTTGATGCCGCCGGCATCGTTGATCGCCTTGACGGCAGCCGCTGTGGTCTTCTCGTACCAGCGGCCATAGGCGGCGCCGATGCCGGTGCGGTGCGACTGGAAGCCGATCTTGATCGGCGCCGAGTTCTGCGCCTGGCTGTAACGCACGAAACCCGGCGCGACGGCAAGACCGGCGCCGGCGGCAAGGCCCTTCAGCGCCGTGCGGCGGGTGAGAGCGGATCTGGAGAGATCGAAAAACCCATTCTTGTCAGTCACGGCAGTTCCCCTTGTTTTTGAGCTTTGACCAATGGCTGTAGCAGGCAGGCCACTCTTGTTAAGAGGGGCGAAAATTGCATGTGTACAAACTAAATCACCAAAGCTCTGACGTGGCAAGCGAGCTTTCCCCAAGGTTCGATTGACTGCCATCGCACACCTCGTTCATCCGGCGCTCGGCGTCGCAAGCAGCCATAGGCCGAGGACGGTGTAGGCGATCATCAGCACGGTGAGCGGGAACTGGCTGAGCGCGGCGCGAGCCGGAATGGCGTGCAGCCGCCAGGCCAAGCCATGGGCGACAAGCACAGCAAGCATGTGGCCGCCAATGATGACGCCGGCCTGGAGGTTCCACAGCCACCACGCCGAGCCGGCGCCGGCGACAACGCCGGCTTCAATTGACATGTCTGCGGTACCGAACAGGTTCCAGCCAAACGCAAACGGGTCGGAGAGAGCGGCAATTGCATATTGGCCGTCGACCAGCAGCGCCGTCAGATAATGCGCGAAGTGGTAGGCGAGCGCGATCGGTACGATCGACCAGGCCAAAAGCCCGGCGGCGTGACCGAGCGAATGGTTGCTGCCGGCAAGGTGCTGGCCAAGAAAGACGGCTAGCGCGAACACGGCCGCAAGCACGGCAAAGCTCAGCACAAGACCGAAACTGCCGATGCCGATCAAAGCGGTGCGTCCAGGAAACTCCAGCGGATTGATGCCGAACCAGCCTAGCCAGAAGAAGGTTTTCGACAGGCCGTCGAAGGACACAGACGACAGCGCAAGCAGCAGGAAAGCGACGCCGCTGAGCGGTAGCGGCGCGCCACCGAGCAGCTTGGCACCCGGCCAGCAGAGTTTGAGCCGGCCGTCTTCGTTGCGCTCGATGATGGCGAAGTGCGCTACCATGGAAAAGAACACCGTCAGGAACTCACCGCGCAGGCTCCAGTCGCGGTATCCGACGACCTGCATAGCGGCAAAGGTCAGCAGCCAATAGGCGCCGGCGGCCCAGGCCAGCCGCGCCGGATCGTCTGGCGCAGGGTCGATCAGCTCGAACCAGGCGAAGGCGAAGAACAGCAGGAAAGCCGGCCAATAGCCGAGCCGTTGGGGGAGCAGATTCGGCTGCGTTCTGCCGGACAGGCGCGAGGCGACGCGGCATGGCCCGTACCAGGGGTTGAGCCACGACCAGAGATCGCCGGCGAGCCCCTGCAACAGAGCCAGGCCAACCCAGAGCAGCGTCCACACGGTCAGCGGCAGCGGATTGGAAAGCGGATCGCGGCTGCCGAACAGGCCGGCGGCAATCAGAATTGCAAAGCCGACAAAGGATACCAGGCTGACGGCAGTCCGCGCGCCGTCGCCGAAGGTAAAAAGCGGCAGGCGTTTGCGCCAGAAGCGGTCGAGGGAGTCCGGCGGCAGTAGAGCCAGGACAAGGAAGCTGGCGGCAACCGCGAGCGCGCCACCGACGACGTAGTAGCCGGTGGGAAGCAGCAGGACATGGCCGCGGTCGGAGGCGTGGGCGAAGGCGGGCGTGGATGGGAATTCCAAGGAAGCGACGAGGCCGGGAAAGGGCCTGATTGCCGAAATGCAGCGCTCTACAGCGCCCCCCTCTGTCCTGCCGGACATCTCAAGCGGGGAGATCGGCGGTTCCGCCGTCGGCTCTCCTTCTGCAACTTCAGCAATTGGCGAAAGCAGCAATGAGGGCGCAATCTCCCCCCTCGCGGGGAAGATGTCCGGCAGGACAGAGGGGGGCGCGAAGGAACTCATACTACGCAAGAGTTCCCCTACTTCACACCTTCACCAACTGCTCCACGCGGTCCTTCTGGCCGAAGATGCGCAAATAGCGCTCGATCTCTTTCTCGTCGCCAGTCGACTTGGCCGGATTGTCGGAAAGCTTGACCGCCGGCCTGCCGTTGGCTTCGGTGACCTTGCAGACCAGCGAGATGGCGTCTAGCCGGTTGGTCTCGGTCGGCGCGCAGCCCTCGAAATCGTTGGTCAGGTTGGTGCCCCAGCCGAAGGACATGCGCACCTTGCCGCGGAAATGGCGATAGGTTTCCTCGATGGTCTCGACCTCCAGCCCATCCGAGAAGATGAGCAGCTTCTGCTTGGGGTCCTTGCCCTTTTCGCGCCACCAGGAAATGATTTTCTCGCCGCCTTCGATCGGCGGCGCGCTGTCGGGGCGGAAGCCGGTCCAGTCGGCGACCCAGTCCGGTGCATCGCGCAGGAACGCCGCGGTGCCGAAGGTGTCCGGCAGTACGATCAGCAGGTTGCCGCCGTAGTAGCGCTGCCAGTCCTGCAGCACGTTGTAGGGCGACCGTTTCAATTCCTTTTCCGAATTGGTGAGCGCGGCGAACACCATCGGCAGCTCATGCGCGTTGGTGCCGAGCGCCTCGAGATCGTTGTCCATGGCGAGCAGCACGTTGGAGGTGCCAGTGAAGGCCTCGCCGATGCCCTCCTTCAACGCTTCGACGCACCAGCGCTGCCACAGGAAGGAATGACGGCGGCGGGTGCCGAAATCCGAGATGCGGATGCCGGGCAGCGCCTTCAGCCGCTCGGTCTTGGCCCACATCTTGGCCTTGGCGCGGGCATAGAGCACGTCGAGCGCGAACGGCCCGAACGCCCGCATGGCCGCGCGAGATCGAAGTTCATTGATAATTGCCAGCGCCGGGATCTCCCACAGCGTCGTGTACATCCACGGACCGCTGAAGGCGAGTTCGTATTGGCCGTCGCGCTTGGAAAGCTCGTATTCGGGCAGCCGGAAATTTTCCAGCCAGGCGAGGAATTCCGGTTCGAATATCTGCTTGCGGCCATAGAAGGTGTTGCCGCCGAGCCAGATCATCTCTTTCTTAGAGAAGCGCAAGGTGCGGGCATGGTCGAGCTGCTCGCGCAGCTCCGTCTCATCGATCTCCTCGGCAAGGCGGACCGAGGTGGTGCGGTTGATCAGCGAGAAGGTGGCGTCGACCTTGGGATACATGCCCCAGATCATCTGCAGCATCAGAAGCTTGTAGAAATCGGTGTCGAGCAAGCTGCGGACGATCGGGTCGAGCTTCCAGGTGTGATTGTAGACGCGCCGCGCTATATCGGTCTTTGCCATCGCTTAATGCGCCTTCGTTGCTCGCTCTAGCTTTTGTCTAGCGCAATTCCGGACGGAAAACCGCTGCGCACTTTTCCTGGAATTGCTCCAAATGCCTCTTAGCATCGAATTTTTGAACGCGCCTCCCGCTTTGCGGGCTGGCCCGACAAAAAGAAGCCCCTGCTGCAAGCGGCGCCTACGGCAGTTTCCGCCTCAGGATGCGGTCTTGGCGCCGACCACCTTGAGCGCCGGACGCTTGCGGCGAATGCCGATGCGGCCTGCCACCGGTGCGTCAGCGCGGCGGTCGGCCTGTTCTTTCTCGGCAAACAGCCAGTCGATGAACAATTGCACGATCGGCGCCGACCGCATCTCGTTGCGGCAGACGACGTAGAAATCGTCGACGGCCGGCACGGAAAGACTGAACGGGGCGACAAGCAGGCCCCTGGCGAGCAGTCCGCTTGCCGTCACCGTATCGCCGAGCGCCACGCCATGGCCGTGAACCGCGGCCTCGGTCGCCATCCGCGCATCGCCGAGATGATGGCGACGGCCGCGCTCGAGGTCCAGTGCGTCGGCGGCGGCCAGCCAGGTATGCCATTCGCGGCCGTCGTCGCCATGCAGGAAGACGTGATCGGCGAGGTCGCGGACGGTGCGGATCGGGCGGTTGTTGATCAGCGTCGGGCTGACCACCGGGAACAGTTCGAGGCCCGACCATTTGCGCATCCAGCAGTCGGTCCAGCTGCCGTCACCATAGTGCACGCAGACATCGATGTGCGGTGCGCGGACGTCCTTGGCATCATTGGATGGGATCAGCGTCAGCCTGATATCCGGATATTGCGAGGTGAAGCTGCCCAGCCGCGGGATCATCCACAGCAACAGTAGCGCCGGCACGCAGGATACAGAGAGAACGCCGGTGCTGGCCGGTCTCGTCATGCGCTGCGTGGCGGCGGCAATGCCGTCGAAGGCGGTCGACACCGCCGGCAGCAACTCGGCGCCGTGCGGCGTCAGCTTCACCCGCTGACCGGCACGCTCGAACAGCTTGACACCCAACGATTGCTCGAGCGCCTTGATCTGATGGCTGATGGCGCCGTGGGTGACGTTGAGCTCAGCCGCCGCCTTGCTCAGCGAGGCGTGGCGCGCCGTCGCCTCGAAGGCGCGCAGCGGGTTGAGCGGTGGCAAACGCTTGGCCATTTGGACCCTGGGCTCTGTGAGATTTTCTCACAGATAACACACTAACAATATCAATTGATTTTTCAATGCAGCTACGGGACACTTTGCCCAGGCATTGCATCAAGACGTGAAATCTGCAGGCAGCCGGCGGCTGCGGCTATCGAGGCCGCCGCCCGCGCGCCGCACCAGCCATGGAGGACCGACATGGGTTACGACCGCGGCAAGCTCGAAGCATTGCGCCGCAAATACGGCGAGAGCCATGGCGGCGAAATGTTCGACCCGAAATTCCAGCGTGTCGCCGACAAGATCTTCTCCAAGACCGGCACGCGACTGGCGCCCTATTCCGGCATCCCGACCTTCCTCGCGGCGCCCTATCGTGAAATCGCCGCCGACAATCCGGATTTCGGCGATCTGCAGGTGGCGATGATCGGTGTGCCGATGGATCTGGGCGTCACCAACCGGCCGGGCGCCCGTTTCGGGCCAAGGGCGTTGCGCGCCATCGAGCGCATCGGCCCCTACAATCATGTGCTGGAATGCGCACCGACGCATGAGCTGAAGGTCGCCGACATCGGCGACGTGCCGTTCCAGAGCCGTTACCGGCTGGAGACCAGCCATGACGACATCGAACGCCGCACCAACCAGATCGTCGACGCCGGCGTCCTACCCTTGTCTGTCGGCGGCGACCATTCGATCAGCCACCCGATCCTGAAGGCGGTCGGCAAGAAGGCGCCGGTGGGCATGATCCATATCGACGCTCATTGCGATACCAGCGGCCTGTTCGACATGACCAAGTTCCACCATGGCGGGCCGTTCCGCAACGCGGTACTGGACGGCGTGCTCGACCCGAGCCGCACCATCCAGATCGGCATTCGCGGCTCGGCCGAATATCTGTGGGAGTTCACCTATGAGTCCGGCATGACCGTCGTGCATGCCGAAGAGGTGACCGGCCTCGGCATTCCCGCCATTATCGAGAAGGCGCGCAGGATAGTCGGCGACGGCCCGACCTATGTCTCCTTCGACATTGACAGCATCGATCCGGCCTTCGCGCCGGGCACCGGCACACCGGAAGTCGGCGGGCTGACGACGCGCGAAGTGCTCGAGCTGCTGCGCGGCCTGAAGGGACTCAACATCGTCGGCGGCGACGTGGTCGAGGTGGCACCGCAGTACGACGCGACCACCAACACGGCGCACGCCGGCGCGCAGGTGCTGTTCGAGATCCTCAGCCTGATGGTCTTCAGCCCGGCAATCACCGGCAAGGCGGGCTGACACGCTCGACCATGATCCCGAAAGTGGGAACCGGTTTTCGGAGAAGATCATGGTCCACCAGAGAATCCAAAGGCGACCGCCGCGCTGGAGCCGGCGGTTGCACTCAAACAAACAAGCTTCCAGCAGGGGAATGACAATGACACTTCACATGAAACTCAAATCGTCCATCGCCGCCGTGCTGGTGCTCGGCGCGACCGGTTTTGCTTTCACCACGCAGGCCGTCAATGCCGACGCGATCGACGACATCGCCAAGGCCGGCGCCATCAATGTCGGCATCTTTTCCGACTTCCCGCCCTTCTCCTCGGCCAGCGCCGACATGAGCATCAAGGGCTACGACATCGACGTGGCGCAATCCATCGCCGACCAGCTCAAGGTCAAGCTCAATCTGGTCAGCGTGACCGGCCAGAACCGCATTCCGTACCTGACCGACAAGCGCGTCGACCTGCTGATGAGCGTCGGCTACTCCAAGGAGCGAGAGCAGGTAATCGATTTCGCCGCCGCCTACGCACCCTACTACATCGCCGTCATCGGCCCGGCAGCACTCTCGGTCAAAGGCAAGGAAGACCTTGCCGACAAGTCGATCGCCGTCAATCGCGGCACGCTGGAGGACACCTCGCTGACCGAGGCGGCACCCGCCTCGGCCGACATCCGCCGTTTCGACAACTATAATTCCGTCATCCAGGCGTTCATCTCGGGCCAGACCCAACTGATGGTGGTCGGCAACGATGTCGGCGCCCAGGTGCTCGCCCGGCAGGAGGAACTGAAGCCGGAGCAGAAATTCCAGCTTCTCACCTCGCCCTCGCATATCGGCCTCAACAAGAAGGAAGACCGCCTCAAGCAAGCGGTCAACGATGCGGTCGCCAAGATGCTGGCCGACGGCAAACTGGACGAAAGCTCGAAGGCCTGGCTGAAGACACCGCTCGATCCCGCCAATCTCAAGGATTGACGGCCAGTGACCTATAGCCTCGACTTCGGCTGGCTTGCCGGGGCAACAGGGGCGATCGCGCGCGGCGCGGCCACGACGATCCTGCTGATCACTGTCACCACGCTGGCGGGAACGTTGCTCAGCATCCTCGGCGCGGCAGGGCGGCGGAACGGTCCGCTGCTGCTCAAGCGGGCGATCGGCGTCTATGTCGAGATGATCCGCAACACGCCGTTCCTGGTGCAGCTGTTCTTCATCTTCTTCGGGCTGCCCAGCATCGGCGTCAGGCTCGATCCGGTGCTGGCAGCCATGTTGGCGATGACGCTCAACATGGCCGCCTACACGATCGAGATCGTTGGCGCCGGGCTCGACGCGGTGCCGCCCGGGCAGACGGAAGCGGCACTGGCGCTTGGGCTCAGGCCGCGCCAGGTCTTCATCAAGATCGTGCTGCCGCAGGCGCTCAAGGTGATCTATCCGGCGCTGACCAGCCAGATCGTCATCATGATGCTGGAATCCGCCGTGGTATCGCAGATCGCCGTTCGCGAGCTGACCTATGAAGCCGACATGCTGCAGGCGCGCACGTTCCGGGCTTTCGAGACCTATTTCGTGGTGACGATGGTCTACCTCGCCCTGTCGATTGGGCTGCGCCGGCTGCTGGTCGGCGGCGGCCGCCGGCTTCTCGGAGCCGGCGTTTCATGATCGAATTCACCTTCTGGGACATTCTGCGCAACCTGCTGCTGGCGGCGCGCTGGACGGTGCTCTTGTCGCTGGCCGCGTTTGTCGGCGGGGCCGTGGTCGGCATGATCGTGCTGTTCTTCCGGATCGCCAAGAATAAATGGGCGCGCCGGTTTGCCTCCGGCTACATCGCGCTTTTCCAGGGCACGCCGCTGCTGATGCAGCTCTTCCTGATGTTCTTCGGCTTGCCGATGCTGGGCCTGCGCATCGAGCCGTGGACCGCGGCGGTGCTTGGCCTGACCTTCTTCGCCAGCGCCTATCTCGCCGAGATCTGGCGCGGCGGCGTCGATGCGCTGCCGCGCGGCCAGTGGGACGCCGGCGCCAGCCTCGGCCTGCACTATCTGCATGAACTCCGGCTGATCATCCTGCCGCAGGCGTTTTCGATCACCCGCGCACCGACCGTCGGCTTCCTGGTGCAGCTGATCAAGTCGACCGCGCTGACCTCGATCATCGGTTTCGAGGAGCTGGTGAGGACATCCAACGCGATCAACAATGCGACCTTCGAACCGTTCAAAGTCTATGGGCTGGTAGCGCTGATCTTCTTCGTCATGTGCTTTCCGCTGACGCAATACGCACGTTCGCTCGAGCAACGGGCGGCGGCCCGCTGAGCGGGCGACCAGCAATTCAACGCCCGAATACCAGCGGCGGCGCGATCCTGTCACGCCGCAGCCAGCGCACCAGCAGGAGTGCCGCAACCACCGCCAGTCCCGACGACAGGCCGATCCAGATGCCGACGCCGTTGAAGCCGAAACGAAAGGCCAGCAGCACGCCGAGCGGCAGCCCGATGCCCCAATAGCCGATCGCGGCATAGATCATCGGCACCTTGGTGTCGTGCAGGCCGCGCAGCATGCCGCTGGCGACCGCCTGCGCACCGTCAAAAACCTGGAACAGCGCAGCAAAGGCGAGGAACGAGACGGCAAGCGCCACCACCTCGGCATTAGCCGGATTGCCCAGATCGATGAAGGCGCCGATCAAGAGATGCGGCCACAGGATCATCACCAGCCCCATCAGCGCCATGAAGGAGACACCGACGACATAGGCGGTCCAGCCAGCCCGGCTGACACCTTCCGGATTGCCGGCGCCGTGGGCAAGTCCGACGCGCACCGTCACCGCCTGGTTGAGGCCGAGCGGCACCATAAAGGTGACCGAGGCGATCTGGATGGCGATCGCATGGGCGGCAAGCGAAGCCGCATCGATCAGGCCCATGAGAAAGGCGGCCGCGTTGAAGATCGTCACCTCGAACGCCAGCAGGCCGGCGATCGGCAGGCCGAGCCGCAGCAGGCCCTTGAAGCGCGGCCAGTCGGCGCGCCAGAAGCGTCCGAACAGACGATAGCGCCGGAACTTCTTCTCAAGCATCACCACCATCGCCATGCCGGCGAACATCAGCGTGCTGGACAGAGTGGTGGCAAGGCCGGAGCCGGCGATGCCCATCGAAGGGATGCCGAGATTGCCGAACATGAACAGCCAGTTGAAGAAGGCATTGCAGGCGACGGCAACGAAAACGATGATCAGTGCCCAGCCCGGCCGCTCCAGCGCCGAAATGAACGAGCGCAGGACGATGTAGCCGAAAAAGGGCAGCACCGCCCATTCGAGCCAGCGCAGATAGATGCCGGCCTGGTGCGCCAACGCCGGTTCCTGACCCATGGCCAGCAACACGCTCTCGCCGTGCCAGAGAAGGGCCCATATCGGAATGCAAATGAGGATCGCCAGCCACAGACCCTGGCGCACGGTGCGGCGCAGGTCGCGCACCGAGTGCCGACGGCGGCCGAGCTCCGTCGCCATCATCGGCGAGGTCGCCAGCATCAGGCCGAGCCCGAAGATGAGCGGCATGAAGTAGAGGTTGGCACCAAGCGCACCACTGGCCAGCGTGTCCGGCCCCAGCCGTCCCATCATCATGACGTCGGTAGCGGTCATCGCGGTCTGGCCGAGATTGGTCAGCACCATCGGCCAGGCGAGCGCCAGCATCGCCCTGATTTCCCGACGCCAAAGGTTTTCCGGCGCGCGAGCGTCGGCTTCGATCGCAGACATTCTAGTTTTCCGCCTATCCGATTGCGGCACGTCGGCAAGAGCCGGAAGCCGCGTCTCAGCGCGGAAACGGCCATGATCGGCCGGATTCCGCATTACGGCGAGTTTGTCTATGAAATAGGCACCGGTGGCAAGAGGCTGACTTGCGGAAGGGTTAAGCCAGTCAGCTCCATGCAGGCTGTTGGAGAGGCTATGGAAGCCGCTATGGTCGCGGCAGATCCATTTGAAAGGCAGCCTGATGAGCACGTTTCCCGAAATCTATCTGGTTCGGCATGGCGAGACGGAATGGAGTGCGTCCGGAAAACATACCGGCCGAACCGACATACCGCTGACGCCGGCCGGCGAGGAAGCGGCAAGGCGGATCGCTGAGCGGCTCAAGGGCCTGTCCTTCTCGGCGGTGTGGTCGAGCCCGTCGCAGCGCGCCTTCAACACCTGTGCCCTGGCCGGCTTCGGCTCGTCAGGCGTGAAGAAGGACGATCTGGCGGAGTGGGATTATGGCGCCTATGAGGGATTGATCACCAAACAAATTGTCGCCGAGCGCCCCGGCTGGCGTCTTTTTCGCGACGGCTGCCCGAGCGGCGAGTCCGCCACGGATGTCGGCTCGAGGGCGGACCGGATCGTCAGCCGGTTGCGCGAGGTCGGCAGCAATGTCCTGGTCTTCTCAAGCTCGCATTTCCTTAGAGTGCTGGCCGCACGCTGGCTCGGCCTGCCGCCGCAAGCCGGCGCGTTTTTCGTGCTGGATACCGCCAGCATAAGCGTGCTCGGTTATGAGCACGACCTTGACGAGCCGGTCATCCGGCGCTGGAACCAGAGATAGCAACCGATCCGATTTATCGGATCGCGTCCAGCGCCTGCCTTTGCCTGTGCATTTCGAGAAACACGCGGTAGTCGCGATCGAACCGGCCGGCGGCAGCCGGATTGGGCTCTCGCGTCCTGCCGCCCTGTTGCATGGCGACGCAGGCAGCGTTCAAATCGGGAAAAAGCCTAGCCGCGGTGGCGGCAATCATGCCGGTGCCGAGCAGCACCGCCTCGTCCGCCAGCGGCTCGACCACCGTGCAGCCGGTGGCATCGGCATAGAGCTCCATCAACAGCGGGTTCTTGGTGTGGCCGCCGGTGACGTGCAGCGTGTCGATCAGATAGCCGTTCTCGTTCAGCGCTTCCAGCACATGACGGACGCCAAGCGCGACGCTGACGGCGGTGCGCCAGTAGAGCTTGCACAGACTGTCGAAGGAGGCATCCAGCGTCAGCCCGCTGATGACGCCGACGGCATGCGGGTCGGCGAGCGGGGAGCGGTTGCCGTGAAAATCGGGCAGCACGTGCAGCCTTGCGGCGAGGTTGTCGCCCTCGGCGGCGCGCAGCTCGGCGACGCGGCGGGCAATTCTGGCATGCATGGCGGCATCCGGCTCGCCGCCAGCGCCATGCCAGCGGATGATGTGGTCGAGCAGCGCGCCGGTGGCCGACTGGCCACCTTCCGACAGCCACAGGCCGGGAAGGGCTGCGCCATAATATGGGCCCCAGACACCGGCGAAAGGCTGCGGATCGGGCGACATCGCCATGACGCAACTCGACGTACCTGCAATCAGGGCCAGATGGCGGCCGATGTTCGTCGCGTCACCGGCGAAACCGCCGAGCACGCCAAGCGCGCCGGCATAGGCATCGATGACGCCGGCGCCGACCCGGCATTTTTCGGTGAGGCCAAGCTCCGTCGCGGCTTGCGCGCCGAGCGGGCCGATATCGGCACCGACCGGGCTTGCCTTTTCCGGCAGGTTGCCGTGCTCAAAGACATCGCCGAGCCCGACGGCTTCGAAGAAGTCGCGCCGCCAGCCGGTCGCTTCATGGGCTAGATAGGTCCATTTGGCGGTCAGCGTGCATTGTGAACGGGAGAGCGAGCCGCTCGCCTTCCAGGTGAGGAAGTCGGTGAGGTCGAATAGATAGCCGGCTTCGTTCCATGTTCCGGGCAGGTTGCGCTTCAGCCACATCAGCTTCGGCGTCTCCATTTCCGGCGACATGACGCCGCCGATATAGTCGAGCACAGCGTGGCCGCTTTCAGTGCATTCGTCGGCCTCGGCAATTGCGCGATGGTCGAGCCAGACAATGGTGTCCCAGCGCCTTTCACCAGTGACGGACACGCTGAGCTGGCCGCCTTGCCGGTCTCGCACCACCAGCGAGCAGGTGGCATCAAAGGAGATGCCGACGATATCCTCGGCCCGCACGCCCGCCTTTTCGCGGGCAGCGCGGACGGCCATGCACACCGCCGACCATATATCCTGCGAATCGTGCTCGGCATGGTCGGCCTTTGGCTGTTGCATGGCGATCGGGTGCTCGGCGCGGCCGAGCAAGGCGCCACCGGTGTCGAGAATGCCGGCACGAGCGCTTCCGGTGCCGACATCGACCGCGCAAACGAAACTGTTGGTCAAGGTGTTCTTGCTCTCGCTCCCAGGCCTGCAATCAGATCGGGCAATTGCAGCATGTCAGCGAATATAAAGTCCGGCTCACTCGACGCAAGCCGCGCTTTCAATGCCGGGTTGCCGGTGTGCGAGCCGCCGGTGAAGGCAAGGACGCGCATGCCGGCCGCCCGCGCCGCTTCGATGCCGGCCGGGCTGTCCTCGACGACGAGGCAGTTTCGCGGGGCCGCTCTCATTTTATCTGCTGCATGGAGAAAGAGATCGGGCGCCGGTTTGCCCCGCGCCACCATGGCGGCGCTGAACAAATGCGGCTCCAGCAGCCCAAGCAACCCGGTGACGTCGAGCGCATAGCGGATGCGTTCCAGGGTGCCGGAGGAGGCGACGCAGCACGGTACGCCGAGCCTCGGCAGGACCTGTGCGATACCTGGCATCGGTTTCAGCTCCTCGCGGAATCTGCGCATCAGTTCGGAGCGCATCTCGGTCAGATGCTGCTCGGTGAGATCGAGCCCGAAGTCGCTTGCGAGGATTTCGCGGACGCTCTTCATGCTCTTGCCGAGGAAGTGCTCGTAGGCAATGTCCTCGCTGACGTTGCCACCGGCAAGCGCGATCATCTCCAGCAATGCCGAGACGGACAGCATCTCACTGTCCACCAGCACGCCGTCACAGTCGAAAATGACCAGTTCAGGCGTCATCGCGCTGGATCGGCTTCAGAGGTCGCCGGCGAGATAGCGCGTCAGTGTCGCGCGCGCGCCGTCCGCCCACAGCAGTCTCAGCGCTTGGCCGAAGGCTTCAGCGAACGGCGGCGAGCGGCCGACATCGCCATAGATGTCCTCCATGGCAAGCCAGGCGGCAGGCATGTCCCTCGCCGCCTTGGCCGTCGCCTGCAACCGGCCCCAGTTCGGGTCGTTGGGCTCGGTGACGGCACCGGAATCCGTCGTGCCGAAGCAGTAGCGACACCAGAGCGCCGATTCCAGCGCAAGGCCGGTGACACTTTTGCCAGTCTTCAGCCGGTCGGTGATGGTCGGGATGATGAATTTCGGCTGGCGGTTGGAGCCGTCGAGGCAAAGCCGGCGTATGGTGTCGCCGATCTTCGGATTGGAGAAGCGGTGCTCGATGAGCTGGTAGTAATCTTCGAGATCGGTGTCCGGAACCGGCGGCACGGTCGGGATGATTTCGTCATGCTCGAGCTTGTCGAGGAAGCCGCGTACCAGCGGCTCCTGCATCGCCTCATGGACGAAATGGATGTCCATCAGCCCGGCCGGATAGGCGATGGTCGCATGACCGCCATTGAGGATGCGGATCTTCATCAGCTCATAGGGCGCGACGTCGCTGACGAACTGCACGCCGACCTTTTCCAGCGGCGGGCGGCCGTCGGTGAAACGGTCCTCCAGCACCCATTGCTTGAACGGTTCGCAAAACACCGGCCAATTGTCGTCGAGGCCGAACTCGCTGGAGAGAATGCCGCGCTCGCGGTCGGTGGTGGCCGGCGTGATGCGGTCGACCATGCCATTGGGAAACGCAACGTTCTCGCTCACCCAGTTTGCCAAACCTTCGTCGATTAGCCGCGCAAGGCCGATGACGCCATCTGAGGTGACGTGGCCGTTATGGGGAATGTTGTCGCAGGACATGATTGTGAAGGGCACGATACCGTCGGCGCGGCGGCGCAGCAGCCCGGCGAGAACGAGGCCGAAGACGGTCTTCGGCGTCGCCCCCGGCTCAGCGTCGGCAACGATGTCGGGATGTGTCGGATTGAAGACGCCGGATGCCGGATCGATGAAATAGCCGCCCTCGGTAATGGTCAGGGAGACGATCTTGATCGCCGGATCGGCAAGCCGCTCGACGATTGCGGCCGCATCGCCCGGCACCAGGAAGTCGATCATGACGCCGGTGACGCGCGCGCTCATATGGCCGCTGTCCTGCTCGACCACGGTGGTCAGCCAGTCCTGCTCCTGCAGCTTGCCGCGGCCGACCTTCTCGCCTTCGAAGACGCCGGCGCCGACAATGGCCCAGTCGTGGCCGACACCCGAATTGAACAGGTCGTCGAGATAGACGGCCTGGTGCGAGCGATGGAAATTGCCGACGCCGAAATGCACGAAGCCGGCCTTGAGCGCGGCGCGATCGTATTTCGGGCCGGCGACCTTGGGCGGCAGCTTGGCGAGGATGGAAGAAGAGAGTTTCACGGTCATCTGCTTTACCCTTTAGCGGGACGGCTCTTCCCCCCGTGGAGGAGACGGGGGGAAGAGCGCCTTCGCCCCCTCAACTCATCCACTGGCCGCCATCGACATTATAGGTCTGCGCGACGATGTACTCGGCCTCATCGCTGGCCAGGAACACCGCCATGCCGGTGAGGTCTTGCGCCGCGCCCATGCGGCCATAAGGCACGGCTTCGCCGACCAGCCTCTTCTTCTCGCCTCTCGGCCGGTTCTCGAACTTGGCGAACAAGGCATCGACATGGTCCCAATGCTCGCCGTCGACGACGCCCGGTGCTATCGCGTTGACATTGATGCGGTGTTTGATCAGGTCGAGCCCTGCCGACTGGGTGAGCGAGATGACCGCGGCCTTGGTGGCGCAGTAGACGGCAACCACCGCCTCGCCGCGGCGCCCGGCCTGGCTTGCCATATTGATGATCTTGCCGCCCTTGCCGCGGGCAATCATCGAACGGGCGGCGGCCTGCAACGTAAACAGCGTGCCGGCGACGTTGACCGAAAACAATTTGTCGTAGCTTGTCTTGGTGATCTCGACGATCGGCGCCAAGTCGAACAAAGCAGCGTTGTTGATCAAGATATCGAGGCCGCCGGCCCTGGCTTCGACCGCCTTGACGGCCTCATCGATAGACGCGAGATCGGTGACGTCGAGCTTTACCGCGTAGGCATTGCGGCCGATTTCCGAAGCCGTCTTCTCGGCGGCTTCGAGATTGATGTCGCCAATCGCGACCGTCGCCCCTTCGCGCATGTAGGCTTCGGCAAACGCCCTGCCGATGCCACGCGCCGATCCGGTAATCAGCGCCGATTTACCCCGGAGCCTCATTGCAGCATCGCCTTCCCGTCGGCGCCGAAACGATGCAGCTTGGCCTTTTCCGGCGTCAGGTAGATTGTGTCGCCGTGATGGGCGGCCAACTCGCCGTCGGCACGCACCGTCAGCTGCCCGACACCATCCGCCTGGACGTGCAAAAACGTGTCGGAGCCGAGATGCTCGGCAACCCCGACCGTCGCCTTCCAGTCGCCTGACGTCTTCGAAATGTTCATATGCTCCGGGCGGATGCCGACTGTCTTGGCGCCATATTTGGCGGCCGGCGCGCCTTCGATCAGGTTCATCTTCGGCGAACCTATGAACCCGGCGACGAACAGGTTCTTCGGCGTCTTATAGAGCTCCATCGGCGAGCCGACCTGCTCGATATTGCCGGCATTGAGCACGACGATCTTGTCGGCCATGGTCATCGCCTCGATCTGGTCGTGGGTGACGTAGACCATGGTTGTCTTGAGCTGGTGATGCAGCTCGCTGATCTCCAGCCGCATGGTGCCGCGCAGCGCCGCGTCGAGATTGGACAAAGGCTCGTCGAACAGGAAGGCCGACGGCTGGCGCACGATGGCGCGGCCGATGGCGACGCGCTGCCGCTGGCCGCCGGAGAGCTGGCCGGGGCGGCGGTCGAGGTAGTTGGTGAGGTTCAGGATCCGCGCGGCGTCCTTCACCTTCTTGTCGATGGTCGCCTGGTCCTCGCCCGCCATCTTCAGCGGGAAGGCGATGTTCTTGGCCACCGTCATGTGCGGGTAGAGCGCATAGGACTGGAACACCATAGCCAGCTTGCGCTTGGCCGGCGCCTCGCCGGTGACGTCGCGACCATCGATGATGATGGTGCCGCCGCTGGTATCCTCGAGACCGGCGATCAGACGCAACAGGGTGGATTTGCCGCAGCCCGACGGGCCGACGAAGACGACGAACTCTCCGTCCTCGATGACCAGATCGAGGCCGAGGATGATGGACGTCGCCCCGAAGGATTTGGAGACGTTCTTGAGCGTGATGTTTCCCATGGTTTCCTCCCCCGAAGGGCTATCTTTTCGTTTTGCGTCAGGCGATGCCCGCTACTTTACCGCACCGAATGTCAGGCCTCGGACCAGCTGCTTCTGGCTGAACCAGCCCATGATCAGGATCGGCGCGATCGCCAGCGTCGAGGCGGCCGAAAGCTTGGCCCAGAACAGCCCCTGCGGGCTGGAGAAGGAGCTGATGAAAGCGGTGAGCGGCGCGGCCTCGGTGGTGGTCAGCCGGATCGTCCAGAACGCCTCGTTCCAGGCGAGAATGATGTTGAGCAGCATGGTCGAGGCGATGCCGGGGACCGCCATCGGCGTCAGCACGTAGATGATCTCGTTCCAGAGCGATGCGCCGTCCATGCGCGCCGCTTCCAGGATCTCCCCCGGGATCTCGCGAAAATAGGTGTAAAGCATCCAGACCACGATCGGCAGGTTGATCAGCATCAGCATGACCATCAGGCCGATGCGGCTGTCGAGCAGACCGGTATCGCGGAAGATCAGATAGATCGGAAACAGCACGGCGACGGCCGGCATCATCTTGGTGGAAAGCATCCACATCAGGATGTCCTTGGTGCGTTTGCCCGGCGAAAACGCCATCGACCATGCCGCCGGTATGGCGACGAGCAGAGCCAGGATGGTCGAGCCGACCGACAGGAACACCGAGTTCAGGAAGAATTTGAAATAGCCGTTCTGCGCCTGGACCTCGGAATAGCTCTCCGTGGTTCCCGACGGGAACAGGTTGAAGCCCTGGATAGCCTCCTGCTCCGACTTGAACGAGGTGATGATCGTATAGAGGATCGGGAAGAAGATCAGCAGCGCGACGATCCAGGCGGCCGCGGTAGCAATCGTCTTGTGCTGGGTGGTGACTGCACGTGCCATCTTATCCTCCCTTATTTATCCAGGTTCTTGCCGACAGCGCGCATGGCGAAGAAGGCAACGATGTTGGCGAGAATGACGGCAATGATACCGCCGGCGGACGCCTGGCCGATTTTGAACTCCAGCAATGCCTTCTGATAGACGAGGAAGGGCAGGTTGGTGGAGGCGTAACCCGGGCCGCCGTTGGTGGTGACGAGGATCTCGGCATAGACCGACAGCAGGAAGATCGTCTGGATCAGGATGACGACGGTTATGGCGCGCGACATGTGAGGCAGCGTCAAATAGATGAAGCGGCTGATGAAGCCGGCGCCGTCCATTTCGGCGGCTTCCTTCTGCTCGACGTCGAGCGACTGAAGCGCGGTCAACAGGATCAGCGTAGCAAACGGCAGCCATTGCCAGGCAACGATGATGATGATCGCCAGGAGCGGGTGCTGCCCGAACCAATCGATCGGCTGCCCGCCGAAGAAGCGCGCAATATCGGCGAAAACCCCGTACTGCGGATGCATGATCATGTTCTTCCAGACCAGTGCTGCCACCGGTGGCATGACGAAGAACGGCGAGATGACAAGGATGCGGACGATGCCCTGTCCCCACATCGGCTGATCGAGCAGAAGGGCGAGCAGAATACCGCCAATCACCGTGATCAAAAGCACGCTGACGACGATGGTGAGCGTGTTGAGGATCGACTGCAGGAATGCCGGGTTGGAATAGAACAGCGCGTAGTTCGAAAACCCGACGAAGCCGTCGCGCATCGGATTGAGCGGGTTGTATTGCTGGAAGGAAAACCACAGCGTGAATGCCAGCGGCACAATCATCCAGACCAGCAGCAGCACCACGGATGGCGCCATCATGAAACGGGCAAGCGAACGGGTCTGCTGAGTAGCCATGACGGTCACCCTTCGAGGTCGGCCAAGTTTTTCAGCGGTGTGAAAGCTGGCCGCCCGAACTGGGATTCGGGCGGCCGTTGCCGGTCGCCATTGGCAACCGGCACCGGGAGGAGCTTACTTGATGTAACCGCCTTCGGTCATCGTCGCGGTGGCGGCGTCCTGCGCCTGCTTCAAGGCATCGTCGACGCTCGACTGGCCGGCAAGTGCCGCCGAGAAGAGCTGGCCGACGGTGGTGCCGAGACCCTGGAACTCAGGAATGGCGACGAACTGGACGCCGACATAAGGCACCGGCTTGACGGTCGGGTGCGTCGGATCGGCGGAGTTGATCGAGTCCAGCGTCATCTTGGCGAAAGGTGCTGCCTTCTGGTATTCGGGATTGGCATAGAGCGACGAGCGCGTTCCCGGCGGAACGTTGGCCCAGCCTTCCTTCGAGGCGACGAGCTCGGCATAGTGCTTGCTGGTTGCCCAGGATACGAACTTTTGAGCGGCGTCGGCCTTCTGCGTGCCGGCGGGGATGGCTAGCGACCATGCCCACAGCCAATTGCCGCGCTTGCCGAGGCCATTGTCCGGCGCCAGCGCATAGCCGACCTTGTCGGCGACGGTGGAGTTCTTCGGGTCGGAAACGAAGGAGGCAGCGACGGTAGCATCGATCCACATGCCGCATTTGCCCTGCTGGAACAGCGCCAGGTTTTCGTTGAAACCGTTGGACGACGCGCCCTCGGGGCCGTCGGCCTTCATCAGGTCGACATAGAACTGCAGCGTGTTCTTCCATTCGGGCTGGTCGAATTGCGGCTTCCAGTTCTCGTCGAACCAGCGCGCGCCGAACGAGTTCGACATGGCGGTCAGGAAGGCCATGTTCTCGCCCCAGCCGGCCTTGCCGCGCAGGCAGACGCCGTTCACGCCGTTGGCGCGGTCGGTCATCTTGTCGGCGGCCTGCTTGATGAAGTCCCAGGTCGGTGCATCGGGCATCTTGAGCCCGGCCTTTTCCATCAGGTCCTTGCGGTACATGACGAAGGAGCTTTCGCCGTAGAACGGGGCTGCGTAGAGCTTGCCGTCGACCGACAGGCCGCCGGCTATGGCCGGGATGATGTCCTTGACGTCGTAATCGTCGCCGAGCTTGTCGAGCGGCAAAAGCCAGTTCTGCTTGGCCCAGATCGGCACTTCATAGGTGCCGATGGTCATCACGTCGTACTGGCCACCCTTGGTGGCGATGTCGGTGGTGACGCGCTCGCGCAGGACGTTTTCCTCGAGCGTGACCCACTGCAGCTGGACGTCGGGATTCTTGGCGGTGAAGTCGTCGGTCAGCTTCTGCATGCGGACCATGTCGCCATTGTTGACCGTGGCGATGGTGATGGATTCGGCATGCGCGGCGAAAGCGAGGGCGCTGGCCGAGAACAGGCCTAGGGTGAACGTGCGAAGTTTCATCAAAATTCCTCCCATAAACCAAGATGAGCATTTGCCTTGGCTGTGAGCAATTACTCACTTGCGATGAATTATGTCAAGACGGATTCGTTGCTGCAGCGCAGCACGCCGGGTCTTGTGCAGCGGCAAGCCTGGGACGTTTGCGGCATGTCTGACGAAGGATTCGGCCGGGCTGATTGGGCCCGGCGCTTTGCTCGGGCTTGCTGGGATTCAGCCTACTGGCAAGCGATCTCGCTCAGGATCCAATCGCGGAAGGCGCGGATCTTCGGCACGTTGCGTCGTGCCGTCGGATAGACCAGCCAATAGGCGTGGCCGTCGTCACCGACCAGATCAAAGGGCTGGATCAGGCGGCCGTCGGCAAGTTCGGTCTTGAACAGCGCCTTGGTAACGATCGCCACGCCGTGGCCGGCAATCGCGGCATTGGCCTCGTAGGCCTGCGCGCCCATGCTGGTGCCGGGACGCTTGGCCAGCTCCTCGACCGGCAGGCCGGCGGCGGCAAACCAGTCCCGCCACCAGATGTCACCCGGGTCGAGGATCGGCAGCCGCAGCAGGTCGGCCGGCTCCTTGACGCCGCCGATGCTTGCCGCGAGCTTTGGACTAAGGACCGGCGTGAAATCGGCCCTGAAAAGCATATGGGTCTCGACGCCCGGCCAGTTGCCGCCGCCGGAGCGGATGGCGATGTCGATATCCTCTCTGGCAAAGTCGACAACCCTGTTCGAAGTATCGACGCGCACCGCCAGCGACGGATGCGCGACCTGGAACGAACCGAGATGCTGCGCCAGCCAATTGGAGGCAAATGTCAGCAGCGTCGAAACGCAAAGCACGCGGTCGGCGCCGGTGCGCGCGGCGGCATAGGCGCCGCTCAACAGCGCGAACGCCTCGCTGACCGCGGGCGCCAGGCGCTGGCCGGGTTCGGTCAGCACGATCTGTTTTGGCTGGCGCAAGAATAGGGGCGCGCCGATGCGCTCCTCCAGAAGCTTGATCTGATAGCTTGCCGCCGCCTGCGTCATGCCAAGCTCCTGGGCGGCCTTGGTGAACGAGAGATGCCGCGCCACCGCCTCGAACACCCGGATCGCCTGAAGCGGAGGAAGCTGCGAAACCAGCTGTCGTGAATTGAGCTCCGGCATAAGCCCTCCTTATGGGCAGTGATCGACGTTTGATTGGCGGCACCGGCCGGTCCTACCGATATTCCGTATTGAAGATCAATTACGCCTAGAGATAGCGAAGGCTGACGATCATGACCACAATACAGGAAAAGCTGCTTCTTGCTCCAGCCCATGGCTGGTTTTCACAGTTGGCGCGGGGATTGGCAAGGCACGCGGCGCGGAAACGGGCCTATCTCGACGTCCGGGAGCTGCCGCCGCATCTGCAGCGCGACATGGGCTTTCTCGACGGCAACGATCCTTGCGGCCGGCACCAGTAGTGACGCTCGTTTTATCGGGATTCAGATGCGTTTCGATTTCACATGATCGTTTCCGACCGCCAGCGGCTCGGAGATCATGCGCCCGCCAGCAAGGCGGCGGCGGTCCGCTCATCGGTGATGAGGCCGTTGACCAGCCGCCGGTTGACGGCAGCGAAGATGCCCGGCAGCTTGCGGTCGCCCATGGCAAGCGCGATCACCAGCGACTTTTCGCGCGACGGCAGCGGTGCCGACGACACCCGATCATTGGTGATGCCCTCGATCATGCGGCCGTCACGATCGAATACCCAGCCGACGATCTCGGCGACGCCGCCGGCCTTCTGCAGCGCCTTTAATTCACCCTCCGAAATGAAGCCGTCCTCGTAAAGCGGCGCCTTCGGGCCGAGATCGCCGATGCCGACAAAGGTGACGTCGGCCTCGGCCGCAAGCGCCAGCGTCGGCTGGATCATCGGCTGGCTGAGCAGCATCTCGCGCTCCTCGGGCGAGGAAGCGATGACCGGCAAAGGCATCGGAAACGAACGCGCCTTGACCCTGTCGGCCATGGTGAAGATGACGTTGTAGAAGGCCGCCGAGCCGTCCGGCGAGATGTTGCCGGTCAGCGATACCACCTTGTGCTGCGGGCATTCCATCGGCGGCAGTTGCTCGATCGCGGCCTTCAGTGTGCGGCTGGTGCCGATCGCCATGACGATCGGCACCGGCGACCGCAGCCGCCGTTCGATCTCGGCCGCCGCCGCCTCGGCGACGCCGATGACGGTGGAGGACGAAGAAGGGTCGCTCGGCACCACCTCGACCAGATCAAGCGCAAAGCGCGATTTCAGCCGTGCCGCAAGGTCGAGGCAATTGGCGATCGGGTGGTCGACGCGCACCTTGATCAGCCCTTCGGAGACTGCGAGCGACACCAGCCGCTGCGCCGTCTGCCGCGAGATGCCAAGCGTGGCGGCGATCTGGTCCTGGGTGTTGCCTGCGACATAATAGAGCCAGCCGGCACGCGCCGCGTCGTCCAGCCTGTTGCCGCCGCTGTCCTGCCGCGAATTCAAGTTCCTACCTCCCAACCCCGCCGAGCATAAGAGGCGGAGCGCAGTAGTCTCGCAGGGAATGAACTTGCGCGCAATTGCCTATTGTAAGAGCAATTGCTTAGTGATGAAACTTGGTGTTTGGAGCGAAGTGACAGGTCGACCCAGTCTCGTTGCAACAGCAAGGCTGTCGAGGTCGCACCAATCCCGGTTCTAAAGCGCGTTGCGTTCGATCGGCCTCATGCGACGGGTTTTAGGTTGCTTTTTATGCATGTCGTCATTGCAAAACCGCTGCACACTTTGCGCGACATGCATTAGCGGGGACGCGGCGGTTTATCTCGTGCGCTAAACGCTTTAAGGAATTTTTTGAGAATGGAGCCTTGCATGACGCCGAAAGCGGTTTTCTGGGATATGGACGGCACGCTGGTCGACAGCGAGCCGCTGCACGAGGCGGCGCTGATTGCGGCGCTGCACAGCGTCGGCATCGCGCCGCCGGCCGACCTGCATGAGCGCGTGCTCGGCATCGCCGCATGGCCGGTCTACGAAATGCTGCGCGACGAGTTCGGCCTCGACCTGCCTTTCGACGACTGGATCGTGCGCAAATACGATCACTATCTGCCGATGGCCGAAACGCTGACGCCACGCACCGGCGCGATCGAGATTTTCAACGAGTTGCGGGAGCTTGGCGTGGCACAGGCGGTGGTATCAAATTCCGACCGGCTGATCGTCGACGCCAATCTGCGCGCCGTCGGCCTTTTCTATCCCGGCATGAAGACCATCAGCCGCAACGACGTGCGCGAAGGCAAGCCGCATGCCGAACCTTTCCTGCGCGCCGCCTGGTTGGCCGACGTCGATCCCGCCAAGGCCGTGGCGGTCGACGACAGCGTGACCGGCGCCACGGCGGGCCTGGCAGCGGGAATGAAGACGATCTTCTGGCCAGAGGTGCCCATGGAGGGGCCGCCGGGGGCGATTGTCATCAACAGTGCCGGCGAATTGCGGGCCGAACTCGGGCTTTAAGCCAGGCCCGGCGGGACCGCTCAACTCCGGTAGGCAGGCTCCTGCTCGTCGAGGATCGCCTTCAGTTCGGAAAGGTGGCGCTCGGCCTGGCCGGGATAGTCTTCCTGTTCCCTTGCCGCTTTCTCCGCGATCTCATCCGACAGTACCCGCAGCGGCCGGCCGGTCCACAGCGCCTCGATATAGGTTTCGGCGGCGCGCTCGAAATAGAACATGCGGTTGAAGGTGTCGGCGACGCTGTCGCCGATGACCAGCACGCCATGGTTGCCCATCACCATCACCTTGACCTTCGGGTCGACAAGAAGCTGGGAGCAGCGCTCGCCCTCTTCCTCGAAGGCCAGCCCGCCATAATGAGCGTCGACGACATGGCGGTTGAAGAAGATCGCCGAGTTCTGGTCGACCGGCGGCAGCGTCGAGTCGGCGAGCGAGGCAAGCACGGTGGCGTGGATCGAGTGAACATGCATGACGCAGCGCGCATGACGCACGTTGCGATGGATGGCACCATGCAGGCCCCACGCCGTCGGGTCAGGCGCATTCGGGCCGACCAGCGTGTCGGGATCATTGGCGTCGATCAGAAGCAGATCGCTCGCCTTGATGCGCGAGAAATGCACCTGGTTAGGGTTCATCAGGAATTGCGAGCCATCGTCGTTGACCGCCAGCGAAAAATGATTGGCCACCGCCTCATGCATGTTAAGCCGCGCCGTCCAGCGGAAGGCGCAAGCCAGATCGACGCGCTCCTCATAGAACGCCAGGTTGGTCAGCACTTCCTTCTGCAGGCGAGTGATGCTCATCGTAAACCTCCGTGAAAAAAGCAAGGATGCCGCGCGGCTGGAACACGCGCAACCCGGTTTCGTTTGGTGCAGGCGAGCGCCGTTATGCCGCCGTGCTGGTGGCCGCGCCGACCCTCAGCCCGCCATGCTCGACGATGAAATCGATCACCTCCTGCAGCCCCTTGCCGCGCGACAGGTCGGTGAAGCCGAACGGCCGCTTGCCGCGCATGCGGGCAGCATCGCTCTCCATGATGTCGAGATTGACGTTCACATAGGGCGCAAGGTCGCTCTTGTTGATGACCAGGAAATCGGACCGGGTGATCGCCGGTCCGCCCTTGCGCGGAATCTCCTCGCCCTGGCAAACCGAGATGACATAGAGCGTCAGGTCGGCAAGGTCCGGCGAGAAAGTGGCGGCGAGGTTGTCGCCGCCCGATTCGATGAAGACGATGTCGAGATCCGGGAATTTTTTGGTCATCTCGGCGATCGCCTGCAGATTGATCGAGGCGTCCTCGCGAATGGCGGTGTGCGGGCAGCCGCCGGTCTCGACGCCGACGATGCGATCCTCAGGGAGCGCCTGCAGCCGGGCCAGCATCATGGCGTCTTCCTTGGTGTAGATGTCGTTGGTGACGACGGCGATCGAGAACTCGTCACGCAGCGCCTTGCAAAGCTTTTCGGTGAGCGTCGTCTTGCCCGAGCCGACCGGACCGCCGATGCCGACGCGAAGAGGACCGTTGGGTGATATCATGCGGGGAACTCCGTGAGGGCAAGAATGGCAAAGCCAAGCCCGATCAGCAGGCACAGCGGCGAATAATAACGCAGATCGAGCCGCACGAAAGGCTGCTCGGGCGTCAGCCGGCGCCACCAAGGCGTGAAGCCGGCAATGCCGCGCGCCAGGAAAACCAGCGCGATGAGCAGCGCCGTGGCGGCCAGCCCGGCCTTGGGAAAGGGCGTGGCGAACACGCCTTCGAGCGCCATCGGCCACAGTGTCGCAAGGCCAAGGCAGGCGGCAACGGCGAAGCTGGCGAAGGGTGCCGGCATTTCGTCGACGCCGCGAAAGCCGATGACCGCACGAGCGCAGGAGGCAGCGTCCCTGCCCGGCCAGATGCCGCCAATGCCCCAATAGACATGCAGTGCCGTGATCAACAGCAGGACGAGCGAGAGGGCGAAAGCAAGGACGATCATGAGCGGAACAGCCGCGAATACTGGGCCTCGTGCTTCATCGCCGTGACGTCGGAGATGAAAGCGCAGCCGCCGAGATCATCGAGGGTCGAGCCGGCAGCGCGGTCGGCCGTGGCCAGGGCAAGCGGTTCGAAGGCGGCCAGTAGCGTCATCGCGGCACTCTGGCCAGCGATGCCAAGCCGGATCGCAGCCTGGACGAGATTGGAGAAGAAGGCCTGCAGAAAGGCCGCCAGGGCGTCCCGCAGCGCAATGCCGTGATCGCCGGCAACGGCGCCGACGGCAACGCAATAGGCACATTCGGCCGGCAGGCGATCCAGCACCTGGCACGGCCAGGCGATGGCCGCCTTCAGGAAAGCAGCGCCCTGCAGCATGGTCTCGGCATGGCGCTCGCGCGAGCCTGCCAGAGCTTCTGCAAGGGCGACGATTTCATCGAGATCGCCGGTTTCGCGCGCCCTGCGCCAGCTTTCGGCAAACAGCACCGCATCATTCCAGCCCGAACCCATCTCGACCAGCGTTTCCAGCCACGCGGCGAGCTCTTTGCTGTCGGCAACCAGCCCGGCATGCACGGCTTGCTCGAGACCATGGCTGTAGGAAAAGCCGCCGACCGGGAAGGAAGGCGACAGCCACGCCATCAGCCGCAACAAAGCAATATTGGAAGGCTGGGCAACGTCGGAAGGCTGGTCAGTCATGGTCATGGTCGTGCGAATGGCTATGGGAATGCGATTCGCTATGGGTATGGGAGTGCGCTTCGGCATGGCTGTGCGCATGCGCCTCGGCGTGAGAATGGCCATGGCCGGAATAAGCGCCGCGCACCGGCTTGAATGGCTCGGAGACGTCGCTCACCGTGGCGCCCAGCCCTTCCAGCATCGCCTTGATGACATGGTTGCGCAGAATGAGGATTCGGCCAGCCTCGATGCTTGCCGCGAGATGACGGTTGCCGATATGCCAGGCAAGTTCGGCCAGATGGACAGGGCCGCCGGCACGGATATCGTAGAGCGGCTCCTCGGCCGCGATGATCTCGATGTGGCGGCCATCCTCCAGCACCAGCCGGTCACCATGGTTCAAGGTCACCGGTTCGGGCAGGTCGACCAGCACTTTGTCGCTACGGGCCGTTTCGATGGCGCGACGGCGCAGATGCCGCTCGTCATGGGCAAGCACCGCACTGTCGTATGGCGTGGTCGTTCCGGCTTCGCCTGCGGCCAGGACGGAGACGGCGCGCGGGAATTTGGTGAAGTCGGTGCGAATATCGAGCTTCATGTAAAAACTGCCTCTCCCAAAAAGCCTAGCCTATCGCGTCCGCCGCCCCAATGGGGCTCAGACGATCGTGTCGAAGAGCCGCAGGATGAACGATATCTGATAGACGAGCGCGCCGGCGACAAAGGCGATGTGAAAGCGGCGGTCGCGCAGCAGGATCGCAATGACGCAAAGCGCGACGAAAACCGGCGTGCGGATCAGATATTCGACGCCAAAATGGGCGAAATGCTCCGGCCCTTTCAGCAGCGTATCGATCACGTCGAGCAGATAGGTCGCCGCCAGCAGGCCGAAGAACCAGGCCCGGCGCGAATAAAAGAAATCCTCATAGCTGGTGTAGTCCAGCATCGAATCCGGAAACAGCAGCGCGCAGAGCAGGAACAGCGTGACGGCGTAGAAGATGATGAACAGGTATTTGCCGAAGGTCCAATTCTCGATCTGGAACAGACCGAACTCCCACCACCAGAAATGCACCAGCATCAAAAGCACCGACGCAACCCAGGCGAGGTGAACGGGATAGAGCCGGTACTGGCCGGGATGCTGGACGATGCGGGCGAGCCCCGACAGCAGCCGTGTGACGCCGAGGCCGATCACCATGCCCAGGACGATGCGGATATGCGGGAAAATGTCGTGGGCGTAGGGGAGTTGCTGGTCCATAGGCCTGGCGCGGCATGTTCTACATTTGGCGTTCTAGATTGTGATCTGAAAAGTGAAAACCGGTTTCTGCTGCGCTGACCTGCCGTTCGAATGTTGAGTCCGTTGAGACCTTGGCTATTGGTGCGCCGCAAGCAGATCGGATGAAATGGATGGCGTCTGCGCCAGATACTTCGTTGCCTTGCGAAAATAGGCCAACGGCCCGGAATCCAGATACTCGCGCGCGTCCTGTATTCCCTGACCGCGCGCCTGGATGAACAGCGCCAGCGCAAAGGCGCGTTCCGCTGGCGACAGATAGCCTTGTCGCTCGAAGGACCAGCCTTGCGTGCCGGTGGCGGTGTCGCGGTACTGAGTGAAACTCGCCGCAGTGTTGGAATTGAAGATACCAAAGCCGAAGAAGGTGACCGCGAGATCGGTTGCGAACTCCTCCATCTCGGTGCCGCCCGGCGGTTCTTCAGGCACCGAGAACAGCAATGGATGACAAATCTCATGCGCGAACGTCGCAATGAGCTTCATGGACTTGGGAACGATCGCCGGATTGTAGGTGATTGTCATGGCACCGCCCCGGGACACGGAGAAGGTCCCGGCAGGCTCCCGCGGCGCGTCCTGAAGGACCTGAAGCGGTCCCAAAACCGGGTCGATTGAATCTTCCTGTGGCACGAGATTGAAGCGGGCCGCATCGATGCCAAAATATGCCGCCACCTGCCCGAAATAGTGCGATGCAGCGGCGTGCCCCTGTTCTTCAGAGGGGGTGAAAAATGTTCGTGTTGGCAAGATCAGCGAACGTTTGCGCAGCGCGGCTGCCCCGCCGAAATGCCTGAGCAGCCAACCCCAGCAATCGAGCTGCCACTCCTCGTCGTCGGCGTCCAGCGGGGAGCTTGTGCGCCAGAACACGCATCACCTCAAAACAAAAAGTACCTTTGCGCCATCGGTAGCACGGTTGCTGGCTCGCAGGTCAAGAGTTCGCCGTCGGCGCGGACCTCATAGGTTTCGGGGTCGACCTCGACATGCGGCGTGGCGTCATTGAGCACCATCGAATGCTTGCCGATGCCGCCGCGGGTGTTTTCGACCGCGACCATCTGCTTGTCGACGCCGAGCCTGCCGCGCAGGCCGGCGTCGAGCGCGGCCTTCGAAACGAAGGTCACCGACGAATTGGTCATCGCCTTGCCGTAGGCCCCGAACATCGGCCGGTAATGCATCGGCTGCGGCGTCGGGATCGAGGCGTTGGGATCGCCCATCGGGGCGGCGGCGATCATGCCGCCGATCAGCACCATGTCCGGCTTGACGCCGAAAAAGGCCGGATTCCACAGCACGAGGTCGGCGCGTTTTCCCACCGCCACCGAGCCGATGTCCTTCGACAGGCCATGCGCGATGGCCGGATTGATGGTGTATTTGGCGATGTAGCGGCGGACGCGGAAATTGTCGTTGTCGCCGGTCTCCTGCGGCAGCGAACCGCGCTGCCGCTTCATCTTGTCGGCGGTCTGCCAGCAGCGGATCGCCACTTCGCCGACACGGCCCATGGCCTGGCTGTCCGACGAGATGATCGAGAAGGCGCCGATGTCGTGCAGAATGTCTTCGGCGGCGATGGTTTCCTTGCGGATGCGGCTCTCGGCAAAGGCGATATCTTCGGGGATCGACGGCGACAGATGGTGACAGACCATCAGCATGTCGAGGTGTTCGGCCAGCGTGTTGATCGTGTAGGGGCGTGTCGGGTTGGTCGAGGACGGAATGACGTTAGGCAGGCCGCAGACCTTGATGATATCAGGCGCGTGGCCGCCGCCGGCGCCTTCGGTGTGGAAGGCATGGATGGTGCGGCCCTTGATCGCCGCGACCGTGTTTTCGACGAAGCCGGACTCGTTCAGCGTGTCGGTGTGGATCATTACCTGCACGTCGTAATCGTCGGCAACCGACAGGCAGCAGTCGATTGCAGCCGGCGTCGTGCCCCAGTCCTCGTGCAACTTCAGCGAGCAGGCGCCGGCAAGCACCATCTCCTCGAGCGCGGCGGGCAGCGACGCGTTGCCCTTGCCCGACAGGCCGATATTCATCGGGAAGGCGTCGAAAGACTGGATCATGCGCGCCAGATGCCATGGCCCAGGTGTGCAGGTGGTGGCCAGCGTGCCGTGCGCCGGGCCGGTGCCGCCGCCGAGCATGGTGGTGATGCCCGACATCAGCGCTTCCTCGATCTGCTGCGGGCAGATGAAGTGGATATGCGCGTCGAAGCCGCCGGCGGTCAGGATCTTGCCCTCGCCGGCGATTATCTCGGTGCCGGGACCGATGACGATGGTGACGCCGCCTTGGGTATCCGGATTGCCGGCCTTGCCGATCGCGGCGATACGGCCGTCCCTGAGGCCGATATCTGCCTTGACAATACCGGCGGTGGCATCGACGACCAGCGCATTGGTGATGACGGTGTCGACCGCGCCTTGCGCGCGCGACACCTGGCTCTGGCCCATGCCGTCGCGGATGACCTTGCCGCCACCGAACTTCACCTCCTCGCCGTAAAGAGTGAGATCCCTTTCGACCTCGATGAACAGCTCGGTGTCGGCGAGCCGGACCTTGTCGCCGACGGTCGGGCCGTACATCTGCGCATAGGCGGCGCGGGTGATTTTAGCCATCAGCAATTGCTCCCGAAATACAGCCCGAAAATACCGCTTGTCGAAGCCGGGCTCCACATTGCCGCCATCCTATGGTCACGCAATGACCCGCTGAGCGACACTTTCCGATCCCATTTAGCGTTTGAGGTGGCCGGGCCACCCCAAAACGACCATTTGCCAATCGATGGAAAGGAACATCCATGCGCAAAACGACCCTTCTGGCAGCCGCCGCCACGCTGGTGCTCGCAACCGCCGCCAGCGCCCAGCAACAGCCTGCGCAGCAGCCCAGTCCGGCGCCGGCTGCGCCTGCTCCTGCCGCGCCCGGGGCGCAGCCGCAGGCGCCCACCATCCAGGCGATCAACGTCGTCGATATCAAGGATCTGCCCGCGGACACTCAAGCCAAGGTCAACGAGGTGATCGCCAAGCGCAGCGATGCCGACCTGCAGAAACTGCGCGGCTCGATCGACGCGACACCGCAGGTCAAATCCGCGCTCGAAGCCAAGGGGCTCACCTCGGCGCAGGTGATCGCCGCCAGCATGAGCACCAATGGCGCGCTGACGCTGATCACCAAGAAAGCGAGCTGACGAGACGAGGCGGCGGGCCGGCGCCCGGCCAGCCCGCCGCATCACAAAGGGAACCTTCACGGGGGACGTTACGTTTCGGTCCTGTCGCCCTGACACGAGCCTCGAAAAGGACCCTGAGAACGAGCGATGGCGATCACCACCTTCTCCGACACCAGATGGCTGCATGGGATTGCCGCGACCGCGTTTCTGGCAGCCAGCATTCCGCACGCCGCGCTGAACGCGCAGAGCCTCGACAGCGCCGAGACCGTCAACCGGATCGTCGGCTCGGAGGTCGGCCAGGAAGAGACCCAGACAAATGCGGAAGCCGGCAAGGTCAGTTCGGCGATCGACCGCACGCGTGAAAACATCGCCGCCGTGCGCAAGACATCCAAGCTCGACAAGGTCGATATCGTGTTTCTTACCGATGCCGCGCGCACCGAAGGCGGCCCGCCGCCGGCGATCGAAAACAAGGTCAGGCAACATCGGGACGACATCGCCGAGCTGCGCAAGGAGATCGAAGCGAACGCATTGCTGTTCAACGCCATCGATTCGCGGCGAGTGCAAACCGAGGACGTTCTGGCGGTGGAATTCGACGATCCGGGAAAGGTCGTCATCTATGCGGCGGCCAAGCCGCCCGGCTGAGCCGAAACTGCTCAACGCCTTCGATCTCACAGCGCGCCCATGATCTTCTGCTGAAATCCGTAGACCTCGCGCTTGCCGCCGAACGGCACCAGGGTAACGTCGCGCTCTTGGCCGGGCTCGAAGCGCATGGCGGTGCCGGCAGCGATGTCGAGGCGCATGCCGCGGGCCTTGTCGCGATCGAATCTCAGTCCCTCATTGGTCTCGAAGAAATGATAATGGCTGCCTACCTGGATCGGCCGGTCGCCGCTGTTGGCTACCTTCAAGGTGACCGTCGCCAGACCCTTGTTCAGTTCGATCTCGCCGCTTGCCGTGATGATTTCGCCGGGGATCATTGCGGCCTCACATGACGCCAAAAGCGAGGCCGGCGCCAATCGCGGCACAAGCGGCGCCAGCGGCGCGGGCAAGCCCGCGGAAGCGCCAGCCGAGGCCGAGACCGGCGGCGATGCCGACGGCGTGGAGCAGTGCCGTGGCAACGGCAAAGCCCGCCATATAGCCGAGTCCGCCGACATTCTCAGGCACCTCGGTGCCATGGGCATAGCCGTGGAACAGCGCGAACAGGCCGATGACGGCGACGCCGGCCGAGACAGGAAGATCGACGGCGGGCGCAACCAGCAGCCCGAGTGCCACGACGGACGCCAGTATCGCCGGCTCGACGAAAGGCATCGGCACATGCAGCATGCCGAGCACGCCGCCGGCCAGCATGACGCTTACGAAGGCCAGCGGCCATGCCCAGATCGCTTTGTCGCCCTTGAGCGCGGCCCATAGCCCGACGGCAATCATCGCCGTCATGTGATCGAGGCCGGAGAGCGGGTGGGAGAGGCCGGCGGTGAAGGACCAAACCGTGCCGACGCCGACATGGGCATAGGCTGGCATTGCTGCCGCCAGCAGCAGGACCGCCGACAGCGTTGAGCGTTTCATCGTAGCGGGGATCATCGGCGTAGCTTCCATCTTCGAGTACCTCTCACGCCGCCTTGCGGGCCGGAGCGCAGCCCTCTGCCTTGAGGACGCGCCTGGTGGAGGCCGGATATTTCTTCAGCAGCGCTGCCGGACGGATCGGGCGGGCCGAGAAGTTGCCGCCGCAATTCGGACAGGCGCCGCCGAGCACGTTTTGTGCGCAGTCGGCGCAAAAGGTGCATTCGAAGGTGCAGATCACCGCATCCGTCGCATCGGGCGGCAGATCCTTGTCGCAGCACTCGCAGTTGGGACGCAGCTCAAGCATTTTCCTCTCCTTGGCGGTGTTATCTGATCGGCTCGTGCACGGTCACCAGCTTGGTGCCGTCTGGAAACGTCGCCTCGACCTGCACATCGTGGATCATTTCTGCAATGCCTTCCATCACCTGGGCCCGGGTGACGACATGGGCGCCGGCCTCCATCAGCTCGGCGACCGCGCGGCCGTCGCGGGCACCCTCGACGACGAAATCGGTGATCAGCGCGATCGCTTCCGGATGATTGAGCTTGACGCCGCGTTCGAGCCGCTTGCGGGCCACGATCGCCGCCATGGCGATCAGCAGCTTGTCTTTCTCCCTCGGCGTCAGATTCATGCTTTTTCCTGCAGTGGCACAATCGAAATCAGAGTGACCATAATTTGGGCAGGCCCGCCCGTCCGTTGAGCAATTCGACAAGCGGCACCAGCCGCTTGCGGAGCTGGTAGCCGTCCTCGGCGAACAGCCTCGCAAGAAGCTTGCCAGATTTCCGCACGCTCCAGAAACTGACGCCGCCCTGGCCGCCGACTATGCCCCGGGCCGGCTCGAGCAAAGCCTCTGCCCGTGGCGACACCATCAGCAGCGTCGCCACGGCGACGGCACCGCCGGCCGCTGCGGGACGGTTCAAGGCGGCCGCAATGTCCGGCCCGATGCGGAACTCCTCTGCATGGACCAGCGCCCCGTCCTGGCGGACGCGCCAGCGGTCGTGGAAATGGCCTTGCGTGGCCCGTTCACCCATGGCCAGGCGGCCGAAGACGGTGGCCTCCAGGATCAGCGCCTCGGCTCCGGTGGCAAGCTCCACGTCAAGGCTGCGGGCAAAGGCCGAGCGGTCGAAGACGATGGTTTCCTGTGGCAGCCAGGCAATGTGGCCTTCTTCCCCGACAGTCAGCTGCACCCGCACTTCGGCGCGATCGGATGCGGCGCGATAGATTTTCTCGCAGGCCTGCGTTGTCATGGTTGCGGAGGCGCCGGCACCGACATCGACCTCCCAGGCGAGACGGTCGCCACCGGTCAGCCCACCGGCGGTGTTGATCAGGACGGCTTCGAGCGGATCGGCCGAGACCGCCGGCATGCGGATCTTGGCCGAACCGTCCTGGTACAGACGCCGAAGACGCGTGCGGCCTCCGTTCCAGTCGCAGCCAAGCCGCGCGACGCCGGCAACACGCTGGGCCGGCGGCACTGAAGTCAAGCTATATGCGATCGTATCCACGACACCAACGTTAAGCACTGCGGCGGCTTTGTCGATATATAGCTTGTTGCTTGACAGCGTTTCGGTTTCTATAGAGGGAGCCACCTTGGTACGGTCACCGGCGCCTGGCGGGGGTAAAAGGCGACGATGACGACGTAATCGAGGACAAAAGGGGCGCTGATCAGTTGGCGTCGGGAAACGACAGAGTTGGGGAAGAAACCGAATGGCTGACCAGCTGGCAAACGATATCATCGCCAAGATCAGGGCTCATGCCGAGCCGGGCGGCGAGGAAATCACCACCAGTACCGAACTGACCGCCCTTGGCATCCATTCGCTGGAACTGACGGAGATCATCTTCGATCTCGAGGAAGAGTACGGCATCGAAATCGAGATGAACACTGTCGATGCCTGGAGCAATCTGAAGAATGTCGGCGACATGGTCGAGGCGGTTCGCGCGCTGATCGCGAAAAAAGCCTGACTGAATGCACAAGCGCGTCGTCATCACGGGCATCGGCGGATTATGCGGGCTCGGCACCAACGCACCGGCAATCTGGAATGAAATGCGCGCCGGCCGTTCGGCAATCGGCGCGATCGACAATCCGCTGCTGCATGATCTGAAGGTCAAGGTCGGCTGCGAAATCAAGGCGCTTCCCGAGCACGGCATCGAGCGCAAGCAGGTCGTGTCGATGGACCGCTTCAGCCTTCTGGCGACGATCGCCGCGCGGGAGGCGGCACAGCAGGCGGGATTGAACCCGCACGCCGCCAACACCTACCGGATGGGCACCGTCGTCGGCGTCGGCGTCTGCGGCTGGGAGGCGATCGAAGAGAACTATCGCGCCATCCTGCTCGAAGGCAAGAACCGCGCCGGCATCTTCACCGTCCCGAAAGTAATGCCGGGCGCTGCAGCCGGCCATGTCAGCATGAATCTTGGTCTGCGCGGGCCGGTGTTCGGCATCACTTCTGCCTGCTCGTCATCCAACCACGCCATTGCCTCGGCGGTCGATCAGATCAGGCTCGGCCGGGCCGACGTCATGGTCGCCGGCGGCACCGATGCGCCGCTGGTCTGGGGCATCCTCAAGGGCTGGGAGGCCCTGCGGGTATTATCGCCGGACACCTGCCGGCCGTTTTCGGCCGACCGCCAGGGGCTCGTGCTCGGCGAAGGCGCCGGCATGGTGGTGCTGGAAACATATGAGCATGCCATGGCGCGCGGCGCCGCCATCCTTGCCGAAATCGCCGGCGTCGGCCTTTCCGCCGACGCCTCCGATATCGTCGCGCCAACCATCGAAGGGCCTGAGGCGGCGATGCGCTTCTGCCTCGCCGATGCCGGGCTCAATCCCGAGGACGTCGACTATCTCAACGCGCATGGCACCGGCACCAAGGCCAACGATCAGATCGAGACGGCGGCGATCAAACGCGTGTTCGGCGGCCATGCCTACAAGCTTTCGGTGTCCTCGACCAAATCGATGCACGCCCACTGCCTCGGCGCCTCCGGCGCGCTGGAAATGATCGCCTGCGTGATGGCGATCCGCGAAGGCATCGTGCCGCCGACCGCCAATTATCGGGAAGCCGACGCCGACTGCGATCTCGACATCACGCCGAACGTGGCGCGCGAACGCACCGTGCGCACCGCGATCAGCAACAGCTTCGCCTTCGGCGGCACCAATGCGGTGCTGGCGGTAAAGGCCGTGTGACCGCACCCCTTGCGGGTCCTTCACCGGGGCCGGCGAAACTTTCCATGCGCATATTGATCGCGCCAGGCGTCGCGCCTAACTCTCTGCGACCCGCCATGACCGTGCCGCTCGGCGCGGTCCCCTACCAGGAGTTTCGATGACCGATCTGTCCGCGTTTCCGATTGCCAGGCGCTGGCCGGCGAGCCACCTCGACCGCATCCAGCTTTATTCGTTTCCGACGCCGAACGGGGTGAAGATATCGATCGCGCTGGAGGAACTTGGCCTGCCTTACGAGCCGCATGCCGTCGATATCGGCAAGAACGAGAGCTGGACCCCGGAATTCCTGTCTTTGAACCCGAACGGCAAGATACCGGCGATGATCGATCCGGACGGCCCGGGCGGCAAGCCGATCGGCTTGTTCGAATCCGGTGCCATCCTGCTTTACCTCAGCGACAAGACCGGCCAGCTGGTCCCGGCAGACGCGACGCTGCGTTATGAGACGATCCAGTGGGTGTTCTTCCAGATGGCTTCGATCGGGCCGATGTTCGGCCAAGTCGGATTCTTCCACAAATTCGCTGGGCGCGAAATCGCCGACAAGCGCCCGCTGGAACGTTATCGCGACGAGTCGCGACGGCTGATCGGCGTCCTCGAAACGAGGCTCAAGGGCCGTAGCTGGATCATGGGCGACGATTACACGATCGCCGATATTTCGATGCTTGGGTGGGTGCGCAATCTGATCGGCTTCTACGAGGCGCGGGAACTCGTCGGTTTCGACGATTTCCCCAGCGTGGGCGCATGGCTGGAGCGTGGCCTCGCCCGACCGGCGGTGCAGAGGGGCCTCACCATTCCGGCCAGAAGCTGATCTTACGTCGATTCCGCTCGGCTATTTTGCCTTGGTCCGGGGCTTTGAGCCGCCCTTGCCGACTACGGAAGCAGCAAGCGACGCCGCACCTTTGGCGGTGGCAAGCACGGCACCGGCGGCGACATTGGCCGTTGCTTTAACAGTGCGCATTGCGCTGCCTGCGATCGATCCTCTGCTGCTTGCCGATCTTTTGGGCTTGGGTGCAGCGGCTTTGGCCGCGGCAGGCATCACCTTTTTCGGCGCCGCCTTGCCAAAGCTGGGCTTTGCCGCATCCTTGGAGCGGGCCGCTGCTGCCGGGCCGGCGCTGGTTTTCACTCGAGTGGCTTTTGATCGTGTTGCCCTGCCCTTGGCGGGCGCAGGCTTTCTTGCCATGGTTTCCATCGAACGGTTCCCTCATGGGCACAATTGCCGTGTCCGGGATAACGGCCTGAAACTGGCAAGGTTCCGGCCGGGCGGTTCCTTGCAAGTCAGGCCAGGTCGCCGACCACCAGGTCGGCGGGCCGCCGACGGGCAAGCACGCGGTCGATGTTCGGCATATCGTTAGAGGCGATCCAGGCGCGCGCGTCCTCGTCGGAGCGGCCGTGCTCGTGCCATCGCGCCAGCAGTCGGCGCTCGAGCTCGGCGCGCGGCACATCGACGAAGATCGAGAAGTCGAACAGCGGCGCCAGCCGCGTCCAGGGTTCCTCGTCGAGCAGCAGATAATTGCCTTCGACCAGGATGAATTTGGTGTCGGCGGCGACAATCGCAGCGGCGGCGCGCGACAGCTCCATGCTGCGGTCGAAGACCGGGATGGCGATATCCGGCTCGCCGGCGCGGATGCGCTTCAGCAGCGCTTCGAAGCCGGCAAAATCAAAGGTTTCCGGAGCACCTTTTCGCGCGCGAAGGCCGCGTCGATCGAGCACGACGTCATCGTAATGGAAGCCATCCATCGGCACGACTTCCGCCGTGCCTTCCGGCAGCAGGTCGTGCAAGCCTGCCGACAATGTCGACTTGCCGGCGCCGGGCGGACCGGCAATGGCAACGATGAAGCGCGGCGCCTTGCCGGCGCGCTTGAAAATGGCAGCAGCGATATGGGCGATTTCTGACATTGGCCCCCTTACGGTGGTTCTGGCGCATTTTGGCGGCAGTTTTCGGAAATTTCAAACGCCGGATTGTGCCAAGCCTTCAATCGGGCCTGGATTGACCGATCCGCAGGAAATCGCCGTCGAAGCCGATGTCGCGCACGGCACCGTCAGCCGCCAGGATACGCATGCGGCCCGGCGAGGTCGTGACGTCGTGCGGCGGCTCGCCGGATGGCCAAGGCAGCGCGCCGATGACATGGCGGAACGAAAAGCGGCGCCCTTCGGAAAGGGCAAAGGCGGTCGCCACGCCTTCGCGCTTCAGCCAATTGTCGCCGAGCGATGCGGCGTGGCCGACGGCCGTGCGGCCGTCCTCGATGCCGAGCACGCCGCGGTGGCGGCCGCTCCACGGCGCATAGTCGCGCCCGCCATTGCTGACCCACAGCATGGTGACCGGCAGTTCGGCCGGGTTCTTCAGCACCAGCACGAGGTCGGCTTCCGCCTGGCGCGCCAGCGCCGTCCAGCCCGGTCCGCCATGGTCGGCTTCGACCAGCGTGACGAAGTCCTCACGCAGCTGGTCCATGCGATAGGTGGTCAGGTCAATCGTGCCGCCGTCGGCAGCGGGAAAGCGCGTCAGGTCGGCGGTTCGCGCCGGGTAGGCGAGCAACGAGCGGCCGCGGGCCGGATCGGGCTCCGGCGCCTCACTCGGCGTTGCGGCAAGGCGCTTCGGCGAGAACGCTAGCCTGCCGCCGGCCGTCATCACCGTCATCGGGTGGTGGGCGACGGGAATGGCGCCGGCGCCGCCGGAAAAGACGTGCTCCTGATAGAGAAAGGGATGATCGTCGCGCAAGGTCAGGATCTTGTCGACGGTTGCGCCCATGACCGGGCGCTGCAGGCGGAAGACGGCGCGCCAGCCGTCGGCCGTTGCCGCGCTGTCGACGACGTCCCAGCGACTATTTGCCGGCCAGCCATGCAAAGGTGCCGCTTCGACGTCGCTGATCGAGAAGGGTGCGCAGAGGAAATCGCCGGACAGGTGGACCGTCCCTTCGGGCAGGTCTTTCGGCAGCATCTCGCGCGGCTCGCCGACCCAGGGTGCGCGATGCAGCGGCTTCAGCCGGCGGCCATCGATATCGACCGTCATGTCGGCGAGATGGCCGACGGCAAGATCGACCGATACCGAAATGCCCTTCGCCGTGATCGTGACCGTATCCATGTGCACCTACCGATTCAGCCCGATTCTGCCAGCCCGATTCTGGCGGCCCGATTCTGTCGGCGCCAGCAAAGCCCACTCGCCGCCGGTTGCGCAAGCGCGGTGGCCGGCAATTCACATCAGGCGGCGCCACGTCGGCCTGTGGACAGGGCACCGTTCGAGGGCCAGACCGATATTAACCAAATGGACTGTGCCTTTGCGTTAAGATAGCTTCGCCTCGTCTCAGAAACTGCCTGCCTTCGGAACTGACTTGTCCGCCTTCCGGTTCTTTTCGTCCATCCACAAATGCGTCGCTGTGCTGGCGCTGCTGCTGTTTGCTGCCGGCTGCACGACTGTCACGCCGCCCGACAGCGTGCTGGCGGTACCGGCGCCGCCGCAGAAATATGCCGCCATGGTCATCGATGCCGGCACCGGCAATACGCTGTTCGAGGTCAATTCGACGGCGCCGCGTTATCCGGCGTCGTTGACCAAGATGATGACGCTCTACCTCCTGTTCGAGGCGCTGGACCAGGGCCGCATCAGCAAGGAGACGCAAATTCCGGTGTCGGACAACGCCGCCCGGCAGCCGCCGACCAAGCTGCGGTTCAGGCGCGGCGAGACCATCGACGTCGATTCGGCGATCCGCGCCATCATCGTCAAATCGGCCAATGACGTGGCGGTCGCCGTTGCCGAATATCTCGGCGGCAGCGAAGAGGCGTTCGCCGGCATGATGACCGCCAAGGCGCGCCAGATCGGCATGAGCAGCACCGTGTTCCGCAACGCCTCGGGCCTGCCGGACGGCGACCAGCACACGAGCGCGCGCGACATGGCGGTGCTCGGCATGGCGCTGCACGCCCGCTTCCCGCAGCATTTCCACTATTTCTCTGAAAGCGACTTCATGTTCCGCGGCAGGCTGGTGCGCGGCCACAATGACATGCTCGGCCGGGTGCGCGGGGTCGACGGCATCAAGACCGGCTACATCAGGGCTTCGGGCTTCAACATCGTCACCTCCTATAATGCAGACGGGCACAGGCTGATCATCGTGGTGATGGGCGCCGACAGCGCGCGCCAGCGCAACGACCACGTCGAGGCGCTGATCCAGCGCAGCCTGTTGCCGACCTCCGAGGCAAAGACGCGGCTGCTGTATGCCGAGGAGCAGTGATAGTTGAAGTCCGAGTGTTGACCGCGTGCGGGTTCAGGCGACAAACGCAGAGCCGCCGTTTTGCGCGACACTGCTGAGATACTTTGCCGGCGGCTTGCCAAGCGCTTTCTTGAACATGGTGATGAAGGCGGTGACCGATTCGTAACCGAGATCGGCCGAAACCTGCTGCACGCTGGCGCCGGAGGCCAGCTCGCGCATTGCGACGATCAGGTGCAGTTGCTGGCGCCAGCGCCCGAAGGTCAGCCCTGTCTCCTTCACCACGAGACGTGCGAGACTGCTCTCGCTGAGCGCGACGCGACTGGCCCATTCCGCCAGGGTGCTGCGATCGGCAGGATCTTGCGCCAACGCCGCCGCGATGCGCCTCAAGCGCGGCTCGGACGAGATCGGCAAATGCAGCTGCTGGACAGGCATGCGCGGCAGTTCGGTGAGCAGAGCCCTGGTCAGGAGCTCGCCCCTCGCGTCATCGTCCTCAACGCGATCCGTCAGCTCTATGATGAGCTCGCGCAGCAACGGCGTGATCGAAAGCGTGCAGCACCGGTCCGGCAGGTCGGCAGCTCCCGGTTCGATATAGACGAAGAAAATCCGGGCATTGGCGGTCGCGATATTGCTGTGCTCCATGTCGCCGGGAATCCACACCGCGCAATGCGGCGGCACCATCCACAGACCGCTGGGGACGCGACATGTGACGCCGCCGCCCAGCGCGAAGACGAGTTGCCCCTTGCGGTGGTGGTGGTCCGGCACCTCCGCCCCGGTTTCGGTAACGTCAACGCGCACGGCGATTGCCGGGGCGAGGACGTCATCCGGATCGAAAGGCCAGGGGTAGCGGAGCGGCTGTCTCACATTGACTGTTTTTAGCGATCGACTGCCAAGATATCTAAATTACTCAAACAGGAAAGTCGATAGTTTAGGGATGAGTAACTCAGAAGCCGACAGGCGGACTTCCATTTAGCCATGCCCTGCTTGCGTTCTGAACGTCGGACCAACAAGCCCGGCGCACGAAAACAGGCTGGCGTCCGCCACGCAGCAAGAAGGGACGATACCAATGCTCGCCTTGGTCACATCTTCCGACAGCGCCACCGGGTTGCGGCTCGCCGAGCTTGGTGAGCCCGAGCCCGCCCCGCATGAGGCGCTGGTCTCGGTCCGGGCAGTCTCGCTGAACCGCGGCGAACTGCGCTTGCTCAACATCCGTCCGAACGGCTGGGTGCCTGGCCAGGACGTCGCCGGAATTGTCGAGCGCGCCGCGGCCGACGGCTCCGGGCCGGCCGTCGGCGCCCGGGTTGCGGCTCTGGTCGACGAGGCCGGGTGGGCCGAACGGGTCGCCGTTCCGACCGACCACCTCGCCGTCCTGCCGGACGACGTCAGCTTCGTCTCCGCCGCCACTGTTCCGGTCGCGGGCACGACCGCGCTGCGGACCCTGCGCCTCGGCGGCGACCTGGCCGGCCAGCGGGTCCTGATTACCGGCGCAAGCGGCGCGGTCGGCCGTTTCCAGATCCAGATCGCCCGCCAGCAGGGCGCGTCGGTGGTGGCGGTCGCCGCTGAACGGCATGCCGACGATCTCCGCGGCCTCGGAGCCGAGCGGGTCGTCGAAACGATCGAGCTGACCGAAGGACTGTTCTCGCTGATTACCGAATCGGTGGGCGGCGATAGCCTCGCCCACGCGATCGAACGGATCGCGCCCGGCGGGACCGTCGTCATGTTCGGCTCGAGCCGCGGCGAACTCACGCCCATCGGCTTCCGCCAGTTCGTTCCGGGGCACGAAGGTGCGCGGCTGCAGACCTTCGCCTACTACGCTTCCGGTCCGGAGGTAGGCGCCGACATCGCCTCGCTGCTCGCGCCGATCGCAGCCGGCCGGCTCGAAACGCGGGTGGTCCTCACCGTGCCGTGGCGGGACGTCGGTCAAGCCCTCGACGCGCTGCGGCAGCGCAGCATCAGCGGCAAGGCGGTGCTTACCGTGACCGAATGAGCAGGCGGTGGCGGCGGACGGGACGGTGTCTGTCTCCCCCGGGCTGCTACGGCAGTTTGAGCCCGCTGGCGATTGCCCGTTGAAGCCGGCGCCTGCTTCCGCTAAGAAGCCGTGGCTGGCCGGTTTACCGGCTGGTTCGTTTTTGGGATCACCGATCCTGAAAGCACCCGTAGCTCAGCTGGATAGAGCGCTGCCCTCCGAAGGCAGAGGTCACAGGTTCGAATCCTGTCGGGTGCGCCAAATCTCAAATTGTCCAACCCGGAGACATGGGTTGCGGTTTATACCGGAGACATGGTGGACCGCATCCCTGGGTGAGACACCAATTAGGGACAGTTCCCCAGATTTTGGATTGCGTACGACCTCATAACGCAACGGTTAAGTAGGCGACCGCGGCAAGTCCGCTGGGGTCAAGCCTGTGTAAAAACGCCGTGGCCTGGTCCAATCAGATCCGTGGATCGTGTATTGTGATGGGACGTCGGGACCGAGGATCAGCGGATATGGACGAGGAGGGCTTGGCCGAGATCTCAGCCCGATATATTCGCTTCGCCGATACGGAAGCTCGCGGTCGCTCGCCGCTCTACGAGGAGTTGGCTCGGGCAGTCGCTGGGGATCGGGAGGCGCTCGGTTTCCTGTCGACTCTTCCGGACCTAAAGCGGCAACCGAACCTTCTACTTGCAGCGGTGCGTCACTTGTTCGGCACGCCAACAGGGTGGACCGAGCTTCGCCAGGCGCTTCAGGCTAATCCCGACGCTATCCGCTCGCTCATGCTCGAGCGCTCAACGCAAACCAACGAGCCGGGAAGATGCGCCACCCTGCTCCCCGTCCTGGCGCGTTTGCCGCAGCCGCTGGCCCTCATCGAGGTCGGGACCTCCGCAGGGCTCTGCCTCATGCCCGACCTCTACGGCTATGACTACGGACGCAAGGTGATCCGCGCACCTGCAATGGCCTTGGAGCCGCCTGTCTTCCGATGCCTCGCTAGCGAAACAACGCCATTGCCGACGGCCTTGCCGCAAGTCGTCTGGCGGGCTGGATTGGACCTGAGCCCGATAGATGCTTCGGACGACTCGCAAGTCGCATGGCTTGAGACACTGGTCTGGCCGGAACAGACAGCACGGCTTGCCAATCTGCGGGCGGCCCTAAAGATCGCTGCCACAGTCAAGCCTCGGGTGGTGAAGGGCGACCTGCGCGGGAGCGACCTCGTGCAACTCTGCAACGAAGCGCCAAACGACGCTACACTCGTCATCTTTCACACAGCCGTCCTCGACTATGTCTCCGACCTTGGTGACAGAGAAGCTTTCGCCGAGCAGGCGATGCGTCTCTCGCCTTATTGGGTATCGAACGAGTTCCCTCGCGTCTTCCCGTCCATCGCCACACGCGCCGGAACAAGCTGGCCGCCTGGCCGCTTCCTCCTATCTGCGAACGGCTCCCCTGTAGCTTGGACTGACCCGCATGGCGCCTCGCTCGAATGGATCGCGGACGAGGCGTAGGCTATAGGTCGTGGATTGCCGTCCTTGGCCAGAGACGCCATCAGTTCTCAGTTTCATCAATGCTCGTCTGCCACTGCTTGCGTCTTGAATTCGCGGCAAGCGCCCTTCGGACTTGCTACCGGGCGGTTGAACCCAGGAACAGCGCGTTGGGCGCGCGAAGACCGCATCCGCAGTCGGGAACCACAGCTATCGGCAAGCCGTTTACGCTGCAAACCCGCCTGTCGATCCTCAGAGCCGGGCGAGTTTTCCGAGATCCACAAATTGGAGATTGATCATGACTAGCGCTGCCGACCGCGATCCGCGCCACCACACGCAGAAAATGCAGAAAAAGTTGGAGGAGGTGAAGCAGCACCTTCGCGAGGACATCGAGAAGGTCGATGAGCCGCAGCTGAAGGCGATGTTCGAGACGTCCGCCGAGGTGATCGGCGGTCTCCAGAAGGCGTTCCAGGACTATGAACAGAAGAATGAACCCGCTTGGCGTTAAACGGCTTCTTCGCGGGTAGGTTTCAAAGGAGCGCCCCCCGTGCCTGCACCACCTGAAATGGATGTCGTCCTCGAAAAGCTGCCTTTGAGGATAGGCGCCTATATCCCCGACGACTTGCTGGAGGACTGGTTTGCGCCGGGAACCGGCATGAACCCGGTCAGCAAGGAGGCGCTTGCCGCCGCCAAGAACTACGGCTGGCGCTTCGAATGCGAGTTCAAGCACTACCCCGAACGCAAGGAAGGCGTGTTCTGGAAGTGGGTGCCGGCGATCTGACCGCCGCTGGACGGTTCATCGTTTCGCGGAAACGCAGAACCGGTCTATCGTATTGTTTGACGCAAATACCGGACGGAAAACCGCTTCACACTTTTCCTGGAATTGCTCAGCCTCCGCCTATCGGCGTCGTCACCTTGCCGGTTCCGCCGCATTCGGGGCAGGTGCGGCCGTCGATCATGCCTGACCCTGCACAGCGGCGGCAAATATTCTCGCCAGCGCCTGGAGTGCCTGCGGGGACTTCGTCCGTGTTGGTCTGACCGGCTTGCCGGGGCTTGCCCTGCAGCTTGTTTCTCAGCCGGGCGACCCAGCCTTCGTCGACCTCGAGCGGCCTGCTGCTATCGTCCGGCAGGCCTTCGCCGGATTGGCCGATGGTTTCATTGCGCGGCCGGTCGTTCGCGCCTGTCGTGATCTTCTGAGCCATTGCGTTTGCCTTTACGCCTTGCAATTTTCGAACGCCTCAGCTCCGCAGAGGTTCCGGTTCGACCGGCAGCCTTTCAGCGGGGTGTTTGCCGCACATTATCTATCCTGAACCCGGATTTCGGCCGCGCCGGCATGCGGGCAAGCGAGACGGTCATATCCTGATCAGGCACCTGGTAGGCCATCGACCGCGTCAGCAGGCGAACCGCTTCCATGATCAGCGCGACGGTGACGGCTTCTCCGGGGCAGCGATGGGTAGTCGCCGGATCTCCGCCGCCATGCGGGATGAAGTCGAAGCCGTGGGTTTTCCAGCTCAAGCCGCGCTCCGGGATAAATCGGTCCGGCTCCACAAACAGGCGCGGATCATGGTTGGTGCCGTGCAGGTCGAGCAGGACCCAGTCGCCTTGGTGGAAACGGTAGCCCTTCCATTCGAAGGGGTGGCGGGCGCGGCCGCCGATGAACGGGAAGAACGGGTAGAGCCGGCGAATCTCCTCGGCGAAGGCTTCCAGCCCGTCGTCATCGCCGGCGGCGAACTTGTCATACCATTGGCGGTGCTGGTGAAGCGCCAGCGCCGCAAACATGATGAAGCGGCCGATGGCGACGATTGGACGGATAATGTTGATGATTTCGACCGCGGCACTGGCAAGATCGAGCGGCATTCCCTCGGCATCGACATGTTCGCTGACCAGGCGGACCGGGCTGTTTGCCGGCAAATCAAGCGCGCCGCTTCGAACGCGCCGTACAAGCTCGCCGATAGTGCGTTCGGTCCGGCGTCGCCGCCACAGCGCCAGCACGGTCGACGGCCCAATGCCGCCGGCGTTCTCGACCATGCCGCTGAGCTCGCGGCAGAGTTCGGCGCGATCCTTGTCGGCGGGGATGCCGGCCCAAGCCGCTGCCGCCTGGGTCAGGACGAGGTTTACGGCGTCGAACAGGACGATCTCGTCACGCCGCTGCCAGTCTTCCAGCTGGTCGAGCCAGGCGCGACGGAAGGTTGCGCGGAGCCGCTCGATCTGGTCACCATCCAACAGGATCGACAGGAAAAGCGCCTTGCGGTGGCGGTGAGCGGCGCCGTCGAGCGCCTGGACGCTGCCCTTGTCCTGCAGCAGACGCAGCGTGGTCTGCGGCATCGCACCAATTCGGGTGAAGTGGTCGCCGCCATAAAACATCTCGGCAGCCTCGGCACCACGGACACAGATTGCCGGCCGCAGCATCAGGCGCGTCGCAAAGATGTCGGTGTTCATGCGCCGGCAGCGGGCCGAAATGAAGTCATAGCCCTCGCGCAGCAGGGCCAAGGTGCTGTCGAACGCGGCATCGCGCGGGATGGGCTTTGCGACACGCTTGCCGCCGTCGGCATCGATCAGTTCACGTCTGTTCATGGCGTGCTCCCTGGCGTTGAAATTCCTCAACGCACGGCCGGCACTTTCGATCACTCGACTTTTTGACGGCTTTGCCGCGCCGCCCTTTGGCCGCGGCTGGCAAGGATGGTGGTCAGCGTGACCGGACGAAAATCCCAGCTGTCGACGCCGACGTCATACTGGCGCGTGACCGGGGTCAGCCTGCCGTGGGAATGGCCATGCAGGTCGATCGATTTCCTGCCGATCTGGTTCCAGGTGCGAAAAGGGTAGTGACAAAGGATCAGCAGACTGCCGTCGAGCGCCAGCTCCTTGTAGTGTTGCGTGCTCGCCCAACCTGTGGCCTCGATGGTGGCCGCAGCATCGTTGTTGCCGATGATCAAATGCTTGCTGCCATGAAGAGACGCCAGAAGCGACGACACGAACGCGGCCGATCCCCTGGCAAAATCGCCGAGATGCCAGACCTCGTCGTCCGGCCCGACAGTCTCGTTCCAGAACGCAACGAGCGACCGGTCATGTTCCGCCAGCGAGCCGAACGGGCGGCGGTCGATGCGCAAAATGCGCGGGTCGCTGAAATGCGTGTCGGCGGTGAAGTAGATCATGCGCTGGAGCCTGTTTCGAACTGCCGATCTGGGCGCGTGGCGCACCAAGTCCATGTTGCTCTCCCGATGCTTGCTCAACCCGCTCGATCGCCGGTTGTTCCTGGAAGCAGGCCCAGGCGGTTTCCGCTCGTTGGCACTTTGAAACGGGGGAACTTTGAACCGGGGAACTTTGAACCGGGGAATTTTGAAACGGGGGAACTTTGAAATGAGACGCAGGTTAGAATGCTTGAGGCCGATGCTCTGAAAGGACCTCGACGATGACCGACGCAGCACCTCTTGGGCGAAGCCCGGCTCAGGCGCGGGGCGATATCGACGCCGGGCGCGAAGGGGACAAGACCCCGGGCATCGATCCGGCTGCGGCTCCCATGGAAACGGACGCGGAATCCGCCGGCAACGCTCCGCCGAAGAGCCCTGCCGCGCGCCATGAAACGCCGAAGTTTACCAACCAGGCGAGCTATGCCAATGCGATGCGCCCGCTGACGGATGAGCCCGACGTCCAACCGAGCAGATATGGGCCAGTCATGGTGATTGCCGCCATCGTCGTGCTGGCCGCTGCAGTTTTCATCGGCGCGGCCATGCTGCGCTGAATACAGCCGTTCCAGACCCGCGGCGCAGTGGCTGGACATTTTGCTTCCGGTCCGAGAATTTGTTGTCGCGCCAGGTCCAGGCGCGATCAGTCCGGTGCACGTTGGCTACGAACCATCAATTCTTTGCCCGTGACGCCACCATCGTGGCGCGCGACATGATTGGCGCCTCGCTGCTTTTGCACGGCGTTGGCGGCAGCATCGTCGAGACCGAGGCCTATCGCCCGGATGACCCGGCTTCGCATGCTTTCGGTGGCAGGACGGTGCGCAACGGCGCAATGTTCGGCGCCCCGGGCAGCGCGTATGTCTATCGCTCCTATGGCCTGCATTGGTGCCTCAATGCCGTGTGCCTGCCCGGCAGTGCCGTGCTTATCCGCGCAATCGAACCGCGATTAGGGCTGGAGGTGATGCGGGCCAATCGCCGCGTTGACGATCCCCGGCTGCTTTGCTCGGGACCGGGCCGCCTTTGCCAGGCGCTGGCTATCGACAAATCTTATGACGGGCTGCCGCTGGACCTGCCGCCATTCGAATTCAGGCCGCCGAGCGAAGCCGGCGCCGTTCTGACAGGCCGCCGGATCGGCATTTCCAAGGCTGTCGATGCCGAGTGGCGGTTCGGACTGCGCGGCTCGGACTATTTGAGCCGCAAGTTCTGATGCCCGCGGCAGCGGCAGAGCAGTTGCCCCCCGGCATCACTCGTCGGGTTTGCCGAGATGCATGGGTGTCGCCTGCTGGCGGGCTTCCCTGGTCACCTCGTCGGCTCCGGCAGGTGAAATCCCTCGCAATGCCTTCGCAGCTACGGTCAGGCGCCCGCGATCATTGCCGAAGCTCTTGATCAGCTGGCGGACCTGGTCGGCCGTGACGCCGTTCTGTTGGGCAAAATACTCGACTTCACGGTCGTCTTCCGCAGCAACGCGGTCGCGCTCGCGGAAATCTCGCTTGCTCTTATCGTCGGCCATTTTTTCCTCCTGGTGGAGCTTTGCATCAATGGCAACGTGAGCAAGCGGCTTTCGTTGCCGCGACCAGGCGGACTTTTGCGCCGTCGAGCCGGACTGCCCAGGAACCATGAGGCGAGCAGCCGGTTTGGCTTGGATGCAGCGGCCCACAATTCACACGATGGAGATTACGATGACGCTCGCAAGCAAAACCACTGTAATTGCTGCGGCGCTGGCCATGTTGGCCGCGCCGGCATTCGGCCAGACGAGCCCACCTGCGCCCGCCGCGCCGGCGCCGGATCGTGGCGCCGAACAGTCGCCCGCAATGAGCGGGCAGAGCCAGGATGCCATGCGCGATATGATGCGCCAGATGATGACTGAGATGCTGGAGGAGAGAATGCAGGAAGATCGCGCGCCCCGGGAGGAACGGCGAGGTCCCGACCGCTGGCATCGCGGCTACAGGATGGGCCCGCCTGAGCGAGGGTGGGAGATGGGAGGGCGCGGCGGCATTCCACGCGGGATGCATGGCGCGAAGATGCGAATGATGTTCGCCATAGTAGATGCGGACGGCGATGGCGCGCTTTCTCAGAGCGAAGTCCAGGATTTCGTCGGGCGAATATTCAACGCCGTCGATGAGGACGGTGACGGCAGCGTCGACATGCAGGAAATCCGGTCCTTCTTCCACGGAGGCGGCGCCGAGGATCAGGAGTAAGTCTCCTACCGGTCGGCAGGAGGCCTGTCTGGGGCAGCGCGAGCTCGTCGGCCGGGGAGGATAAAAAGTCGCCGGCAACTGGATACCAGGCTGCCAGCCGGGGAGATGCGTTCCTTGGCTGGCCTTGCCGAACGCCGCGGACCAATCAGACCAGCAGGAATTCATTGGCCATGACAGAGAAAGCTACAGAGAAATCCCCGACCATCGCTCGTATCTGGCGCGGCAGAACCGTGCCTGAAAAGGCGGATGCCTATGAGAGTTACAATTACGAGGCCGGCATCAAGCCGCTGATCGAGAAGGCCCTGGGCGTTCAGACCTTTCGCGAGGACACGACGACCCATTCGGAATTCGTGACGATCTCCTATTGGGAAAACGTCGAGGCGATGGCGGCGCTCACCGGCGGCGATCCGACAAAAATCCACCATCTCGAGCGGGACGAAGAGTTCCTGATCGAGCTGCCGTCGCGGGTGCAGGTGTTGCGCATCCGATCGAGTCACGGGCGGCTGGGATAGGGCAGCGCCGCCCGGTTCGGCCCGATCTAGGAAATCGCCGTCAAGTCGATTTCGGTGATGTGCCAGCGGCCGAGATTTGCGGTGTAGAGCTTGTCGCCCTTGAAGGCAATGTTGGTTGGGTGGGCGAGCGTCGTTGCCGCCGGATCCTCGATCAGCACCTCGAGCCCGCTGTGTTTTCGCCAACGATAGATGCGGCTGGGCTCGTAGCATGAGATGAACAGCGACCCGTCCGGCGCCAAGGCGACGCCATCGGGAACGTTGCTCACGCCGTCCACGACGAGTTGGCGAGGTCCTGCCGTGCCGTCGGCACGGATTGGCACATAGCTGAGGCAGGCCGCATGGCTTTCCACGACGTAAAGCCCATCGCCACCCGGCGCCATCGCCATGCCGTTGGCGAAGGCCATGGTCTCGCTGCACCACAGGCCGCCTTCGCCGGTCTTCAAATCGTAGCGAAAAATGCCGGAGCGGTTGTCTTCGCCGAGGCTGTCCGACACGTAGAGCCAGCCGCGTGTCTCGTCGACGATCGGATAGTTCGGCACGCGGATGCCGGCCGAGGCGAAGCGCTGCATACCAGCCGTCGCGGCATCCCAGCGAAAGATCGCCGAATGTCTCAAATCGCATGCAAAACAGTTTCCCGCGCTATCGAAGGCGATGCCGAGCAGAAAGCCCTCCGTACCGCCCATGCGTTCGACCGAGCCGCCATCGGCGGCCAAGCGCAGCAGGTCGCCGGTTTCGGTGCCGCACCAGATCGAGCCGTCGCAATGGATGGCCACGCCTTCCGGATGGGCGATGCGCGGGCTGGTGAAGATGCCATCGAAGAAGACCCTCGCGGCCGACATTTCGAGCAACGGCTTTGCCATGCGCACCCCCTTCAATCCGGTGCAGTATGCGACCGCTGTGCGGCGATGCAGCGCTCGACCATCCGCCGGTCGGTGGCCAGGATCTCGGCGATCAGGGCGCTGCGCTCCCTGGCGCTGACGAATTCGAGGCGCCGCAGGCCGAGCGGGTCGATGCGGTTTCGCAGGATGTCGAGCGTCTCGTTTGAGGGTAGCGCAACTTCGCGGCAATCGGCATCGAATGTCAGGGCAAAGCCGGTGGCATCCTGGAGCTGCTGGCGCGTCACGCACGGCATGGTCTCGATGACGGCCAATTGCCGGCTCTCCCCGTCGAGCCGAAACACGCAAAGGTCGGTGAACACCAATGCCGCGCCGGTCCGATAGCCCATCGGCTCGCGTTCGGCCTCAGTCAACAGGCCGCGCGCCGAGCTGGCAATCTCGACCGTCTCGACCAGCGACTGCACGGAATGGCGGGGGACGTAGAGCAGATAATCGCGATGCATGTTGGCGACGTCGGCCATGCCGCCTTGCCCGGGCAGCCGGATAAGGCTGCCGTCACGCTTGCGCAGCGCAATGGTGTTGACGCGCCCACGGCGGTCGACCTGCGCGGCACCGACGATCTCATGCGTCACCGCGCCGGCCTGGTAATAGGTCGAATAGGTGTCGTCGCCGCCGGCATGCGCCACCGCCGTCTCGCAATCGAGGCTTTCGATCAGCGACAGGATCATCGGGCTCGGTGCTATGTCGAGATGGCCGCAACTCATGGTGGCGATGATCATGTCCGGCGCGTGCGTCGCTTTGGCCAGCCGGTAGGCGACATTGGCGAGCGGCGACACCGCGCCGGCACTTGCAAAGCTCTCATTGTCAAGCTCAGCGGCGATGCGGGCGGCGATGATCTCGTCGATGGACGCCTCCTTGTTGCCGTGCACGAGCCTGGGCATTGCGAGGACTGTTTCAGCGCGGACTTTTGCAGCATCTTGAACCCGCTCCGGCACGCCTTCCGAAGGCATGCTCAGGCTGTCCGGCAAAGGTATTTCCTTGGCCGCGAACGCCCCCGCCAACGCTTGATAATCCGTCACATAGAATGGCAGGCAGGAGGCGGGATAGGCGCCGCCTGGTGCCAGCGCGATCGCCGACACCTGGTTGCGGGTCAAAATGCTCTGCCGACCATCATGCCGCAGCGCTCCGACCGGGACGATCTCCTCAACCGTGACCAGCACCTCGCGCGCCGCGCCGGCCATGGCGAAGTCGAGCGCCCGTGGTCCGATGATCTGGACATTGCCGCTCTCGTCGGCACGCTGGGCATGGACGACGAAGGTATCGAGCCGCAAGGCCGGGATGATCCCGGTCGTGATTCCCGCGATCGGATCGGGCGCGGCGATCGCACCCGGCACGCGCGCCAGCATGTCCGAACCCTCCGGAAGCTGAAACGGCATCAACGGCAGGTTCTGCTGCCCCGCCCGCAGCGCCTGGATCATGGCCAGCGCCGTCCAGTCGCGGACCGGCACGGCATTGGTCTCGGCGGCCGCGCGGAAGCGCGGCGGCAAGCCAAAAATATCGAGGCTGGAAAAGCAGATATCGACCTCCGCCACGGCATTCGCTTCGAGAAGCAGTTCGAGCGGCAGGCCGCCGGCCCAGCAGACATAGCGAAGATCCTTGACGCCCAAGCGGGCGATGGCCCGCAACAAGGCGATCGGCAGCCGGGCAAAATGATGGCCACCGACACCGAAGACGTCGCCGCCGCCGACCATCGCGGCCAGGCCCTCGACATCGGTGAAGCGCGGCCGGTTCGGCTTGACCAGGGAGATCATTGCCCGGCCTTCTTCGGCCGCGTCGCGCTCTTTTCAGCAAATTCCTTGACGCGCCGCTGGCCGATCTCGCTGCGGTACAGGCCACCCAGGACATCGCGCTCCATGGCAAGGCCGTCGGCCAGATCGCCCGACACGGCGTGCACGGTCAGCGCTTTCAGCCCTTCGATCGCTGCGGCCGGTTCGGCGGCGATCATCTCGGCGAGTTCCCGCACCCGCGGCATCAGCCTTTCGGCATCGACGATCTCGTTGACCAGACCGGCGCCGACGAACTCGGAAGCCGGCACGATGGCGCCGGTCATCAGCAGAAAATTGGCGCGGTTGCGGCCGAGCTTCTGGACGCTGCGCTGGGTGCCGCCGCCGCCGGGGACCAGCCCGAGCTTGATCTCGGGCAGGCCGAGCTTCGCGAACTGGTTGGCGATGACGATGTCGCAGCACAGCACCAGCTCCATGCCGCCGCCGAGCGCAAAGCCGTTGACCGCGGCGATGACCGGCTTGCGGTTGTTCTCGACCGCCGCATACATGCGCGTGCCGGCAGCCTGGAAGGCATCGAACTCGATAGCTGTCTGGGCGGCATATTCCTTGATGTCGGCGCCGGCCATGAAGCCGCGCCCCTCGCCGGTCACCACGATCGCGCCGACCCCGTCATCCCGCGACAGCGCCTCGAAAACCTCGGTGATCTCGCTCTGCATCAGCCGGTTCATGGCGTTGAGCTGATCGGCGCGCCGGAAGGTAACGACCGCGACGCGCCCAGATATTTCCAAGGTGAGTGCCTGGTAAACGCTCATCGTCAGGCAGCATCCACGGTCATGTCGCCGGATGCCTCAAGTGCTGCAATCTCGCCGCTGGAGAGGCCGAATTCGGCCAGTATCTCGCGGCCATGCTGGCCGACCAGCGGCGCCGGCCGCTCTATGGTAGCCGGCGTCTCACTCATCTTGACCGCCGGCGCGACCACCCTGACCCTGCCGCCGCGGGGATGATCGTAGCTGGTGATCATGCCCAGGTGCTTGACCTGCGGGTCCTCGGCTGCGCGCCTTATGTCCTTCACCTCGGCACACCAGATGTCGGCTGCCAGCAGCCGCGCCAGCAGGTCCTGCGTGGCAAACTTCCTGGTTTCGGCGTTGACCTTGTCGAACACCTCGTCGCGCCTGTCGAACAGCGTCTTCAGATCGTCGTAGACAGCAAGCTGCGGCGCCTCCAGCACTTCATACAGCGTCTTGAACGGGCTCATGGCGATCGACACATAGCCGCCGTCCTTCGCTTCATAGACGCCGAACGGCGCCTGCATGCCGGGGTGGCCGATGCCGGAATTCGGGCGCACGAAATCCTCACCGAGATTGAGCACGGCGACATATTCCTGATTGAGATGCGCCAGCATGCCGGCGAGCAGATTGACCTCGATCTTCTGGCCCTTGCCGGTCTTCTCGCGATAGTAGAGCGCCGACAGGATGCCGTAGGTCGTGTGGACTCTTGGGATTCCCAAGGCTGAGCAAATCAGATTCAAGGCTGTCTTTTGGAGGCAGCCATGGGTGTTCTCGA
>NZ_JAMYMZ010000008.1:0-228667 GCF_040318825.1 Mesorhizobium sp. M1006
CCATCATCGACTCAATCTCCTCTTACGACGAAGATTGAATCAGTGCTTCAGGACTGCTGCAACCCGGACTTTTTCAACACTATCGGTGGAATGTTACCTTCGTCTCGTAGATGGGAACGAGCAAGTAGCGGACAAAGCGGTCGCTCAGTGAAGTTTCCTGCGTTCTGTGCCTTGATGATGGGACAATTCTTCGCCGCTGATCGGAGCAACACCCGTGGCCATGCATTCCTTCCACATCCACATCCCGGATGAACAGATCGAGTACCTACAGCGTCGTATCCAATCGACAAGATGGCCGTCGTCGATCTTCGCATACGGATGGGACGACGGTACTGACGTTGATTTCCTCAGAAAGCTTTCACGTTACTGGGAATACGATTTCAGGTGGCGCGATCACGAAAAACGTCTGAACCTGTTGCCTCAGTTTAGGGTCACGATAGACGGGTGCGACATCCATTTCGTTCATCAGAAAGGAAAGGGGTCAGCACCCTTGCCGTTGATCCTCACTCATGGCTGGCCCGGCTCCTTCGCCGAGTTCGAGCACGTCATTCCGCTGCTCACGGATCCTGCCAAATACGGCGGGGATGCCGAGGACGCCTTCGATGTCGTCGCACCGTCGCTTCCGGGTTTCGGCTTCTCGTCCCCGCCGCATCAGGCCGGCGTTAGCTCAAAGCGTGTCGCGAAGCTGTGGCGGGGGCTGATGCGCGAACTGGGATATGATCGCTTCGCCGCACAAGGTGGCGACATCGGCGCAGGCGTCTCGACCTGGCTCGCTCGGCTTTACCCGGACGACCTTATCGGATTGCACCTGAATTACATTCCAGGCAGTTTCCGCCCGACCCTCGGTCGCGACGACCCACCTGTCACGCCGGAGGAGAAGGCATTCCTCGACAGTGCGGCGAATTTCGCTGCAACGGAGGGAGCCTACGCTTTTCTGCAGGGGACCAAGCCCCAGACGCTAGCCTTTGCACTGACAGATTCCCCAATCGGGCTAGCCGCATGGATTGCCGAGAAGTTCCGCAGTTGGAGCGACTGCGAAGGCGAACTCGAACGCGCCATCCCTCTAGACACGCTGCTTACCGACATCTCGCTCTACTGGTTCGGTAACACGATCGAGGCCTCGCTCCGGATTTACAAAGAGAACCGGCTCTGCCCCCTGATCTTCGGGCCAAGAGAGCGAATAACACCGCCCCTCGGCGTTGCAGTCTTCCCCCGAGAGCTTCCTATGCCACCTCGCTCCTGGGTCGAGCGAGTCTTCCGTGTCGAGCGCTGGACCGACATGCCGAAAGGAGGACATTTCGCGGCGATTGAGCAACCCGAACTCCTGGTCGAGGACATCCGGGCGTTTTTTCGGCCGCTGAGGCTCCGGCCGGCCAAGTAGAGGACGAAAACCTCGCCCGTTGTCACGGCTCGGAAGTCCTGATGAGACGGTACCATCGCATTCGCTTTCGTTGAAAGCGCCCGTTGGTCCTGACTAAGGGTCAATGGGTCAATGTCGACCTTCGACTCGATCAAGACCTCATCGCGGGTCGGAACCGGTATTCCGCTTAAGATACCAAACGCTAGATTTCACTACTAGCGAACGCTTCAACCGGCGCCGGCGCAGTCAGAAAGTGACGCGGCCGAGTACTCGCAGGCCGTCGCCTTGCGGCTCGACGACCACGGCCTCGCCTTCGCGCGGCGAGATGCCGGTCAATTCCTTGATGTTTTCGAGATGCGTGACCATGACCAGATTGTCGGACCCGGAATAGCCGCGGATCTCGGCCAGGATCGCAGCGATCTGGGCGGCCTTCTCCTTTTCGTCGGTCTTCAGCAGGTCAAGCGGTGCGAACGGCTCCGGTTCGCTTTCGAAAGCAATGCGGGCGGTCTCGAGGCAGCGGCAATAGCGGCTGGACAGCACGCGCTCGACCGGTGCGGCGCGGGCGCCAAACAGCGCGCCGATCTTGCGTGCCTGTTGCTTGCCGCGCTCAGAGAGATTGACCTGGGTGGCGCATTTGCCGAGATCGAAATTGGCCGCATCGGTGGTGCCTGTGACCATGGCATGGCGAAGCAGGACCACATGCCCGCCGTCGCGCAGCAGCGCCCAGCCGGCTTCCGTCGCATGGGCTGTGGCGGAAACGGCAAGCAACAGCAGCGCCAGCACAAATCGAAGCATCAGACATCCTTTTCGGGTGACCGGCAGGCAGGTCCCCGGTGACCGGCATATAGGGACGGCAAAGCCGGCTGAAAGACAAGCCGAGTGCAACCTGCGGCCGAAACGCCTATTTCTTCGCTATCTGCTTCTTCACCAGATCGATCTTGCGGTCGGTCAGCGGGATCGGGAGTGTGTAGCCGGCTTCGGTAAAGCCCTGCTTGGCGTTTTCGAAGAATTCGATCGCCTTTTGGTATTCGGCATTGCCACCGCCATAGCTGCCGCGGTTCCAGTGGACGTCGCCGAGATTGTTCTGCTCGAAGGCCCATTGCATCGGCTGGCTTTCGCGGGTGAAGACCTTGAGTGTCGCCTCGAAGGCGGCTTCGGCTTCATCCAGATATTTGCCGGTGCGTTCGAGATTGCCGAGATTGGTCAGGCTCATGCCGATGCCGTTCTGCGCGTTTGCCCAGTCGACGGGCGAGGTCTCGAAGGTCAGCACCTCCAGCGCCGCCCGGCGCGCGGCGATCGATGCGGCCAGTTTGCCGGGGTCGGCCTCGCTCATGCTCAGCCATTGCAGCGCCGAGCCGAGGCCGGCCTGCGCCAGTGCCCATTGCCGCGGCGTCGTCTCGCGCTTGTATTCGCGCAGTGCATCGCGATAGGCCTCGATCGCCGCCTCGTAATGCACCGGCTTGTCGGTCACGCCGCCGAGCAGTTGCAGCGTGTTGCCGAGATTGTAGTGGGTCATTGCCCAGTCGAGCGGAAACTCCTTTTTGGTATAGACGCGCCGTGCCGCCCGGTATGCAGCAGCCGATTGCTCAAGCCTGGCAGGATCGCGCGTGCGCTGGCCGAGCGTCTGGTAGATCGAGCCGAGATTGTTCTCCGCCGAAGCCCAATCCGTCGGAAAACGTTGGCGTGTGAATATGGTCAGCGCGTCGCCATAGGCAGCAACCGCCTCTTCGAGCAGGCCGGTGCCGAGATCGAAACGGGCAGCACTGCTCAGCGCGTTACCCAGATTGAGACGGCTGCTCGCCCAGGAGAGCGGGAAGGTGTCGCGTGTGCGGATTTCGAGCGCGGCGCGGAATGCCGCGGCTGCCTCGTCGATTTTCGCCTTGTCGTTGCGTTGCGTGCCGAGAGACACCAGCGTATTGCCGAGATTGTTCTGGACCATCGCCCACTGAACGGGCGCCTTTTCGCGCGTGTATTCTTCAAGCGCCAGCCGGTAGGCGGCCTCGGCCTCGGTCAGGCGCGCGCCGCCGGGTTCGCGTTCCGAAAGCGCGTAAAGCGCAAGGCCAAGGTTGCTTTGCGAGGCGGCCCAGTCCAGCGGGACTTTGTCGCGCGGCCGCTTCTCCAGCGTGGCGCGCATCGCCACCACTGCTTCGTTCAGGCGTTTCGGGTCGCTCTCGCGTTCGCCGATCTTCAACAGCACATTGGCCAGGTTATTCTGGGCGGCCGCCCAGTTGATGTCGTCCTTCTCGCGCTCGAACACGGCAATCGAATCGCGAAAGATGTTCGCTGCCTCTTCCAGCCGGTCGATTTGGCGCTCGCGCTCGCCGATCGTCTGCAGCACCACAGCCATGTTGTTGCGGGTGATCGCCCAGTCGCGGTTCTGCTCGCCATTGGGGATGAAGTTCAGGATGACGCGGTAGGCGTCGATGGCGTGCTGCAGCGCTTGCCTGTCGCCGGTGGCGTTGCCATGCGCGTTAAGCGCTTCCGCCTCCTGGTTCTTGTAGTTCCAGCGCAGCCTGTCGTCCCATTTCTCGACCAGCGAGAAGGCCTTGCCGTAATCGTTGGCGGCCGACAGATAGTCGAAGACCAGCGCCGAAGCGTCGGCGCGCCTGGCATAGATCGCCGCGTCGGCAAGACGCTTCTGCCTGACCAGATCCTCTGCCCGATCGACCACGCCGCTGGCCTGCTCGACCCGGCCCACCGCCTGGTCGAGGAAGTTGCGCGCGGTGACGATGGCGCCCTGGCCGATCGCCTTGTCGGCCGAGGCGACGAGGCGGCTGATCTCGGGGTCGTCGGTGCGCAGCGCGTCGCGCTCGGAGATCATCTTCTTCAGGCGCTCGGCCTGGGCGTCGAGCAGCTTTTGCAGGTCGGTGGGGTCCTCCGGCATGTTTTCGGTGCCGAGCGCCTTCAGCACGCCATAAAGCGCGTCGAGCGGGACGCCGTCCTGCAGCGAGGCCAGTTCGACCTGTACCCGCTTGGGGTCAGGCAACTCGGCGATCGTCAGCAGCAATTGCCGCCGCTCGCCGGTGATCAGGCCGTCGTCGCCGGTCGGCTCCTGCGGTGCAACGCCGAAATAGAGCAGCCGGCGCAGGCTTTCATTGACCCATGGCCGCTGCTTTGCCTTGGTGTCGAGATAGACCTCCTCTGTCACCATGCGCATGACCGAGCCGAACTCGGTGCCCTTCATCGCCGCGAGATGGCGCAGAAGTGCCGCTGCGTAGGGGCTGTTTTCGCCGACGATGCCATCGAGTGCCGGCCGCCCCGGCTCGGCGGCAAAGCCGATCACCGTTCCCAGATTTTCCGTCGCGGTCGCGTTCGCCAGTGCCCTGGCGCCGCGCACCGGCTCCAGGCCGCCGGCGCCAATCGGCGAGGCCGAGGCCGTCGGCGCCCGGCGCAGCACCGCATCCGCCGGAAACGGGTTGGTGCGGCAGGCATCGAGCAGCATGATCGTTACCGGCACGGTCGTCTTCAATTCGTCCATGACGGCGGAGATCGGCACCAGGGCCTGATCGGCGTCCTTCAATGAAGAAACGTCGGCGTCGACCGGCACCAGATAGTTTTCGCCGCCGGCCTCGATGCCGTGGCCGGAATAGTAGATCAAGGCGACGTCGGCGTCCTCTGCATCCTCGGCGAAACGCTCGAGGTCGCGCTTCAGCTTTGCCGTGTCGCGGTCGGTGACGCTGCGCGCGTCGAAGCCGAGATCGGTCAGCATCTTGGCGATGTCGCGGGCGTCGTTGGCGGGGTTGGGAAGAGCCGCTATGTGCTGGTATTTCGACTGGCCGACAATCAGCGCCACGCCCTTGAGGCTCGCCGGCTCCACGGCATGAGCCGAGGTCACCACGAGGCAAAGCAGGGCGCCGACGAAAGCCGTCAGCCACGCCTGCTTGAAGAAGTGCTGATTTCCGACAAGGCCCATTCGCCGCGTTTCCCCCAACAACCCTGTATAGCGCCGGCATCCAACCATGAGCAAATTCGGGCAAGATCCGAGCGCCCGGATTGTTGGCCGGTACATTCGCGAGGGAAGGGCGATTGCGCCGCCGCCGAGCCTCGCCTATCACGGGAAAAATGTCTCCGCTTACCGAAACCGTCCTCTTCGTTTTCAGTCTTGTCGGGCTCGGCTATCTTGCCGGGTTGACCAGCTATTTGAAGCCGGCGAGCGGCGAGGGCGTATCCGAATTCGCCATCAACGTGGCAATGCCGCTTTTGCTGTTCCAGACCATGGTAAAGGCTGATTTCCACGGCGTGGCTCCGTGGTCGCTGTGGGGCGCCTATTTCGCGGCGGTGGCGCTTACCTGGGCTGCCGGCCATCTGGTCATTACGCGTATCTTCGGGCGGGACGCCCGCGCCGGCGTCGTCGGCGGCGTGTCATCGTCCTACTCCAACGTTGTCCTGCTCGGCGCGCCCTTCATCATCGGCGTGTTCGGGCCGGCCGGGTTCGAAGTGCTGTCACTGCTCGTCTCCATTCACCTGCCGGTGATGATGATGGCCTCGATCATCCTGTTCGAGATGTTCGGCCGCGGCGGCAGCGAGCCGGTGCATCCGCTCCGCGTCGTCAGGAGCTTTCTCAGGCGGGTATTCATCAATCCGCTGATCATCGGCATACTGGCCGGGCTGGCGTGGCGCTTCACCGGTGCGCCGCTGCCGGTGCTTGCGACGCGGCTGAGCGACGCGCTGGCCGGCACCGCCGCTCCGGTGGCGCTGTTCGCCATGGGGCTCAGCCTGCGCCGTTTCGGCATTTCCGGCAATGTAAGGCCGGCGCTGGCGCTGTCGGCGCTGAAACTGTTCCTGATGCCGGCGCTGGTTCTCGGCCTGGTCTGGCTGATCGGCCTGCCGCCATTGACGGCCAAGGTGGCGGTCATGGTTGCGGCGTTGCCGTCCGGCATCAATTCCTATCTCATCGCGGTGCAGTTCAACACCGGCCAGGCGCTGGCGTCGAACCAGATGACCATCGCCACCGCCTGTGCGGTCGTGACCACTGCGTTTTGGCTGACAGTGGTCGTCCATGTTTTTGGATAAGAACTCGGGTTTTTGGATAAGAACCCGGGTTTTTTGGATAAGAATCCGGGTTTTTGGATAAGAACCCGGCTGCATCGCCTCTCGCTTTGGCTGGCCCAAACCCTATATGCCATCTTGTGATTGCTTGCGGGGCTTGCCCTGGGCTAAGAGCAGTGGCTCTAGCGATGCTATCGCGCACGTCCATTCACGAAATCAGCGACCGGCCCGCCAGGTGCCGAACGGAGGCGAGATCATGCTTCAGAAAACCAGCCATTTCATGCGGCAGGCCAATCTCATCAATGGCGAATGGGTGCAGGCCGATTCAGGCCAGACGGTCGACGTCAACAATCCTGCCACCGGCCTCAAGATCGGCACGGTGCCGAAGTCGGGCAAGGCCGAGACCCGCCGCGCCATCGAAGCCGCCGACGCGGCCTTCCAGACATGGCGCAAGACCACCGCGCTCGAACGCTCGAAGCTGTTGCGCAAGCTGCACGACGCGATGATGGATAATCAGGACGTGTTGGCCGAACTGCTGACCATCGAGCAGGGCAAGTCGCTGTTCGAATCGAAGGGCGAGATCGGCTCGGCCGCGTCCTACATATTGTGGTTCGCCGAAGAAGGCCGCCGCACCTATGGCGACGTCGTGCCGTCGCCTTGGGCGGACCGCCGTATCCTGGTGACCAAGGAGCCGGTCGGCGTCATCGCCGCCATCACGCCATGGAATTTCCCGTCCTCGATGCTGGCCCGCAAGCTCGGTCCGGCGCTTGCCGCCGGCTGTACCGCCGTGGTCAAGCCGGCGTCGCAGACGCCTTACTCCGGCCTTGCCTGGGGCGCGCTTGCCGAGGAAGTCGGCTTCCCTAAAGGCGTAATCAATATCCTGACCGGCGCCGCCGGTGAGATCGGCGACGAGATCTGCGCCAACCCGCTGGTCAAGAAGATCACCTTCACCGGCTCGACGGAGGTCGGCAAGATCCTGATCCAGAAGTCGTCGGTGACGGTCAAGAAAGTGTCGATGGAGCTCGGCGGCAACGCGCCGTTCATCGTCTTCGATGACGCCGATCTCGAGCGGGCCGTCGCCGGCGCCATCACCGCCAAGTACCGCAATTCCGGCCAGACCTGCGTCTGCACCAACCGCTTCCTGGTGCAGGCCGGCATCTACGACCAGTTTGTCGAAAAGCTGGCTGCTGCGAGCAACGGGCTGAAGGTCGGTTCCGGCCTCGAGGAAGGCGTCCAGCAGGGACCGCTGATCGACGAAAAGGCGGTGGAGAAGGTCGAGGAGCTGATTGCCGACGCTACTGCCAAGGGCGGCAAGGTCGTCGCCGGCGGCAAGCGCCACGCGCTCGGCGGCTCGTTCTTCCAGCCGACGGTGATCGCCAATGCGACGCCGAAGATGCGCTTCATGAAGGAAGAAATCTTCGGCCCGGTGGCGCCGGTATTCAAGTTCGAAACCGAGGAAGAGGCCGTGGCACTCGCCAACGACACCGAGTTCGGGCTGGCCTGCTACTTCTACACCGGCGATCTCGGCCGCGCCTTCCGGGTCATGGAAGGGCTGAAATACGGCATGGTCGGCGTCAATGAAGGGCTCATCACCACCCCTGAAGCGCCGTTCGGCGGCGTCAAGGAATCGGGCCTCGGCAAGGAAGGCGGCCATCAGGGCATCGAGGATTATCTCGACACCAAATATGTCTGCATCGGCGGACTTGGTCTCTAGAAGCCTGATGCGGTAATACCGAAAACGATCCTGGGCCGCTTCGAAAGGCCAGGCTGGCATCGATCAATGAACTTGCGAGCATGGCAATGAAGGACGGCGAGGTTTTCGGCACGACGCAGGCGGGCGAGGCCGTCCGCCGCTTCACCATCCGTGGAGGCGGCCTCACCGCCAACATCATCGGGCTGGGTGCGATCATCCAGGATCTGCGTCTGGCCGGGCACGACGCGCCGCTGGTGCTCGGCTATGATCGTTTCGAGCACTATGAGACGGACACCGCCTTCTTCGGCACCGTCGTCGGGCGCTATGCCAACCGTATCCGCGACGGCCGCTTCACGCTTGCCGGCAAACGCTATCAGACCGAGCGCAATTTCCTCGAAAAGCACACGCTGCATGGCGGTTCGCAAGGTTTTTCGCGCCGGGCCTGGGCGGTTTCGCTGCATGGCAGGGATTTTGTCACGCTGACCCTGCACGACCCCGACGGCACGATGGGCTTTCCCGGCGCGCTCGACGTGACCTGCACCTACCGGCTCAAGATCCCCGGCACGCTCAGCGTCGAACTGACCGCCACCTGCGAGGAGCCGACGCTCTGCAACCTCACCCAGCATTCCTATTTCAACCTGGATGACGGCGGCGCCGGCGACATTCTCGATCACCGGCTGATGCTGAATGCCGGCGCCTATCTGCCGGTCGACGCGGATCTCATTCCGACAGGCACGGTAAAGCCGGTCGACGGCACGCCTTTCGACTTTCGCCAGGCGCGGCCGCTGCGCATGGAGACCGAGGGCGAACAGCTCCCCTATGACCAGAATTTCTGCCTCGCCTCAACGCGCGGGCCGCTGAAGCAGGCGTCGTGGGCGCAAGGCGCGAATTCCGGCGTCGAGATGGAGCTCTGGACGACCGAGCCGGGCGTCCAGCTCTATACCGGCCAGTATCTGGCGCCGTCCTCGCCTGGACTGGGCGGACGCCATTACAAGGCGTTTTCGGGCTTTTGCCTGGAGCCGCAAATCTGGCCGGATGCGCCGAACCGGCCGTATTTCCCGCAAGCCACGCTGTGGCCCGGGCAGATCTACCATCACGTGACCGAATACCGGTTCAGGCTGCCTTAGGGCGGGACCCCCCGGAAACCGGCATGGTTTTGCTGCGCTGACCTCCGGTTCGGAAAGGGTCATGCAAAATTCAAAGTGTTATAGCGTCCTTTGCGCGTCCAATGACGCGCGGCGCACTGGAGTCAAAACGCAATCACTCTGAACGACCGACTTCGAACTCTCTTGGACCTTTGACGCCGAGAGCCCTGACGACGCAAGTTGACCCTTATCCGACATTCGGGCTCTCATGCAGCAAAGTACACAGACCTGAAAAGCTGTCTTTCAGGGGCGGCGGCAATGGCATCAACCTGCGACCTGCTGTAAGCTTGGAAAGCGGGTAACAATCCGCGAAGGATTGGGGGATGGAACGTCATCTCGCAGCCGTCCTGATTGCCGATGTCGTCGGCTATGGCCGCTTGAGCCAGATCGACGACGAGGGTACGCGTGCGCTTTTCCGAACCGACCTGAACGAAGTATTCAAGCCAAGGATCGCTGCGCACCATGGTCGACTGGTGAAAACCATGGGAGATGGGATGTTGGTCGAGTTCCACAGTGTGGTCGACGCCCTACGCTGCGCGGTCGAAATCCAGCAACAGAAGGCGGAGGTGAACGTTTTCACGCAGCCAGAACGGCGGCTTGATTTCCGCATCGGCATCAATCTGGGCGATGTTATCGTTGAGGGTGACGACATCCACGGTGACGCGGTGAACATCGCCGATCGGCTGCAAGGGCTGGCGGAACCTGGAGGAATCGCGATTTCCGCCACCGCCTGCGACCATGTGAGGGGAAAGGTGCCGATCGGCTTTGCCTCACTCGGCGTGCAGAAAATGAAAAGTATCGCCGAACCGGTTCGCGTGTACCGCGTCTTGATCGACCCTGCTACTGCGGGCAAGATCGTCGGTGCCAAACCACGCCTTTCTTCCGGCGACGACAGTAAGCCGCCGGTAATTGCGGTTTTGCCGTTCGAAAACCTGAGCGCCGACGACGGCTGGACGCGGCTGGCAGACGGCCTGTCGGCCGACATGATCGGCGACCTAGCGCGCTATCCCGACCTTGCGGTCATTTCGCGCCAGACCATGCAGTCCTATCGGGGACGGGCGAGCGACACACGCTCGGTCGGACGGGAACTGAACGCCGATTACCTGCTGGAAGGCACCCTCCAGGCGATCGGACAGCGTGTCCGCGTCGCGGTGCAGCTGGTCGACACCCGGACCGGAGCCAACCTTTGGTCGGCGCGGTTCGACGAGTCGACCGATGATTTTTTTCTCATGCAGGACAGCATCACACAGAACGTTATCAACGCCCTGGCAGGCACTTTCGGCAAGCTCGCCAATCTCGGGCGTGAGGTGGCTCGGCGGAAGCCTCCCTCGAGCCTGGGTGCTTACGACTGCTATCTACTCGGGGTGGAACTGCACGACAGATTCACGACCGATGCGAGGGCAGAAGCCATACGCATGCTGTCCCGCGCCGTGGAACTCGACCCCGGCTTCGCGCGGGCCTGGATGACGTTGGGATTGGCACATGCGGTCGATGCCTTCAATGCCTTCACGCCAGATTCAGCCGCTTCGGTCGAGCGCTGGCGAGAATGCGTGGAAAAGGCTCTGGCGCTCGACCCTACCGATCCGATGACGCGCCTTTACATGGGCGCTCTCCGCGCCATTGACGGCGATATCAGCGGGGCCGCAGAGGAATACGACCGGGCGCTGGCCCTGGCACCCAATGACGCCGATGTGCTGTCGATGCTCGCCTCAAGCCGAGCTCTCGTGTGTGGAAATCCGGAAGAAGGCTGTGCTCTCGCCGAACGGGCGTTTCGCCTCAATCCGCAGGCTCCGAGTTGGTACTACGCGCAGCTCGCCCGGGCGCGGTTCGTCGCCGGTCGCTATGCCGACAGTCTGTCGTCGCTGTGCCAAAGTCCGCCGGATATTCCCGTCACTCTGATGTTCCGTGCCCTGTGCCACGCGCTGCTCGAAGAGTCGGCGCAGGCGCAGTCGATCGCCAGGCGGATTGCCGTCGAGTTTCCAAGGTTCACCGTCGAGAACTTCATCCGAACCTATCCCGTCACCAATCCTCTGGCCCTCGCTGCGATTAAGGAAGGGGCTCGTCGCGCAGGCATAGCGTAGAGCCGAAAACGGTGCCTAGCTGAGGAGGGGGACGCGCTTCCTGGATATGCCACTTGGTAAGCCGGGCCTCGCTTCCGGCACAGGCTGAAGGTCTGCTTCGTAGCGTTAACTGGGCGCTGGCGTGACCCCTGCTAAGCTTCCGCTCATGGCGCTCTGTGCTGATTCCCGCCGACTAATTCAAACGGCAAGTTCCGCCCATCTGGGCCATTGGCGGCAGCCAGTCTGATTGAGTTTTGACCCTAATCCTCAAACGCCGCCCTCAACGTTTCGAACGTCGCAAACACGCCCAATGCAGCGCCCTCGGGATTGTTGGTCGGTGGCAGAGCTTCAGCTATCCGGCGCACCAAGGTCGTCTCAGAACCGGCTGGAGCGTTCTTTCGGCTGAGGCGACTTCAAGCCGTGACAGGAGCATTCCGGATCAGCGGGAAGTCGCGCGGCGGTCTCCAGCGCGACCCGCGAGGCTGTCATGGAGAGACTGGGCAGCACGTCCTCCTGCAGCAATTTCTGGCGATTGCGATCCATGTAGTCGTTGAAGCCCGCCGTCACGAACGCGCAAGGCACGAAACACGCGCCGATCTCGCGCGACAAGGTCGCCTCAGGGGCGATGGAATGGTTGAGTACATCCGCCCCCATGCCCCGATACGCCAAGGCTTCGGCAGGCGTTGTCAGCCGCGGCCCATAACAATGGGCAGCCACCAACTGCTGTTCGATGCCATAAACGCGGCATTCGGCTGGCCAATGACGGCGGGCCGTTTCGACCAGAACCGCCGCACATCTTGGACACACGATTTGCTTGCCCGAACAGTCAAAGCTCTGGCGGTCAGGAAGCAGTGAAAACGGGGTCTGCGTCAGTTCGATGATATCGGCAGTCACCACCATGTCGCCCGGCTGGATCGCCTTGTTGACGGCGCCTACGGTCGAGCAGGCGAGAACTTGCCGTACACCCGCCCGCATCAATACCCAGAACGCGCGGCGATGGCAGGAATGGTCGATACGGTCGCGGGGATTGCCGTGCGAATACATGCACAGCGCGCGTTTTGCTCTCCCTTCGGCTGTGATCGACGCATCGAACTCGAGCAGCTTCCAGTTGTCGGTGCGACCGAAAGGTGTTTCAAAACTCATGTCGCGCCGCAAGGTGCGCACACCATCGAATTCGATATCTTCCGGGAAGGCAAGCCCCCAGTTTGCCGATCCGGTGATGATGGCCAACCCTACCTGAGGGATGTCCGTCGAATGATCCGTCAGATCGTCGGCCGCGTGGTGATTGGTGGGCATGTTTCCAGTCTCGGTCAGGATTTTTGGCGAAGGGTCACAATCAGGACCACGGCCACGACGATGACGGTCCACAATGTCGAGATCGCCGCAATGGTCGGATCGATCTGATCGCGCAGCGACAGGAACATAAGCTTCGGCATCGTGCTGTTGCGACCGCTTGCGATGAAGATCGAAATCACAGACTCGTCGAGCGAAGTCAGGAACGCCATCAATGTCGCTGACAGCAAGCTGATCCGAAGTTGCGGAACGATTATTCCGCCAATGGCCCTGGCCCAGTTTGCACCGAGGCTGCGCGCCGCCTGAACCTGGTTCCAGTCAAAGCGAGCGAGAGCGGGTAGCAACACGATGCAGGCGACCGGAACGGCCAGCACCACATGTCCGACCAGCACACCGAATAGCGTTCCGATCAGATGTTGTGCGGCCAACACGAAGAAGAGACCGATCGCAAGCAGGATTCCTGGGGTGATCGAGGGGGTCAGCAGGACGCTCTGGATGGCCGCAGCGGTCTTTCCGCCCAGCCGATTCATTGAAATGCAGGCGAGCAGCGCAAATGGCACCGCGATCAACGCCGTTAATGTGCCAAGGATCAAACTCGTTCTGAGCGCGGCCATCCACGTTGCCGAGCCGAAGAAGTTCTCGTACCAGCGCAACGAGTAGGCGTGCGGCGGAAACTCGAGGAGATTCGACGCCGAAAAGGAAAGCGGCACCACCACGAGCGTCGGCAGCATCAGAAATGCCATGACAAGAGCGGCAAAGCTCCAGAGCAAGATGCGGGCGAGCCTGTTTTGCGGATAGGCTTCAAGCATGGGAGGCTTCCACGGTGTTCTGGGCCACCAGGCGGCGTGCCGCCAGCAACATCACACCGATCAGCGCCATAAGAACGAGGAGCAGAATGCCCAGGACGCTCGCCGACCCCCAGTCCTGAAAGGTCGATAGTGTACGCTCGATCCGGGTAGAGAGAGGATTTACCTTGCCGCCGCCAAGCACCGCCGGCGTGATGAAAAAACCTATGGCGTAGATGAGGACGATAATCGAACCCGAGAAGATGCCGCCCGCCGAAAGCGGCATAATGACTGTGCGGACGACCTGCCTGAGAGTGGCCCCCATGCTCGCTGCCGCGCGAATGAGATTTGGGTCGATATCGCGCATCGCAGCATAAACAGGCAGCAGAAAGAGCGGCAGCATGTAGTGAACCATGCCAATGAGCGTTCCCGTGAAGTTGTAGACCAGCGGCAATGGCTCCGCCGTCAGGCCTGAACCGGTCAAAGCCGCGTTGATCAGGCCGTCGCGCCGCAAGAGAACGAGCCAACCATAGGTACGCACCAGAATGGAGGTCCACAGCGGCAGCATGACGAACGCCATGAGCACGTTGGCCAGCCTTGGTCTGACGCTGGCCAGAGCCAGCGCCAGAGGGGTGCCGAGAACAATGCAGGCCGCCAGCGTACCCAAGGACAGTTCGAGGGTCGTGACGAGGGCCGACCATGTCAGTCCGCTCGAAAGGACCTTCTCGTAGTTGCCGACGGTGTACTCGCCCCCGGTGGTCAGGAAGGACTGCCGGATGATCCAAAGGATGGGCAGTATCGCCGCCAACCCAACGATGAACAGCGCCGGGAGCGAAAGTGAAAGAAAAAACCGCCGCTCGCGCCGCGCATCCGCCGCGAGCGCCGGGTCCCGGACGACGGTCACGCCATCGCTCCCGGTATCGCGTGAACCTTCGCTGCTGGTGCATATGCGGTCATCCGCTGACCGGCGGCAAGCTCGGCGCAGCCGCCGGCCAGCGCTGCCGGAATGCAGACAAGAACCTCTTGCCCGCCGTCAAGCGCCAGCGTCAAAAGCCAGTTCTCGCCGCGGAACGCTTTGGCGCGCAGTATTCCTTCGAGAGCCACTCCGTCTCCGCCGACGAGTTTCGCATCGAGATGGAAGCTTTCGGCGCGGATCATCAGAGTTTCGCGTGATGCTTCGGCGCCGTCGATTCTGCGCGCTGAGCCTGGGGCAACAATGTTAGCCTCGCCCATGAACTCAGCGACGAAGCGGGTCGATGGACGATCATAAATCCGCTGCGGCGTATCTATCTGCTGGATGCGGCCAGAGTTCATCACCGCAATCCGGTCAGACATAATCAGCGCTTCGCGCTGGTCGTGCGTCACATAGATCGTGGTGATCCGTAGATGATCATGCAGACGCCGGATCTCATACTGCATGGTCTCGCGCAGATTCTTGTCGAGCGCCGACAGCGGCTCGTCCATCAACATCACGCGCGGTTCGAAGACGATAGCCCGCGCCAACGCCACCCGTTGACGTTGGCCGCCGGATAGTGCGGCAACATTGCGCTCCGCCAGGCCATCCAGCTTCACCCGGGCCAAGGTATCGAGCGCCCGCTGACGTGCCTCCGCTCTCGGTACCTTGCGCAGCACCAGCGGATACGCGACGTTCGCCAGGACATTCATGTGGGGAAACAAGGCGTAATTCTGGAATACTATGCCGATGTCTCGTTTGTTGGGCGGCAGGCGGGTGATGTCTCGATCGCCCAAGAAAAGTTTACCGGAATCCGGCCGGACAAAACCAGCCAGAGCCATGAGTAACGTGGTCTTGCCCGATCCCGATGGCCCTAGCAGCGTGAGGAATTCGCCAGCCTGAATGTCGAGCGAAACATCATCCAGTGCGACGTAGGACCCATAAGCCTTGTGCACGCTTTCGACGGTGATCGCGAGCGACTTCATCATGTGCTCCAGCCTTAAAGCGCGTCGCGTTCGACTGGCTTCACGCGACGCGCTTTAGGTTTCTTGTTTTCATGCATGTCGTTGTCGCGCTGCACATTTTTGCGCGACATGCGTCAGAGCTGAGAGTCAGCGAGCCATCATTTCATCGAAGGCTCTTTGGGCAGCCTCGCCATTCTTGACCCACCATTCTGAATTGGAAAACACCGAAGTGCCAGCATTTTCAGGCGCGGTCGCAAGGGTCTTCAGACGGTCCTCGGGAATAAGGCCACCCTCATATGCCGCAGGATTGACTGGGCCGTAGGCAATGAAATCGGTCAGCTTGGCAACCCGCGCGGGCTGCGTCATCGCTGCGATGAGCTTCATCGCGGCTTCCTTGTTCGGCGCTCCCTTCGGCACCCCAAGACAGTCCGTGCCGATGACCGAACCCTTGAACGTGTAGTCAGCCGCGCCGCCATCTGCTTTCACGGTTTGGGCGCGTCCGTTCCAGGTAATGACCAAATCCGCCTCACCGTCTTTCAGCAACTGCGCGGACTGGGCGCCCGAGGTCCACCACACGGCGACATCTGGTTTGATCGCTTCAAGCCGCTTGATGGCGCGCTCTAGCCCTTCCGGGGTGCTGAGCACGGAATAGACGTCCGCCGGTGCCACGCCATCGGAGAGCAGCGCGATCTCGATCGAGTCTTGCGCATTGGCGCGCAACGCGCGACGGCCAGAAAATTTGGCAACATCCCAGAATTCCGCCCACGTCTTCGGCGGGTTCTCGCCATAGGTCTTGGTGTTCCACGACATGACGGTGCCATAGGAGTCAAACGGATAGCAGTAGTCGGACTTTGCACCCTCCGGCACGGATTTCGGATCGATGATCTTGTAGTCGAGTGGCTCCAGCAGCGATTGTGCGGCCGCCTGGGCACCTTCCGGTGAGCCCAGGTGAATGACGTCGGTCGTGACCGCACCCGAGGTGACCTGCATCTTCAAGGCGGCCAGGCCGTCGCTTAGGGTCTCCTCGCGGACGTCATAGCCAAGCTCTTTTGCAGCCGGGCCCCACATGGCCTCCTTCATGGCGTTACCATAATCGCCACCTGCGGTCGTGATGGTGACCGTCTGCGCATGAACGGGCAGGGCAGCCGAGATTGCGAATGCTGTTAAGGAAATGCGTAGCCAGGACATAGGTTCTCCTCCCCAACTTTATCAAACATCGCTCAAAAGAGCCATTATTTTGTAATCGTAACGTTACGATTGCATCTCAATGCACTGGAGTCAAGCTGCTTCCTACGGGAGTTTCGATTGACCGGGATGTCGAATTCGGTAACGTTATGGCGGTCAGCAAATCAGCCGGCGCTTTCGCAAATGAAGTCGGGCGAACAATGGCCAATCTAAAGCAGATCGCCGCGGAACTTTCCCTCTCGGTGACCACGGTTTCCCGCGCTCTGAAAGATGGACCGGAAGTGCAGCCCTCGACCATAGCCCGCGTCAAGGAGGCGGCTAAGCGGGTCGGCTATTTACCAAATCATCATGGTCGCGCGCTCAAAACCGGTCGAACGCAGACGCTGACGGCAGTACTCCCGATGGAAACACGAGACCATCTGTCCGATCTGTTGAAGCTTCCTTTAATCGAAGGCATGACGCTGGCGGCGCGGCAAGCCGGTTATAGTCTGTCCATCTATTCCACCACTCCCGACGACGATCCCGTTGAGAGTGTGCAGCGGCAGCTTCAGGCGCACAGCGCAGACGGCCTGGTCATCACGCGCCTGGTGTCGGCTGATCCGCGCGTCAAGCTGCTGCTGGATAGACGCATGCCGTTCGTCGCGTTTGGAAGAACCGACCTGGATATCGCGTATCCTTACGTCGATGTCGACAATGAACAGATTGCCTATGAGGCGACCCGGCGGCTCATGGATAAGGGCTGTCGACGTATTGCGCTGCAACTTCTCGTTCCGGAGGACCAGGCGAGTGCCACGCGTCTTTCCGGGTATGGAAGGGCAATGGCCGAGGCTGGCATTCCGATCGACCCATCGTTGATCGGTCATGGCATGTTCACCATGGAATCGAGCGCAGGCTGGTTCGATCGCTTGCTGGCGTCATCAGATCCGCCAACGGGCTTGGCGTGCGCCAACGAACTGGGCCTTCTGGGAGCGTTGCACGCTCTCGGCAAGTGGGGTCTCACACCAGGCCGCGACGTCCACATCGTCACCCGTGACAGCACGCGGCTGGCACGCTTCCTGCCGGCAAAGATCGGAGTTCATTCCGTGGATATGGCGGGTGTTGGACGCAAACTTATCGAAGTCCTGGAGAGCCGGATCATCAATCCGCTCGGGCCGGTGGAGACAGTCTTGGTGCAAGGCAGATTCGAGCCGGCCGAATAATCCGGGCTGCCCTCAGGAGGCCGCCTCGTCTTGAACCGGCCGGATCAGCGCCTTTGCGGCAGCTGCTCCCGCCGCCAGGATACGATCCGATAATTCCGTTCCTTCCACGGCGCGCGCGAGTTGAAGCGCGCCGATGAGCGTTGCAAACATGCCCAACGCAGCGCCCTCGGGATCGTTCGTCTGCGGCAGAGCTTCAGCTATCTGGCGCACCAGGGATTGAGCGCGCTTGGCATAGAGGGCTCGCGTTTCAGGCGGCTGCCGCGCGATTTCCGGCAACAACGCGGCCGAAGCGCAACCCTTTCCAGGATTGTCCCGGTGCTCGGCCGATAGATACGTCTCTATGGCCATTTCCGGACCGCCGGCGGCCAATGCTTCCTGCACTTCATGCGACTGCGCGTCCAAGGCCGCCGCCACGCTTTCACGGACGAGCTCCGCCTTCGACTGGAAGTGCGGATAGAAGGCGCCGTTCGTCAGCCCGGCGTCGCTCATAATGGTTGCCAGCCCGGACGCCGCGATGCCGTCAGATCGAAAACGTTCGGCGGCGACCTCCATGATCCGGCTGCGTGACGCGTCTTTTCGGCCCTTTTCGTAGCGCATGGTCTTTCTTTCCTGTCCTGCTATTGCATTATGCTCATAATCTGATATTACGATCATAAGTCAATTCGTGGAAATAAGCTAGACCTCTCGAACCTGGAACATCAAAATGAATGGGAATTCTGAAAAGACCGCAATCGTGACCGGGGCCTCCTCGGGCATCGGCCGCGCCAGCGCCGAGGCCTTGGCGCGGGCGGGTTTCACTGTCTTCGGGACAAGTCGCCGCAAGACCAGTAATGGTCCGGGCGGAGTGACCATGCTGGCATGCGACGTGACCGATGATGCGGCCGTCAATGCGCTCGTTGCCAACGTGCTCGCGCAGACCGGCCGGATCGACCTCCTGGTCAACAATGCCGGTGTCGGTCTGCTAGGAGGCGCCGAGGAATCCTCGGTCGCACAGGTACAAGCCCTGTTCGACGTCAATCTGTTCGGCGTCATGCGAATGACCAATGCGGTGTTGCCGTCGATGCGGCGGCGCGGCGAAGGGCGCATCATCAATATCGGCTCCATTCTGGGACTGGTACCCGCGCCATACTCAGCTCATTACTCGGCGGTCAAGCACGCGCTCGAAGGCTATTCGGAATCGCTCGACCACGAGGTGCGCGCCTTCAACGTCCGCGTTTCCGTCATCGAGCCGGCATTCGTCCGCACCGTCTTCGACCAGAACGGCATCGAGCCGGATTCGCTGTTGAAGGAATACGATCGGGCTCGAGCCGGGCTCAAGGCGCTGCTGGGCGATGTGATGCCCAAAGCCGATCGGCCGGAAGTGGTGGCGGATGTGGTTGTCAAGGCAGCGACCGATGCCCGCCCGCGACGGCGCTGTACCGCTGGCAACGCAGCGCGCCAGGTCAGCCTGCTGCGCCGCTTTGCCCCCGCGGGGATTTTCGACAAGAGCCTGCGCAAGCAGTTCCGACTGCCGGTCTGAACAACGGCGAGCCAGAGGATTTCACGCACATGCGACTAGCAACTACGACACATTTGGCCAGGCCCTACGAAACGGAGGCGCCAAGCATGACACATAGATCCAATCGGTTGCCGCGTTCACCGGCGTTGTTCCAGGACGTGCCAACGCTCTCGATCGACGTCGGCGGCACAGCCTTTGCTTACAGGGAACTCGGGCCCAGGGCGGGCGTGCCGGTGATCCTGCTCAACCATCTGGCTGCTCAGCTGGACAATTTTGATCCGCGCATCGTCGATGGCCTCGCTGCGACCCGGCGGGTGATTGCCTTCGACAATCGCGGCATCGGTGCTTCGGGTGGCAAAACTCCGTCGACCATTTCCGGCATGGCGCGGGATGCGGTCGCCTTTGTCCGGGCGCTGGGGTTCGAAGAAGTCGATCTCTTCGGCTTTTCACTTGGCGGCTTCGTGGCGCAAGAGATTGTGCTGACCGAGCCCAAGCTTGTGCGCAAACTCATCCTGGCTGGCACGGGGCCGGCCGGTGGGCAAGGCATCGACAAGGTGACGCCGCTGACGATCGTGGACATGATCAAGGGCGCGCTGACTTTTCGGGATCCGAAGTACTATCTCTTCTTCACAAGAACGCCGAATGGGCGCCGCGCCGCAAACGCATTTCTGCAACGGCTGAAGGAGCGCCGGAATAACCGGGACAAGGCGATATCGCTGAGCGCGTTTGGCGCGCAACTCAAGGCGATCAAGGCCTACGGACTCCAGGCGCCACAAGACCTGAGCACCATCCGCATTCCCACTTTGGTTGCGAATGGCGACCAGGACAGGATGGTGCCGAGCAGCAATACCTACGATCTCGCCGGGCGTATCCCGGGGGCGCATCTGGTCATCTATCCGGATGCCGGGCATGGCGGGGTATTTCAGAACCACGCCGCTTTTGTCCCGAAGGCGCTGTCCTTCCTCGAGGCTGAGGCCTTGCCGCAGGGCGGCCATGCAGCTGAAAACGTTCGGCTTGTTTCGTCCCGAACAGCAACAGACATTCTTGGAAAGTAACTGCCATGAAGGCATTCGTTGTCGATAAGTATAATAAAAGGGCGCCCTGCGGCTGGCCGAAATGCCGGAGCCGGAGCTCCAGGACAGCGATGTCTTGGTCGAGGTCCATGCCGCAGGGGTGAACCTGCTCGATTCCAAGGTCAAAACCGGAGAATTCAAGCTCATCCTGCCCTACCGCCGGCCCTTCATCCTGGGCCACGACGTGGCTGGGAAGGTTATCCGCGTAGGATCGCAAGTCAGCAAGTTCAAGGCCGGCGACGAGGTCTATGCGCGGCCGCGCGACGGCCGGATTGGGACATTCGCCGAATTCATTGCCGTGAATGAGGCCGACGTAGCGTTGAAGCCCGAGAATCTCAGTATGGAAGAGGCGGCGTCGATTCCCCTGGTCGGTCTCACCGCCTGGCAGACGCTCATCGAACGGGCAAACCTGAAGAAGGGACAGAAGGTCTTCATTCAGGCTGGTTCCGGCGGCGTCGGGACATTTGCTATTCAGTTGGCCAAGCACCTCGGCGCGACCGTTGCGACAACCGCGAGCGCGGCAAGTGCCGATCTGGTCAAAAGTCTCGGCGCCGATGTCGTCGTCGACTACAGGAAAGACGACTTCGAGAAAGTTCTGTCGGGCTACGATGTCGTCTTGAACAGCCAGGACGCCAAGACACTGGAAAAATCCCTGAGGGTGCTGAAACCGGGTGGCAAGCTCATCTCCATCTCCGGTCCACCGGATGCCGAATTTGCCAGGGAAAAGGGACTGAACTTGATGCTGAGGCTGGTGCTGCGCTTCCTGAGTCGCGGAATTCGGGCCAAAGCCAAGCGCCGCGGCGTGCAGTTTTCGTTCCTGTTCATGTGGGCGCAGGGCGATCAGCTGAGCAAAATCACCGCTCTCATCGAAGCCGGCGCGATCCGCCCGGTTGTGGATCGGGTCTTTCCATTCGAAGCGACCAATGACGCCCTGGCCTATGTCGAAACAGGACGCGCCAAGGGCAAGGTCGTCATCAAGGTCAGATAGCGGGTGCCTCGAACGCAGCCTTGAGCGTCTCGAACGGCGCCAGGGCGCCGCGCACCTGCACGACGGCGGCGGCGACGCGATGAGCGCGCAGCACGGCTTTTGCCGGGGCATGGCCGGCAAGGCGGGCGGCGAGGTAGGCGCCGTTGAAGGAGTCGCCGGCGCCGGTGGTGTCGACCGGGGTGGCGACGTGTACCGCCGGCACCGATTGCGAGGTTCCGTTTTGCGCGATCAGCGCCGGTTCCTCGCCGTTCTTGACGACGACTTCGCCGACCAGCTTTCGCAGCCGTTCAGCTGTTTTCTGCGGTGTTGTATCACCAAACAGCATCTGCTCGTCGGGAAAGGTCGGTAGCGCGATGTCGGCGACGGCGAGCGCCTCGAGGATCGCGGCCTGCGCTTCCTCGCTTTGGCGCCACAGCCTCGGCCGGTAATTGGGGTCGAAGGCAATCAGCGAGCCGGCCGCGCGCGCCTTGGCCACGGCCGTCAGCAGTACCTTGCGTGGAGCCTCGTCGAGGATTGCCAAAGTTATACCGGAAAAATAGACAAGCGCTTGGTTTTCAAGGCTTTTCTGCAATGCGGCTGGGTCCGAAGCCAACTGCCTTGCGGCCGCATCGGCCCGCCAATAGGTGAAAGAACGTTCGGCGCCGGTCAGCGTGATCGCATAGAGGCCGGGGCGCGCGCCCGCTATCACCGGGCTGGCGCCGATGCCGATGCCGTTCTCGGCCAGGAACTTGATCTGGTCGCGTGAGAACGGGTCGTCGCCGAAGGCCGACACATAGGTCGCCGGCCGCTCGCCGCTCAAGGCATGCAGCGCCCATAACGTGTTGAACGTGTCGCCGGCAAAGCCCATGCGCCAGTTCGGCCCGGCCTGGCCCGAAAGCTCGAGCATGCACTCGCCGATCGAGGCGATGCCGTTTCCTGCCATGAAGCACTCCTCCATCCTGCAATTGCGGTGCTGTAGCTTTTTGCAGCCGGCAGCGCCATGCTTGGCGACGGCGGATTCTTGCACTGGGCTCGATTTCCCACAGGGGCGTGGGACGCGATCTGCCCAGCGAAACGTTATCCGCAGAACAGGAATGGGTTTGGCATCGTTATGGCGTTATCTTCTTGGAGGCCTCGGCCTGGCTGCCTTGCTCGCCGGCGTGCTGGCAATCGTCTATCTGACGGCGCCGCATGCACCCCAACCAAGTTCGGACGTCGGCCGTTCCAAGACGACGGCGAACAAGCTGTTCGTGGCGACTTTCGAGCCCGAGAAAGGCGTCATCCGGCAGGGCGAACTGGAATCCTGGCTGCTCACGCTCAAAACCGTCGAGGGTGCGCCGGTGGAAGGTGCTGCGATAACGATTTCCGGCGGCATGCCGCAGCACAAGCACGGTCTGCCGACCAGCCCGCAGGCGACCGATTACCTCGGCGCGGGGCGCTATCGCATCGACGGCGTCAAATTCACGATGAGCGGGTGGTGGCAATTGCATTTTGCCATTTCCGCTGCGGCCGGTTCGGACACTGTCGTCTTCAATGTGGTGCTGTGAGCCACTGATGAGCCGGTTTCCCAGTCTTCTCGCGTTGGTGGTGGTGGCCCTGCTTGCCGGCTGCGGCAGACCGGAGTTTTCCGATGCCGAAAAGCAGACCATCGCCTCGCTGGCACTATCCAAGCTGCCGCCGCTGAAGCCCGACACCACCAATCGCTTCGCCGATGTGCCGGCCGCCGCGGCACTCGGCTCGACGCTGTTCTTCGACACCGGGATGAGCGGCGACGGCACGGTATCGTGCTCGACCTGCCACAAGATCGACCGCCAATTCCAGGACGACTTGCCGCAAGCGGTCGCCGTCGGCCGCACCAACCGTCGTACCATGCCGTTGGCCGGCGTCGCGCATGATCCCTGGTTCTTCTGGGACGGGCGGCGCGACAGCCTGTGGGCGCAAGCGCTGACACCGCTCGAAAATCCGCTGGAGCAGGCCGGCAACCGCGCCGCCTTCGCGCATTACATCAAGGCCCGCTTCGGCGAGCGCTACGAGCGCATCTTCGGGCCGCTGCCGGACCTTTCGGGCGTGCCGGCCAATGCCGGCCCGCTCGGCACCGATGCCGAGAAGGCGGCCTGGAACGCCATGCCCGCCAGTCAAGCCGAGGAGGTCAACCGCGTCTTTGCCAACATCGGCAAGGCGATCGCCGCCTTCGAGCGCTCGATCGCGCCGCCGCAGACACGCTTCGACCGCTTCGCCATCGACCTGGCTGCGGGCGCCGAGCCGAAAGGCGACGCCGCCTTTTCGCCGGAGGAAATCCTCGGCCTGAAGCTGTTCATCGGCAAGGCCAATTGCGTGACCTGCCATAACGGCCCGCGTTTTACCGACGGCAGCTTCCACAACACCGGCGTGCCGCCGGTCGCGGGCCTGCCGCCGGATCGCGGCCGCGTCGACGCGGTGGCGCAGGTCGAGGCCGATCCGTTCAACTGTTTCGGCGCCTTTCGCGACGGCGATGCCAGCGCCTGCCGCGAGTTGCGCTTCATGGTCAAGACCGGGCCGGAACTCGTCCGCGCCTACAAGACGCCGTCGCTGCGGGGTGCCGCCACCCGGCCGCCCTACATGCACGCCGGGCAGTTTTCCTCCCTCGACGAGGTGGTGGCGCATTATTCGAAGGCACCGGCAAGCGTCGAGGGCACATCCGAGATCCACCCGCTGCAGCTTTCGGACCGCGAACGCGCGGCGCTGGTGGCGTTTTTGAAGACACTGGCGGAGTGAGGGTGGCGGGACAACAACAGCGCTCTCCTACCGATCCTTCACCGTCTCCATCGCGACAAACGTCGAGGTCTGGGCAACGTGCGGCAGGGCGGAGATGCGCTCGCCGAGTACGCGGCGGTAGGCGGCGATGTCGGTGGTGCGGACCTTCAGCAGGTAGTCGAAGCTCGATGCCATCATGTGGCACTGCTCGATCTCCGGCACCGCCTGCACGGCGCGGTTGAAGGCGTCGAGCGCGGCCGAGCGGGTGTCGGACAGTTTCACCTGGACGAAGGCGACATGGCCTTCGCCCATGCGCTCACGGTCGATGATCGCCTGGTAGCCCCTGATGAAGCCGTCCTTCTCCAGCCGTTTGACTCGTGCCTGCACCGGCGTCTTCGACAGGCCGACTTTCGCCGCCAGTTCCGACATGGAAAGCCGGCCATTGCTGCCCAGAGCCGACAGGATGTTCCTGTCGATGCGGTCCAATTGGTCTTCCGTCACTGAATTCCTGGTCGAATTGGAGGTGATCAGTCCTAATGATAGATCGATCGATCTGTTCTGTCGACTTCTTTGGACCGACTGCAATCCCTACTTATGTTAGCTTGCGCCGTTCGGTCCGGTGACCGTCGGCCCGCTCCCTTATGCTCGCTCTACAGGACCGCCATGCCAGCGCTCGATACCATCCGCCAGCAGATCCGTGCCAATTATTTGCCCGACGAAGACCAGGCGGTGAAGCGGCTGGCCGAGGCGGCCGGGCTGTCCGCGCAAGACCGCAAGGCGATTTCGGCGCGTGCCGCCGATCTGGTGCGCGCGGTGCGCGGCTCGTCCGATCCGCGGCTGATGGAGGTGTTCCTGTCCGCCTATGGCCTGTCGACCAAGGAGGGCGTGGCGCTGATGTGCCTGGCCGAGGCGCTGCTGCGCGTGCCAGACACCGAGACGATGGACGACCTTATCGCCGACAAGATCGCGCCGCACGACTGGTCGGCGCATGCGGGCGGCTCGAGCTCGATCTTCATCAATGCGTCGACCTGGGCGCTGATGCTGACCGGCCGCGTGCTCGACGAGGGCGAGGGCGGCATCGAAGGCACGCTGCGCGCCATGGTGCGCCGGCTTGGCGAGCCGGTCATCCGCAAGGCCGTCGCCGCCGCCATGCGCGAAATGGGCGAGCAGTTCGTGCTCGGCCGTACCATTGCCGAGGCGGTCAGGCGCGGCCGACCGATGATGCAGAAGGGCTATCTCTATTCTTTCGACATGCTGGGCGAGGCGGCCCGCACCGAGGCCGACGCGCTGCGCTACCTCAAGGCATATGCCGATGCCATCTCTTCGCTCGATGCCGGCGCCAACGGCCCCGACATCCGCCAGAACCACGGCATCTCGGTAAAACTGTCTGCGCTGCATCCGCGCTATGAAGTGACGCAGAAGGAAAAGATGCTGCCCGTCATGGCCGAGCGGCTGTTGTCGCTGGCGCTGGCGGCGCGCCATTCGCGCATGGGCCTCAACATCGACGCCGAGGAAGCCGACCGCCTCGATTTGTCGCTCGACGTCATCGAGCGGGTGCTGGCCGAACCGGAGCTTACCGGCTGGAACGGTTTTGGCGTCGTCGTGCAGGCCTATGGCCCGCGCGCGGCCTTCGTCATCGACTGGCTCTACGAGCTGGCGAGGAAATACGACCGCAGCATCATGGTGCGGCTGGTCAAGGGTGCCTATTGGGACACCGAGATCAAGCGGGCGCAGACGCTCGGGCTCGACGGCTATCCGGTTTTTACCCGCAAGGCCAACACCGACGTCTCCTACCTGGCCTGCGCCAAGAAGCTGTTGGCGATGACCGACCGCATCTATCCGCAATTCGCCACCCACAACGCCCACACCGTCGCCGCGATTCTGTCGATGACGACGGAGCGCGATACGTTCGAGTTCCAGCGGCTGCATGGCATGGGCGAGGCGCTGCATGAGACGGTGCGGCGGGCCGAAGGCACGCGCTGCCGCATCTATGCGCCGGTCGGTGCTCATTCCGACCTGCTCGCCTATCTGGTCCGCCGGCTGCTCGAAAACGGCGCCAATTCCTCCTTTGTCCACCAGCTCACCGACGAGGAAGTCGAGCCCGAGGACATTGCCCGCGACCCGCTCGAAACGGTGGAGAAACAAGGTCCCGCCGCCAATCCAGCGATCGTGCCGCCGTCGGCAATCTTCGGTCCAGGCCGGCGCAATTCCAAGGGCTTCGATATCACCGACACGCTGACGCTGGCTGCGATCGACAAGGCGAGGGCCGAGTTCGCCGGGCCGGAGCGCTGGCACGCCAAGCCGGTCAGCCGCGCGGCCGGCTACGGCAAGCAGCGTCCGGTCGTCAATCCAGCAAAACCTTCGGAAGTGGTCGGCACGGTCAGCGAGGCCGGCGCCAAGCAGGTCGAGACCGCCGTGCGCATCGCCGTCGAGGCACAACCGGCATGGGCAAGACGGCCGGTCGCCGAGCGCGCTGCCATCCTCAACCGGGCGGCCGATCTCTACGAAGCAAACGCCGTCGAGTTCTTTGCACTCTCCGCCCGCGAGGCCGGCAAATCGCTCGCCGACGGCGTCGCCGAAGTGCGCGAGGCGGTCGATTTCCTGCGCTACTATGCGGCTGAGGCCGCCAATGCCGAGGCGGGCACCGAGGCGCGCGGCGCCATCGCCTGCATCTCGCCGTGGAATTTTCCGCTCGCCATCTTCACCGGGCAGATCGCGGCGGCACTCGTCACCGGTAATTCGGTGATCGCCAAGCCGGCCGAACAGACGCCGCTGATCGCCTTCCGCGCTGTCCAGTTGCTGCGCGAGGCCGGCGTGCCGGAGGATGTCATCCAGCTTCTGCCCGGCGACGGCCCCTCGGTCGGCGGCCCGCTGACCGCTGACCCGCGCATTGCCGGCGTCTGCTTCACCGGCTCGACCGAGGTCGCCAAGCTGATCGAAAAGCAGCTCGCCGACACCGCCGCGCCCGACGCCATGCTGATCGCCGAGACCGGCGGCCTGAACGCCATGATTGTCGATTCCACTGCGCTGCCCGAACAGGCGGTGCGCGACATCCTGGCCTCCGCCTTCCAGAGTGCCGGCCAGCGCTGCTCGGCATTGCGCATTCTCTACGTGCAGAAGGACGTCGAGAAGAAGATGCTTGAGATGCTGAAAGGCGCGATGGAAGCGCTCAGCCTCGGCGACCCGTGGCGGATATCGACCGATGTCGGTCCGGTCATCGATGACGAGGCGCAAGCGTCGATCCGTGACTATTGCACCAAAATGGGCCTGCAGGGCCGGCTGATCGCCAAGCTCGAAGCGCCGAAGGACGGCCGCTTCGTTGCGCCGCACGTCTTTCGGGTCAAGGGCATCGAGGAGTTGGAGCGCGAGGTGTTCGGGCCGGTGCTGCATGTCGCCACCTTCGATGCCGACGAGATTGATGCGGTGATCGCGGCGATCAACCGCAAGGGCTATGGCCTGACCTTCGGCCTGCACACCCGCATCGAAGGCCGCGCCCAGCATTTCGTCGATGGCATCCATGCCGGCAACATCTACGTCAACCGCAACCAGATCGGCGCCGTCGTCGGCGCGCAGCCGTTCGGCGGCGAGAGCCTTTCCGGCACCGGGCCGAAGGCCGGCGGCCCACATTATCTTCGACGCTTCCGCAAGGGACCGGAGGCCGGCACCCATCTTGCCGAAGGCCGCAAGGTGACTGCGACCGAGCTCGCCGACAATCTGCCGGACCCGGCGCTTGGCGGCTGGTCGACGCGTCCGGATCGTGTCGCCATCCTGAGGAAACATCTGCGCGGCAAGGGTGCCGCCGCCATCGGCACCGCCGCCGCCATCGATTTCGGCCAGGTCGACCTGCCCGGGCCGACCGGCGAGGCCAACACGCTGTCGCTGTCGCCGCGCGGGCGCGTGCTGTGCCTCGGTCCCGACGCGGATACGCTGCTTGCGCAGACGATCCAGGCGCTGGCCGCCGGCAATGCCGTGCTCGCCGTCGCACCCGGCGCGCCGGCAGCGCTGTCGGCGCTGACCGGCAAGGGCCTGCCGCTGGCGGCCATCGACGGCCGGCCGGACCCGGTCGAAGCGCGCTCGCTGCGGGTCGATGTCGTGGCCTTTTCCGGCACGCCCGAGGCCGCGCGCATCGTGCGCAAGGTCATCGCCGAGCGCGCCGGCCCGATCGTGCCGCTGATCAGCGAAGTCTATTATCCGGCCGCCTACGCCCACGAGCGCGCCGTCTGCGTCGACACCACGGCGGCGGGCGGCAATGCCAGCCTGCTGGCCGCTGCGTAGGTTTCGCCAGGGTTCGCGCATCGCGGGGCAGGGGTGGCGCCGACTTTGGTATCCGCATGAGGACGATCGTTACCTGATACCGAGCGGCACTTCGAACTGCCAGGCCGAGCGACCGGCTCCTTCCGGAATAGGAGGAAACGGAGAAGCCCGGCGGACTGCGTCGAGTGCGGCTTTGTCCAGCGCGGCAACACCCGAACTGCCCGTCAGCCTAGCCGACCGGACGCTGCCGTTCGAGCCGACGGTAAAGGCAACGGTTGCTGTGCCGGTGGCGCGTGTGCGTGTCGAATTGAAGGCCCGCACCAGTTTTGATCTGATCTTGCCGGGATAGTTCGTGACGGCTGCATTGCCGATGCCTGATTTGCCGCCTCTGCTGGCGGTCAGGATCTTGCCGTCCTTCCTGCCGTCGGCCATGCCGCGCGCGACATCCGTTTCGTCACGGCCGCCGGAGCCGGTCTTTTTCTTCTTGGAATCGGCTTTCGCAAGTGCCTTGCTCGCCTTCCTGCGCAGGGCCGGCTTTTCAGGCTCGTTTGGTTCGGCCTTCCTGACCGGCTTGTTCTTTGCGGTTGCCTTCTTCGGCTGCTTGGGCTCCGGCCTGTCCGGCTTCGGTTCTTCCGCCGCGCCGACTGTCTCGGTCGTCTGAACCGTTTCGGCCGGCGCCGGGTCGGCTGGTGCCGGCGCACTCGTCTCGGCAGGTTCGGCCGTTTCGACCGCGCTGACTGGCGGCACGGCATTGTCGTCGGCAGGCACCAGCCTGTCGGTTGCAAGAACGTCGGGCGATGGGTCCTGGCGCGCCGGCTGCGCAGGTGCTGGTTCGGTGCGATCGGCAGGCGCAGCAGTTTCCGTGGCGGCCTCGTTGACCGGCTCAACCACTTCTTTGTCCGATGTCTCCGCCGCATCGGTGACCGGCTGGAGCGTCTCCTCTGCCGCGGCCGCCTGCGCCTCGACCGTTTCGACCGGCTTGGCGTCGAGCATGGTCACCATCGTCACGTTGGCCACTTCCGGATCGTCTCCGACATCGCCGGCCGCCTGCTGCGGGTCGGCGCCGAGCAGCATTTCGCCTTGCTGGTCGGCACCTTCGATGCTTGGCCGGTCGTCCGGCAGCGTGAGGAAGGCCAGCGCCACCGCCACGTGGAATGCGCAAGAGCAGGCGATCGCCACCGTCCAGTTGCGGCGCCGCCGCGTCTGTCGTGCCTGCCGCAATGGCTCCATAGGTACCGCAGTCAAGTCGCCGTCGGCATCGGCGATGTAACTGTCTTCCGGCCTGTCGCGCGGCGAAACACGCAGCGCCCCGCGCGGGATGGTGAAATCCGGATCGTCCGGTTCCGGCGGCAGGAAACCGGCCAATGGCCACGCGACGGGGTTTCGTGCGAATGCGGGTTCCGGTCCCAAAATTCAGACCCCGAAGGCGATGCCGGTCCTGGTCTGCGTCTTCAGCCCGCGCATGCAGGCATTCGGCTCGGCGCCGGCGCATTCCGTGGCGCTGTTGATCAACACGCGGCTGACCTTGCCGCAATCCGTGCCGGCAAGGTCGAAACGCGTCACCTTGGTCTTGCCTGCCGGCAGCTCCTTGAAATCGAGCACGGTCAGCCGGTCGACGACGCCGGCCTCGTTGAACAGCGCGATCTCGAACGCCGCCTTGGAAAGACCGGCGCCGAGATTGTTGGTGACCACGAAGGTCAGGCGGCAGCCCTTGTCGGAGGGCTGCGCGCCGTTGAGCTCGAGGATCAGCGCCGGTGCTTGCTGTTGTGTCCACGCTGGAGCCGCCGCAAGCAATATTGCCAGCACCGCGGCGAACAGACGAAGGGATGCCGTCATGCCTTTCATTGTCTCAGCCTCCAAACCTCATGGTCGCCGCCAGCTTCAGGGTGACGCCTGGCTCGTAGACAACACTGGTGGTCGATGCGTTCAGCGGGTTGGCGTATTTGACGTCGAACAGATTGTCGGCGCGGAAATCGACCTTGAAATTGTCGGTCGCCTGGTAGCTGGCGAAGGCATTGACCAGCGTGTAGTCCCTGGCCACCGGGTTGCCCTGCGGCTTGCCGTTGTATTGCACCTCGCCGCCGATGGTCAGCCTGTCCTCGAGGAAGCGAAAGCCGAGTTGCCCGGTGATCTGTGAGGAGGGGACGGTGACAAGGTCCGCCCGTTCGCCTTCATAGGAAATCGTGTGGCCGTCGGTGAACGACGCCGAAAGCCCGGCAAAGCCCCAGGCGGCATCATAGACGCCCTCCATCTCGAAGCCGTGAATCTTGGCCTTGGCGAAATTCTGATACTGGAAGCAGATCGGTATGCCCGGACCGAACGGGCAGCCGCTGGTCGGGTCGAACGCCGATAGCGTTACGCCATCGATGTAATCGTCAACATTGTTGTTGAAATAGGCCGCCTTCAGCCGCAGCGCGTCGTCGGCCTGGATGACGCCGTTGGTGCTGTAATTGACGCCGAATTCCACGGTCTTGCCGGTTTCGGGCTTGAGATTGGGATTGGGGAGGAACGGGAAGCTGACGCCGGCCGGATGATTGCCGCTGATCAGGGTCTCCGACAGCGACGGAGAACGATAGCCTTCAGCGTAGGTGCCGTAGAATTGCAGCCCGGAAAGGCTGGCGCTCTCGAAGGGCGAAATGCCCACTGTGATGCGTGGCGACAGCCGGTCGCCAGAGGTTTCGCCGACATCGCTGTCAAGCTTGTAGCTGTCGTAGCGCAGCCCGGCGATGATCTCGAGCCAGTCCCAGGTGAGCTTGTCCTGAACGTAAGCGCCGGAGACGTTCCTGTTGCCCGAGGGCGTATAGAAGCTGTCGCCGCCCGCCGTGCCGCCTGTCTCGACATCGTCGCCAACCCAGTCGCCGCCATAGGTCAGCTCATGCGCGATTCCAACGGTCTCGAATCTCGACGTGTTCCAAATGTCGATGCCGGAGGTGCCGATGTCGAACGTCGATTTCGAACCCGCCGGCAAAACCACGGGCAGACCGGTGACCGGATCAAACCGGTTTTGCGCCACAAGGGTCGTCAGATCGAGCTTGGTCTTGTTGTAGGATGCGTTGATGTGGAGGTCGAGCCAGCTCTTGTCTTCGTCGGTGATGTTGTAGCGGGCCGTGAACGTATTCGCCTTCAGGTCGGCGTCGTTCACCGGCGCGCTGCCGCTGGTCTCGGTCCATCCGTCGTTCGAGCCGATCCAGCCCAGCTTCAGCTCGCTGTTTTCGCTGGGGCGGATGGTCGTCTTGAGGAGGCCGCTAAAGACGTCGAAGCCAGTGCCCGCCACAGTGTCGCCGCCGCCATGCTTGTAGTCGTCATAGTCGCGGTAGACGATATTGCCGAGCACGTCCCAGTTCTCGTTGATCCGATAGGCGCCGGTGGCGCTGGTGGTCCAGCCTTCGCCGTTGGTTTCGTAGCGCCCGGTCGCGGATGCCGCCCAGGTCTCGTCGGGCTTGAGGAAATCCTGCGCATCCTTGGTGTCGAAAAATACGACGCCGCCGATCGCCCCGGAGCCATAGGTGTTGGCGACCGGACCGCGGATCACATCGACGGATTTGATCAATTCGGGATCGATGTAGAAGGTCGATTGCGTGCCATGATCCGAGCGCTGGAAATTCTGGCGGGCGCCGTCGACGATGACGGAGACGCGGCCGAAGTCCTGCAGGCCGCGGATGTTGATGCTGGAACTGACACGCCTTGTGTCGGCCTGGACGGCGACACCCGGCACACCGAACAGCATTTCGTTGGGCGTCGTCGCCATGCGGCGCTCGAGCTGTTCCTCGTCGACATGGCTGGCTGAAGCAAGCGACTCGATCGCCGTCTCGCCGGTACGGCTGAGGATCAGGATCTTGTCGAGCAGTGTGGCACCCGCCGGGGCCGGCTTTACCTTTTCGGGCTGTTGAGACGGGTCAGTCTGCTGCTGGTCGGCTGCCGGTTGGGCGGCCTGCTGGGCGCCGGCCGGTGTGGCAAGCAGCGGGATCGCCGCCGCGCCGGCCAGCAACGCGGCCATTTTGCTTGTCATAGAACAATGTGTCAGGCCGCTGCCCGCCAGCCGTCCCCAATTCGCCAACCCCATGCTGCAGCTCCAAGAATCCATGTTCGATGCTGGCTGGCTTGGGGCTCGCTGGCATTTTTCTTCGTGTCCGGCGTCTTAAATGTTGACTCATTTACTCCGGTATTGCACTGCTAGATAACATGATCATTCGAGTCAAGAATTGAATCGGCATTTCACGCAGGCGCCGCGCCAGATGCCCGGCACAGGAAAGGGATCGAACCAATGAACACGCACAATCCCAGCGACTTTCGCTATCGCGTCCGCCGTTCCGACGAAAATTCCGTCCATTTCGACCGGGTCCAATCGGCCGTGAGAACGCTGTCCAGCAACACGCTGTTCCAGGGCGAGCACGAGATCGGCATCGAGCATCATGGTGCGCTGTACCGGCTGAAGATCACCCGGCAGGGCAAGCTCATCCTCAACAAGTAGGTGGCAGAAATGGACCAGCGCGTAAAACCCGCCCCGCACGAGATCCGGCGGGCACGGGCAGACAATCCGACAATGCGCGAGCGCGACCTCGCCGCCCAGCTCGGTATTTCGGAGGCCGAACTGGTCGCCGCGCATTGCGGCGACGGCGTCGTGCGCGTCGAGCCGCGTGTCAACGACCTTTTGACTGGCCTCGAAGCTGTCGGTGAGGTGATGGCGCTGACCCGCAACGAAAGCGCGGTGCACGAGAAGATCGGCGTCTACGACAAGGTTGTCACCGGTAATCACAATGCCATGGTGCTCGGCGAAAATATCGACCTGCGTATTTTCCCAAAAGTTTGGGCGCACGGCTTTGCCGTGGAAAAGCGCGATGGCGCCGACATCCGCCGCAGCCTGCAGTTCTTCGACACCGCAGGCGAGGCGGTACACAAGGTGCATCTCAGGCCAGCCTCCAACCTCTACGCCTATCAGAAACTGGTGGCCGGGCTGGAATCGCCGAACCAGAAGCCGACGGTGGCGATTTCAGCGGGCACGGCTGACGAGACCGAGACTGCGGACAATTCGGCGAGCATCGACGATCTGCGCGACCGCTGGAGCCGGCTGACCGACGTGCACCAGTTCTTCGGCATGCTGAAGACACTGAAGATCAGCCGCCGACAGGCGGTGCGCATGGTCGGCCAGGATTACGCCTGGCTGGTCGACAAGGATGCGGTGAACGCCATGTTCAACCACGCCGCTGCCGGCGCCATGCCGATCATGTGCTTTGTCGGCAATCGCGGCTGCATCCAGATCCATTCCGGCCCGGTCGCCTCGATCAAGCCGATGGGACCATGGCTCAACGTGCTCGACCAGAACTTCCATCTGCACCTGCGGACCGACCACATCGATGAGGTCTGGGCCGTGCGCAAGCCGACCAAGGACGGCCATGTCACGTCGCTCGAAATCTATGGCGCCGACGGCAAGATGATCATCCAGTTCTTCGGTAAGCGGCATGAAGGCGAAAGCGAGCGCGAAGACTGGCGCTTTCTGGCCGAAAACCTGCCGCGTATCCCAAGCCCGACCGCAGCCTGAGGAAAACGACGATGGTTCTTTTCTCCAGGCTGGCATCGGTCTCCAGGTCGGCGCCTGGTCCTGCGGCGGCTGTTTTCCTGGCGTTCGCCGCGCTGATGCCGGCTCAAGCCGCCGAGGGCATCGCGACTTTCGCCGATCGCTCGAGGATCGTGGCTATCGGTGGCTCGATCACCGAGATCGTCTACGCGCTCGGCGAACAGGATCGCCTTGTCGCACGTGATTCGACCAGCCGCTATCCGCAAGCGGCGGTGGAATTGCCGGATGTCGGCTACATGCGCCAGCTGTCGCCGGAGGGTGTGCTGTCGGTCAATCCGTCGGGCATACTGGCGCTGCACGGCAGCGGACCGAAGGAAGCCGTCGACGTCTTGAAGAAATCGAGCATCCCGTTCATCGAGGTGTCCGAGCGCTATGACAATCAAGGCATTCTCGAAAAGATCCACATCGTCGGCAAGGCGCTCGGCGTCGGCGCCAAGGCCGATGCCTTGGCAGCCGAGATAGACGCCAAGCTGAAGGCAGCTGAAAAGCAGACCGCCTCGATCAAGGAGCGCAGGCGCATCCTGTTCGTGCTGTCGATGCAGAGCGGCAAGCTGCTTGCCGCCGGCAGCGACACCGCCGCCGACGGCATCATCAAGCTTTCGGGCGGCATCAACGCCATCGACGGCTTTGCCGGCTACAAGCAATTGTCGGACGAGGCAGTCATCACCGCCAGGCCCGACGTGATCCTGATGATGAACAACGCCGGGCCGGCCACCGCGGATGACGAATTGTTTTCGAACCCTGCCGTGGCTTCGACGCCGGCGGGTGCAGCCCGCACGCTGATCCGCATGGACGGCGGCTACCTGCTCGGCTTCGGCCCGCGCACGGCCGACGCCATCCACGATCTCGCCGTCTCGCTCTATGGCGGCCAGGTCACGGATTGAGCGCGATGGCGGATCATTCGATCGCCGGTGCGGCGGGCATCATGGCGACGGCAGCCGAGGGTGATCGTTCGCGGCGCGCCCGCCTCGTCATCGTGCTGCTCTGCGTCGGGTTGACTATCGCCGTGATGTTGTCGCTGACCTCCGGCGCATCCGATGCCTCGGCCATCGGCGTCATGCATGACTGGCTGTTCGGCGCGTTGCCCGGCGACGCGGCATTGAGCGCCCGCGACCGCCTGATCATCCATGACATCCGTCTGCCGCGCATCATTATGGGCGTGCTGATCGGCGCATCGCTTGCAGTCTCTGGTGCCGTCATGCAGGGGTTGTTCCGCAATCCGCTGGCCGACCCCGGCCTGATCGGCGTTTCGGCCGGATCGAGCCTCGGTGCGGTCGCCGTCATCGTGCTTGGCTCGACCATGCTGGCGCCGCTGACTTCGGCGCTCGGCACGATGGCTTTGCCGCTGGCTGCGTTCTGCGGCGGGCTGGCTACGACATTGCTGCTCTATCGGGTCGCGACGCGGCAAGGCCAGACCTCGGTCGCCACCATGCTGCTCGCCGGCATCGCGCTGGCGGCGCTTGCCATGGCGCTGACCGGCATCCTGATCTTCATGGCCGACGACCGGCAATTGCGCGACCTGACCTTTTGGCAGCTCGGCTCGCTGGGCGGCGCAACCTGGCAGAAGATCGGCTCGGTCGGGCCGGTCATCGTGCTGGCGCTGGCGGCAATGCCGTTCCTGGCGCGTGGCCTCAACGCGCTGGCGCTCGGCGAGGCCACGGCCGGCCATCTCGGCATTCCGGTGCAGCGGCTGAAATACACCGCGATTGTCGGCGTCTCGGCAGCGGTCGGCGCGTCGGTCGCCGTCAGCGGCGGCATCGGTTTCGTCGGCATCGTCGTGCCGCATCTGCTGCGTCTGCTGATCGGCCCCGATAACCGTTACCTGCTGCCGGCATCGGCGCTGCTTGGTGCGGCGCTGCTGCTGTTGGCCGACGCCGTCGCCCGCACCATCGTCGCGCCGGCCGAATTGCCGATCGGCATCGTCACCGCGGTCGCCGGTGCGCCGTTCTTCCTGTGGATCCTGCTGCGCAAGCGCGGCGTCATCGACTTGTGAGAGTTTGCCTATGATCAAAGCGCGCGATGTCTCGGTGGCGATTGGCGGCAAGCGCATCGTCGCGAACGTCGATTTCGAGGCGCGGCCGGGCGAAGTCGCGGCCATTGTCGGCCCCAACGGTTCGGGCAAGACGACCTTCCTCAGAGCACTGTCCGGCGATCTTGGCTATTCGGGAGAGGCCACCGTCAACGGCCGCAATCTATCGGCGATGACGCCGGTCGAGGCGGCGACGGTGCGCGCGGTGCTGCCGCAGGCGACGACGCTGTCCTTTCCGTTCACCGTGCGCGAGATCGTCAGGCTGGGCCTGGTCGGCGGGCGCTCCGGCGCGCTGTCCGGCGAGGACCAGCGCCTGCCCGAACGGGCGCTGGCTCGCGTCGACCTCGACGGTTTCGCCGGCCGCTTCTACCAGGAGCTGTCCGGCGGCGAACAGCAGCGCGTGCAGCTTGCCCGCGTACTCTGCCAGGTCTGGGCGCCGGTGCTCGACGGCAAGCCGCGCTATCTGTTCCTCGACGAGCCGGTGTCCAGCCTCGATATCAAGCACCAGCTGATCATCATGGACATCGCCCGCGATTTCGCCAGACGCGGCGGCGGCGTGGTCGCCATCCTGCACGACCTCAATTTGACGGCGATGTATGCCGACCGGATTTTCGTCATGCATCGCGGCAGGCTTGCCGCTACAGGTTCGCCGCAACAGGTGCTCAGCGACGAGCTGATCGAAAAGGTCTTCGATTGCCGGCTGAAGGTCGGCGTGTTGCCGGCCAAAAACATGCCGTTCATATTGCCGCAGTCGGTCTGTTGATATCCAGGTGATGCCGGCCTGCAAATGGCGGTTTCCTGCGCTTCCGGCCTTCGCCGGCCGAAGCATTCATGAGAGGTGCGGCAGTTAAGGCTATGGCCGGCGCAGGCCGGTACTCACGTACCCAAACGTACGCTCGGTTCCGGTTCTCGGAACCCACCATTTTGGTCGCTTCGCGCCCGTCTTCGACTCCGGCTCGGCCTGACCTGAATCTCAACAGACCTCACCAATTGAGATGCGACCAAAAATCAGGCGGCCGGCGCCCTTTGCACCAGCATGTCGATGCCGAGCAGGTGCCGCACATTCGGGCGCGCCGCCACCAGATCGGCGATCGTGTAGCGCGACAGCACGGCGAAGAAGGCGTTGAGCGCTTCGCGCAATGCCGAATTCAGCGCGCAGCTGTCGACCAGCGGACATTCGGCGGCGTCGTTCTCGAAGCACTCGGCCATGGCAAAGCTTTCCTCCGTCACCCGCACGACATCGAACAGGCTGATTGATTCGGCCGCGCGGCCGAGCCTGACGCCGCCATTCCTGCCGCGCACCGTTTCGATCAGGCCGTTTTCGACCAGCGGCTGCAGGATCTTGAACAGGAAAAGTTCCGATACCGAATAGGCGGCGGCGATCTCGGGGATGCGGCTCAACCGCTCGGTGTTGGCGGCGCAATACATCAGAATGCGCATGGCGTAGTTGGTCTGACGGGTAAGCCGCATTGTGTCCTCACATAACAGTGGTTGGCGTCAATATGGCCTATAGTTTGGAACAATTCCAGACTGGCGCTGCATAATAGATGAATTCCGGCGTCAAGTTTGCGTGCACGATTGCGCGCACCGGAACCAGCGGCGCGCTTTCTAGGGCAGGCGGCACTAGATAAGTTCGCATACACGATCAGGAGCGGCCCATCATGTCACGACCAGCCCCGGCATTTGCATCCGTCGCGTCCGTCCGGTTCGACGCCGATGCCGACGCCAAGCTTTCGGCGCTCAGGCGCACCAAGTTCGTCGCCGCCGCAGCACTCGCGTTTTGCGTGCTGATCTTCGCGGTGGCGAAATCGCTCGAGAGCCGGCATGCATGGCTGGGCTTCGTCGCCGCTTTCGCCGAGGCGGCGACGATCGGCGGGCTGGCCGACTGGTATGCGGTGGTGGCGCTGTTTCGGCGGCCACTTGGCCTGCCGATCCCGCATACGGCCATCATCCCGGAAAACCAGAATCGCATCGCCGACAATCTCGGCCGCTTCATCGAGGTGAATTTCCTGGCGCCGGAACCGGTGCGCGAAAAGCTCGCCGAGGTCGACTTTTCGGCGCTGGTCGCGGACTGGCTGGCCGACCCGAACCGCGCCGCCGATTTATCGCGCTTCGTCGGCCGGCTGGTGCCGCAGACGCTGGCGGCGGTCGAGCAATCCGGACTGCGCGGCTTCGTCACCAGCCGTGTGCTGGAGCAGATCGAAAAGGTGCCGCTGGCGCCGCTCGCCGCCGAGCTGCTGTCGGCGCTGACTGACGATCGCCGCCACCAGAAACTGTTCGACGAGTTCACCAAGGTGGTCGGCCGCTTCCTGAGCGACGAGCAGGCGCTGGCGACGATACGCGAGAAGATCCGCGAGGAACTGCCGTCGCTGTTCAACCTGTTTCGCGCCGACGCCTATCTGTTGAAGAAGATCGTTGCGTCGGCCGGCTCGCTGCTCGATGAGGTGCGGGCCGATCCGCACCACCCGATGCGAGCCGAATTCGACCTTTTCGTCGAAACCTTCGTCGAGCGGCTGAGGACATCCAAACAATATGCCAGGCGCGCCGAAAAGCTGAAGCGCGATTTCCTTGCCCGGCCGGAGCTCAGCGCGCTGGCCGGCGATATGTGGGACAGCCTGCGGCTGTTCATCGAACAGGACGCCAAGGCGCCGAATTCGATGATCCGCGACCATCTCGCCACCATGTTCGTCGAGGTCGGCCGCCATCTTGCCGACGACGCGCAGATCAGGGCCGACATGAACCAGGGGTTCATCGTGGCGCTGGCCTCCTTCGTCGAAAGCCAGAAGAGCGGCGTGTCGAAGTTCATCGCCGACCAGGTCAAGCGCTGGGACCTCGCGCAACTGACAAGGCTTATCGAAATGAACATCGGCAAGGACCTGCAATATATCCGCTTCAACGGCATGATCATCGGTGGCCTTGCCGGCCTCGTGCTCTACACTGCCGAACGGCTGTTTCTTGTCGGCTGACTAGTCCGAATGGACCGCTGAGCTTCGCTGCACTATCTTCCGTGCAGTGGCGGCGTTCGCGGCAACAGGGAGAGAACCAGCATGGCAAAACGACCGGAGTCCGAGTCCTTCATCGACATGTTCGGCAAATTCGGCCGCGACCTGAAGCTGCCGAATGTCGATGTCGAGGCGATCCTCGCCCACCACGCCAGGAACCTGGAAGCGCTGGAGAAGTCGGCACGGGCGAGCGCCGCCGGAGCGTCGGCGCTGTTGTCAAGGCAACGCGAGATGCTGCAGGACACGCTGCGCGAAATCACCCACATGGCACAAAGCTACAGAGCACCCGGCAATCCGCAGGAAATGATGCAGAAGCAGGCGGCGTTCGCCAGGAAATCCTTCGAGACCGCGCTGAAGAATGCCGGCGAGATGGCCGAACTGGCAAGGGCGTCCGGCACCGAATCAATTGAAATCCTGCGCAGCCGCATCAAGGAGGCGATGGAGGAGATCCGCGCCGGCGACGACAAGAGGTAAGCTGTTCCCCGGCAGCACGCTTGCCGGCAGCGAAGACCGGCGTTCGCGGCCGAAGATTATGGGCTGGAATCGCACTGGCGAATTGACAGGGGCGGCCCGTCGTGGTCCGGAACAGGCAAGCGATCGGGAAAGCAGGAATGACGCAGATACGGCCGAGGACGCCGCCGACCTTCGAGCAACTCAGGGCGATGGCCGGGCAGGAGTTGGGCGTTTCGGACTGGACGCTGGTCGATCAGCACCGCATCGACCAGTTTGCCGAATGCACGGGCGATCATCAATGGATCCATGTCGATCCCGAGCGGGCGAAGCGGCAAAGCCCGTTCCGCACCACGATCGCGCATGGCTATCTGACTCTGTCGATCATCGGCGCGCTGGCGCTCGAGATGGGGATCGTACCTGAAAACACGCAGGCCGCGTTCAACTACGGTTTCGACAAAGTGCGCTTCGTGGCGCCGGTCAGGGTCGGCTCGCGAATCAGGCTGCGCACCACGCTGTTGTCGATGGAAGACAAAGGTCCGGGGCAATATCTGATGAAGGCCGCCAATACGGTCGAGATCGAAGGCGAGCAGAGGCCGGCGCTGACCGCCGAGACGCTCGTCATGCTTTATGCACGCCGCAAGCGGGCAGGGGCCTGAGAGTTCAGCCTCAGTTTTGCGGCAGCGCAATCAACGCGACATCGCCTGTTCAAGCGCCCTGAAAACCCGGTCGTCTCCCGATTGGGCGACGTTGAAGCGCATGTAACGGCTGGCCGAACGAGACAGGCTGAACGCATTGCCGGGCGCAAGCACGACATTGGCCGACAGAGCATGGCGGGCGACGTCCGCGGCATCTATCCCCTCCGGCAGCCTGCACCATAGAAACATGCCGGCGGGCTGATCTATCCATGGCACGATGCCGATCGCCCTGAGGCGGGTGCCGGTTTCTTCCATGGCGCGCGAGAGCCGCGCGCGCAGCAGATCGACGTGCTTGCGATAGAGGCCGTCCTTCAGCAGCGTCAGTACCAGTTCGGATGCAAGCCGACCGCTGCCAAACGACGTGGCGATCTTGAGATCGGTCAATCCTTCCATCCAGTCGCGAGGAGCGGCGATGAAGCCGCAGCGCACCGATGCCGACAGCGTCTTGGAAAAGCTTCCGATATGAATGACCCGGCTGAGGCCGTCGAAGGCAGCCAGCCTGGGCGCCGGTGTGTGTTCGAAATCGGCGAAGATATCGTCCTCGATGATCGTCAGCCCCGACTGGTCGGCGAGCTTCAGCAGCCGATGGGCAACGACCGGGGACAATATCGCGCCGGTCGGATTGTGGAGCGCCGAATTGGTGATGTAGAGGCGCGGCCGGTGCTCGTTCAGCGCTTGCGCGAACCGTTCGATGTCCGGACCCGAGCGCGTGTAGGGGACGCTGATCACCTTGGCCCGATGGGCGCGCAACAGGGCATGGAAGTTGAAGTAGCAGGGATCGTCGACCAACACCGTGTCACCCGGTTCGAGCAGGAACCGGCACAGCAGGTCGATCGCCTGAGTGCCCGATTCCGCCAGCATGATCTGGTCCGGGGAGGCTTCGATACCGTGCTCGGCCATGCGCCGCGCCAGCAGATGGCGTAGCGCCGGCAAGCCGAGCGGCGTGCCGTAATCGGTCAGCGCTGCGTCGTCCGCGCGGGCCATCGTCCGCAGCGCGCGACGCAATCCGGCCTCGGGCATCCATGACGCCGGCAACCAGCCGCAACCCGGTTTCAGGACGCCGTCGCCGGCTTCCAGCGATTGGCGCGAGACCCAGAGCGGGTCGACAGCACGGTCAAGCCTGGGGCCGATCTCGGCCAGCGACAACGGAGCCAGCGGTCCGGCGGCATAGAAGCCCGAGCCCGGCCGCGAGCGGATCATGCCTTCCGCCGCAAGACGCTCATAGGCTTCGACCACGGTGGATTTGGAAACCTGCATGGCCTTGGCGAACGCCCGGATCGAAGGCAGCCGCATTCCCGGTGTGAGGCTGCGCGCGGCGATCCTGTGCCTGATCGTCGCCATGACGCTTTCGACAAGCGTCCGGCTGCCCTCATCTGTTGTCGTCTGCTCATCCATCCGTACTGCTCGCCCTACCATGACGGTTTTGTCAAACTGTACCTGATTGTCTCTGGCGGAGCCAGACGCCCGGCCCGATAGAGGGCGAAATCAGCGGGGCATCGATGGACAAGGTGGCGAGTAGTTGGGCGGCGAGTGGTTGGGCGGCGAGTGGTTGGGCGGCGAGTGGCTGGGTCAACGGGTTCATAGGCGTGCTGATCTTCAGCGGTTCGCTTCCGGCGACGCGCGTGGCGGTGATGGATTTCGATCCGGTGTTCGTAACGGTCGCCCGTGCGGCTTCGGCGGGCATCCTCGGCCTGGCGCTGCTGCTCGTTTTTCGCCAGAAGCGTCCGGAGCGGCGAGATCTGTTCCCGCTGGCGATCGTGGCGCTTGGCGTCGTGGTCGGCTTTCCCCTGCTGACGGCGCTGGCGCTCAAGCACATCACGTCGGCTCACTCCATCATTTTCGTCGGCCTGTTGCCGTTGGCGACCGCGATCTTCGGCGTGGTTCGAGGCGGCGATCGCCCGAAGCCGGCGTTCTGGCTGTTCTCGTGCCTCGGTAGCGCCCTTGTCGCCGGTTTTGCAGTCACGCAAGGCCTGTCGGTCTCGCCGCTCGGCGATATCTTGATGCTGGCCGCCATCATCGTGTGTGGATTGGGCTATGCCGAAGGAGCGGCGCTGTCGCGCAAACTCGGCGGTTGGCAGGTGATTTCGTGGGCGCTGGTGCTGTCGCTGCCCCTCATGCTGGCGCTGACGTTCATCACTTTGCCGCCGTCGCTCGAAAGTGCCGGCAGGGGCGCCTGGATTGGTCTGGCCTATGTTTCGCTGTTCAGCATGCTGATTGGTTTCGTGTTCTGGTATCGCGGCCTGGCGCAAGGCGGCATCGCCGCCGTCGGGCAGTTGCAACTGCTGCAGCCCTTCTTCGGCCTTGGGCTGGCAGCAGCGCTGCTGCATGAGCAGGTCAGTCCCGCCATGATCGTCGTCACCGCCGCCGTCGTGCTTTGCGTCGTCGGTGCCAAGAGATATGCGAGATAGATGCGCCGGCTGCCGGAGTTGCATGCGAACCGGGTGGAATCCTCAAGGATGCTTGGCAACGATATCAGTTCGCCCGGCAGTGGCGCGGGCTGAAAATACCGCAAGGATCAGCGCCATCAGCACCAGGCCCGTCGCCACCTGGAAAGTGACCTGCATCCCTCGTGCCGCTGCCGCAGGTGCCAACACTGCCAAGCCAGTGCCTTCCCCAGCCGATGCGAAGGCGAACACCGCGCCCATCACCGACGCACCGGTGATCAGGCCGAGATTGCGCGACAGATTGAGCAGGCCGGAGACGACGCCACGCTGGTCGGATGCGACGCCCGTCATCACGGCCGAATTGTTGGAGGTCTGAAACAGGCTGTAGCCGGTGCAGACGATGATGATTGGCAAGACATAGCCGGCAATACCGAATTCCGCCCGCGACAGAGCAAAGGTGCCAATAGCGAGATCGAACAGGCCGACGATCATCATCCGGTTCGCCCCGAAACGATCGACCAGGCGTCCGGCCGGCAGCGCCGCCAATGCGGTAATCAGAGGGCCGGTCGACAGAACCAGCCCGACCATGGCCGCGTCTAGCCCAAGCGCGCGCGACAGATAGAATGGTGCGACCACCAGCGTCGCCATCATCACCGTGGCGACGATCAGGTTCATGGCGAGGCTTGCGTTCAACGCCTGGTCGCGGAACCTCGCAGGTTGAATCAAAGGGTTCTGGACCCTTGTCTGCGCAATGACAAACAGCAGGCCAGCCACGGTTGCGGCAATCAGCAAGCCGACATTGAGAGAACCAAAACTGCCACGCCCAAGGGTCATGGCGAGCGCATAGGCGGCTAGCGTCAGCGCGAGCAAAGCCGTGCCGATCCCGTCGAAACCGCGCCGACCTGGCGTCTTTTTTCCGGCCGGCAGGAAGCGCCAGGCAAGCGCAAAGGCCAGCATCCCCAATGGCAGATTGATGAGGAAGATCGCGCGCCAGCCGAGGCCGGCGATCAACTGTCCGCCAAGGGAGGGGCCAAGCGTGGTGCCGATCGCCGACATGGCGCCGAGCAGGCCCATGGCGCTGCCGGTTTTATCCCGGGGAACCGTGTCGGCGACAAAGGCCAGCGTCAGAGCCATCATAATGGCCGCGCCGAGCCCCTGTGCCGCCCGAGCGGCAATCAGCAGCCAGAGCGTCGGCGCGAGCCCGCAAAGCACCGATGCGAACGTGAACAGGGCAATGCCGCCGAGCAACAGCGGTCGGCGGCCGAATAAGTCGGCGAGCCGCCCGACGCTGACGATCAAGGTAGTAATGGCGAGCAGATAGGCCAGGACGACCCATTGCACGAGCTGGAACGATGCGCCGAATGCCTGCATCAGCGATGGCAGCCCGACGCTGGCGATGCTGGTGGCGAGCGACGACAGCAGCGTTGAAAGCGACAGGCTTGCCAATGCCCATCGGGTCGAGCGTGCGCTCACCGGGGCAACTTCGTCCCAGGTCTTTTCAGCGGTCGATGCCAAGGTGAACTCCTTTGCCGGCAGCCCCCAATCGGAGCTGTCGGACGCTATTCCCTCGCATGATGTGGCGTAAGGCGCAGTATTTGCATCTTATTCGTGCATGAAACGCCACATCGCGGCCGAGCTGTGCTACGGTCCTTCCATGTCGTCACCCGATCTCAATCTGCTTGTCGCCCTCGATGTGCTGCTGAGCGAGGGCAGTGTGGCGCGCGCGGCCGGGCGGCTGCGCCTCAGTCCCTCGGCGATGAGCCGGACGTTGGCGCGGTTGCGCCAGGCGACAGGCGACCCATTGTTGGTCCGGGCCGGCCGTGGCCTGGTTGCGACGCCGCGCGCGCTCGAATTGCAGCAACAGGTAGGCCGCGTCGTTCAGGATGCGGAAGCGCTGCTGCGCCCGGCCAAGCTCCTCGACCTCCCTGCTCTCGACAAGGTCTTCACGCTGCGCGCCAACGAAAGTTTCGTCGAGGAGTTCGCACCGCGTCTTCTGACCCGTGTCGAAGCGGATGCACCTGGCGTGCGGCTGCGTTTTGCGCCGAAATCCGACAAGAACGACATGTCGTTGCGTGACGCGGCGGTTGACCTCGAAATCGGGGTTGCCAGTGAAACGAACCCTGAAATGCGCATTCAGGCGCTGTTTCGCGACCGCTTCATCGGTGCGGTGCGAACGGGTCACAGCCTGGGCGAGGGCCCAATGACGCCGGAACGCTATGCGGCCGGCCGCCACATCAGCGTTTCGCGGCGTGGCCGCGAAAAGGGCCCGATGGACGAGGCCTTGAAACTGCTCGGTCTCCAGCGGACGATCGTGTGCATGGTTTCCAGCTTCTCGGCCACGCTCGCCATGGCGCGCGCCTCCGATCTGATCGCCAGCGTCCCCGAACGGCACACGCTGGGCGCGCGCACGGGCATGTACAGCTTCCCGTTGCCGGTCGATATCGAGGAGGTTACCATTTCGATGCTGTGGCATCCGCGACTTGATGCCGATCCGGCACAACGCTGGCTGCGAGCCTGCGTGCGGGAGGTCTGCGCGTCGTTTCGCTGATCCAAACTCAGGGCGTGATCTAGAATCTGGTCACCACGCCGATGCCTATGCCTTCGAAGCCGCCCATCGCCATCAATGCGGCCGGCGCCTCTTCGAGGCTGATCTTCTTGCCGACCAGCAGTTCGGGTTTCAGCTTGCCGGTACGGATCATCTCCATCATCGCCTGGTAGCGAAACGCCTGCATGCCGTGGCTGCCGCGGATTTCGAGCTCGAATGCGATCACCTTGTCCATCGGTATCTGCGGCCTGGCATGGTCGCCGAGCATCAGGCCGACCTGCACGTGGCGGCCGCGACGGCGCAGGTTCGCGATCGAGTTGAAAGAGGTTGTGGGGTGGCCGAGCGCGTCCATCGACATATGCGCGCCGCCATTGGTGATCTGCTTGACCGCCTTGACCACGTTCGGCGTCTTTGCCGCGTTGATCGTCGCCACCGCGCCGATCTTTTTGGCAAAGTCCAGCTTCTCGTCCGTGAGGTCGATGGCGACGACATTGGCGCCCATGGCGCTGGCGATCATGATCGCCGACAGGCCGACGCCGCCGCAGCCATGCACGGCAACCCATTCGCCGGGCGTCACCCGGCCCTGATCGACGATGGCGCGGAACGAGGTGACGAAGCGGCAGCCGAGGCTAGCGGCGGTGGCGAATTCCATCTCGTCGGGGAAGCGTACGAGATTGGTGTCGGCATGGTCGATGGCGACATATTCGGCGAACGAACCCCAGGCGCTGAAGCCGGGCTGGAACTGATGTTCGCAGACCTGGTGGTTGCCCGACGTGCATTCGAAGCAGCGGCCGCAGCCGACGGCAAACGGCACAGTGACGCGCTCGCCGCCCTTCCAGCGGGTCACCTGGTTGCCCACCGCGGCCACGACGCCGGCAAGCTCGTGGCCAGGCACATGCGGCAGGCGGATACCGTCGTCGTGCCCCATCCAGCCATGCCAGTCGCTGCGGCAGAGGCCGGTGGCCTCAACCTTGATGACGACGCCTTCCGGCGCCGGCGTCGGATCCGGCACGGTCTGGATCGTCGGCGCCTCGCCGAATTTTTCGAAGACGACGGCTTTCATCGGCTGTTCCTCATGACTTCTGCGATTTGCGGTCTATTCGGCATCGATCTGGTTCTCAGGCGCGGCCTTCTGGAACGCCGGCAGCGCCGTGCAGGCGGCATTGATGCGCGAGATCGTCGGGTAGGGCGTCATGTCGACGCCGAAGCGGGCATTGCTGGTGACCTGTGCGACCAGGCAGATGTCGGCCAGCCCCGGCGTGTCGCCATGGCAGAATGTCTTGGTCTCGGGCGAGGAAGCCAGAATCTTTTCAAGCGGCTGGAAGCCTTCGTTGACCCAGTGCCGGAACCAGTTGACGACATCCTGGTCGCCGGCGCCGAACAGTGTGCGCAGCGAGGTCAGCACGCGCAGATTGTTCACCGGATGGATGTCGCAGGCGATCATCTGCGCCAGCATCCTGACGCGGGCGCGGCCAGGCGCATCCGTGGGCAGCAGCGGTGGCTCAGGCGTGGTCTCGTCGAGATATTCGATGATCGCCAGCGATTGCGTCAGTAGCCTGCCGTCGTCTAGGACCAGTGCCGGCACCAGCCCTTGCGGATTGACCGCGAGGTAGGCGGGTTCGAGATGCTCGCCGTGGCGCAAATGATGCGGCACGTAGTCGTAGGACAGGCCCTTCATCTCCAGCGCGATCCGCACCCGGTAAGAGGTCGAGGAGCGGTAGTAGTTATGGAGGACGATGTCGCTCATCGGATCGGTTGGCCGATGGTCAGTTCGATTTCGCCGATGCCGTCGACGCCACCGGTGATCTTTTCGCCCGGCCCGACGGCGCCGACGCCAGCCGGTGTTCCGGTGAAGATCAGGTCGCCGGGCTTAAGCTCTAGCGCCTCGCTGCAAATCGAGACGATGTCGGGAACCGGCCAGATCAGTTCGGCGAGGTCGCCGTCCTGCCTGATCTCGCCGTCGACCGCGAGCCAGATGCGGCCCTTGTCGGGATGACCGGATTTTTGCGCCGGAACCAGCGGGCCGCAGGGCGCTGAACGGTCGAAGGCTTTCGACCAGTCCCACGGCCTTGCCGCCTTTTTTGCCTCGTCCTGAAGGTCGCGGCGAGTCAGGTCGACGCCGACGCCGTAGCCCCAGACATGGTCCAGCGCGCGCTCGCGCCGGATGCGGAAGCCGGCTCCGCCGATCGCGACGACCAGCTCGATTTCGTGATGCAGGTTTTGGGTCAGCGGCGGGTAGGGGATAATCGTGCCCGAACCGACCGCCGCATCGACCACTGCGTCGCCTGGCTTGGTGAAGAAGAAGGGTGGGTCGCGCTCGTCATTGCCGAGCTCGCGGGCATGAGCGGCGTAGTTGCGGCCGACGCAGAAGATCCGGCGCACCGCAAAACGCTCCGGCGAGCCGGCCACGGCCACCGACGAGGTTGCGGGCAGGGGAAGGACGAAGCCGGTCATGCACTGTCTCTGTTCAGTGGATCTGTCCGCGGCACATTCGGCCGATTTGGGCAAACGGGCAAGGCATTGGATGGCGGAAGAGCAGGCCTGCCGCACGGTGCCGCGGAAATCGCCGGTACATTTTGCTCTGCCGGCCAAGATGGAGATGTACCATTTGCCGTTAGGCTGGCCATGGCGCGCAGCGCCTGCCGCCAACGCCTGAGACTGTCGACCGTTGGTTTCGAGTAACGGACGTGAGAGCCCCTTTTCGGTCCGTCCTGTACTTCGGGCGTGTCGTTATCTCGCACTTGCACAAAGCTCTGGTGCGCTGCAATATAGCTGGAGGAATGCGGCCTTCCGCCCGCCTTTCGCAGGTTCAATGAAGGGACCGGCATGACGGACATCTCCGCGACGCGTCTTGTCGTGTCCAGGCCTGTGGCCGATAGCTCGGCAAGAACCAGGCTTGCCTATCTCGACGGCTGGCGCGGCCTGTCGATCGCGCTGGTGCTGATCGGCCATTTCTTCCCCGTTCCCGGCATCAATCTCGGCGTCCTGGGCGTCGAATTCTTCTTCGTGCTCAGCGGCCGGCTGATGGCCGAGATCCTGTTTGTCGAATACTATCCGCTGAAGAAATTCTTCAAGCGCCGGTTCTCCCGCATCTACCCGGCACTGCTGATTTTTGTCGTCGCCGCGATGGTTGCCTTGTCCGGCACATTCATCGCCTTCAAGTGGAAGGCGGCGCTGACGGCGCTGACGTTCACCTACAACTATGCCGGAATTCTCGTCACCCGCGCCGGCGCGCTCGACCATATCTGGTCGCTCTGCGTCGAAGAGCACGCCTATATCATCCTGGCGCTGATCAGCGTCGTCGTCTCGGGGCGATTCCGGGTCATCATGTTGCTCGGCGTATTGTCGGTGCTGGCCATGGCAAACGGCGCCATCTCCTACTGGGTGCTCGCAATAGCCTACGAGGGCACCTATTGGCGCACCGACGTGCACATCGCCTCGATCCTGCTGTCGGCGGTGATATGCCTGCTCAAGGCCGACGACAGGCTGCCGGCGCTGTTCAAGGGGCCACATGTCGCCCTGGCGGCCTCAGTAGTGGCTGTGCTCCTTTTCATGGCTGCCGTGCCAACCCCCATCCACTATCTGGTCGCGGTGCCGCTGCTGGCACTCGCCGTCAATTCGCTCGACTTCGGCAGCCGGTATCTGACCGGGTTTCTATCGTCCCTGCCGATGACGATGCTGGGGCTGTGGTCGTATTCGCTCTATCTTTGGCAGCAGCCCTTTTATCAATTCGTCGACATAAAAGGCAGTTCGCCGTGGTTGATGCTTGCGGCGGCGTTCGCTTGCGCGCTGTGCAGCTACTACATCATCGAAAAGCCGGCCCGCTCCTGGCTGAACCGCAATTGGTAGGGCGTACGGCGCCCGCCGTTCAGCCGGCGATCCGTCTTGCATAATACCGCACGGGTTTCCTGCCGCCGTGGATTACCGCGTCGCCCACTTCCGCAAAGCCGAGTGCGGCATGGAAGGCGTCCGAAGCCGGATTGGGTGGCTCGGCATTGACTTCGCAGGTGACGATCGCCTGGCCCGCGCGTGACGCCTGCTCGAACAGATCCTCATACAGCCGGCGGGCATGGCCGCGCCCGCGCGCTGCGGCGGCGACCACGACGCGATCGACATAGACGAACCGCGGGTAACGCTGGCGAAACCACAGGAAGTTCGGGCTGTCGTAGCTGGCGTCCTGGTCGAAGGTCATGATGAAGGCTTCGAGCGTACCGATGCGGCGCGTGTAAAACGCTTCGGCGAGCAGGAAGGACAGGCGCTCGGGTTCGAGCCACGACAATTCGGCGGCATGCTCGTTGTTGAGCGCGAGGATTGCGGACTCATCACGCGGCGAAACCCGTTCGATCGGCAAACGCACTTCGATCATGTTGTTCGATCTTCCAGGATCACAGCCGGGCGGCTGCGATGGTCGCCGCCACCAGCGCCTCGTCGGTCACGGTGTTGCGGTATTCGCGGTCGAGGTCGGTGCCGCCCATGCCGACCCTTGGGTTGCGGTAACGCATAGCGCTCTGCACGTCCTTGAGCGCGGCGAAGTGCATTTCGCTCAACCCGGTTTTCCCCCGCACCTTGCCGATGTTCTCGGGATCAAGCCCGCCGCAGCCGAGGATGATGATGCGGTCGCCGGCCTGCCTGACAAGATCGGCGAGCAGGTCCGCGCCCTCGAGCGCCGTGTCGCGCTGGCCGCTGGTCAGCACGCGGCCGACCTTGCAGCGGATCAGCGTCTCCAGCGCCTCTGTCGGGTTGCGGGTCATGTCGAAGGCGCGGTGGCAGGTGACGTTCAAGTTTCCCGCCGCCTTAACCAATTCGCTCATGCGCTGTTCGTCGATGGTGCCGTCGGCAGTGAGGCAACCGACGACGACACCGGCGACGCCGAGCTCGGCAAGCGCGCCGACATCGGCGAGCATCGAACGATATTCGGCTTCGCCATAGAGAAAATCGCCGCCGCGCGGCCGCACGATGACGTGGAAGGGGATCGTCGCCAGCTCGAGCGCCGTGCGCACCGTGCCGAAGCTCGGTGTGATGCCGCCCTCGATCAGGCTGGCACAGAGCTCGACACGGTCGGCGCCGGCGGCTTGCGCGGCCAGCAGGCCGTCTATGCCTTCGACGCAGATCTCGATCAGCGGCAGGCGAGGGCGTTCGGTCTCGATCATAGGCGATCCGTCGATGATTTCAGCTGCCCAGCGGTAGCATCGGGCATGGTGCGATGAAAGCCGGAACTGTTGGCTCAACACGCGACAGGGCGGCCGGCGGTGCTCCAATTTTGCCGCTTGACACATCCATAACCGTTCAGCTATATGTCGATTCATAGCCAGCGAGTTATTGATTGATTAACAGCACAGCCGACCGAAAGCTAAATGTGCGGCCGGCAGAAACACGCCTAAGGAGACCACCATGCAAGCACGGTTGAGAAACCCGGTGATGCTCATTCCCGGCGCCTTGCAGGCACTGCTCGCGCTGGACAAGTCGACGGAGACGGCCGACCTGTCCTATGTGACGCGCAAGCTCGTCCATTTACGCGCCAGCCAGATCAACGGATGCAGCCTCTGCGTCGATATGCATGCGCGCGAATTGAAGAAGGCCGGCGAGAAGGACGAGCGCATCTTTGCCGTGTCCGCATGGCGGGAGACACCCTACTTCACCGACGCCGAACGCGCCGCGCTGGCACTGACCGAGGCGGCAACCCGGTTGGCCGATCGGCCGGATCCGGTGCCGGATGCAGTCTGGGACAAGGCCGCCCGGCACTATGACGAAAAGGCGCTTGCCGCCCTGGTCGTCCAGATTGCCCTGATCAACGCATTCAACCGGCTCAACGCAACCACCAGGCAGATGGTCGGCGCCTGGGGCTGAACGGGGCCGGGTTCTCGAAAAGCCACTTCAGATCCGCAGCTTGTACGAATTCGCGCGGACGAAGTCGATGAAGGCCCGCAGCTTCGGCGGTACCAGGCGGCGGCTCGGATAATAGAGGTGGAGCGGCTCGTAAGCGGGACAGAAAGGCTCCAGCACCTTGACCAGCGCGCCTGAGGCGAGAAGCGGCGCGGCGAGGCCCTCGACGGCGAAGGCGAGGCCCAGCCCTTGCGCGGCGGCGGTAATGCACAGCGGAAGTGTGTTCACGACCAGACATGCGTCCGGCGTGAATGCGACTTCGCGTCCATCCACGGTGAACTCCCAGGGCGAAATCGCGCGCGTGCGGGTGAGGGCGAATGCGATGCAGCGATGGGCGGCGAGGTCGGCCGGCCGCTTCGGTGTGCCTTTGCGCGCCAGATAATCGGGGCTGCCCACCACGACCATCTGCAGGGGCCCGCCCAGGCGCGCGCCGATCATATCTCTCTCGAGAAGCTCGCCGATGCGCAGGCCGGCATCGAAGCCCTCGGCGGCGATGTCGACGAAGCTGTCGTCGAAAATCAGACTAAGCCGCACTTCGGGATAAGCATCCATGAACGGCCGCATCAGTGGCTCTATCAGCAGCGGCGCGGCGATCCAGGGCAGGCTGAGGCGCAGCGTGCCGGCGGGACGATCGCGAGCTTCGCGCAGTGCCGCGCCAGCCGCCCAGATATCTTCGGCTGCCGGGCGCACGTGGTCGAGGTATTCAGCGCCAGCTTCGGTCAAGCCAACGCTGCGGGTCGTCCGGTTGAGCAGCCGCACCCCCAGGCGCTCCTCGAGCCCCTTGATCGCCTCGCTTAACGAGGCCGGAGCGACGCCGAGCTCGGCGGCGGCGCGGGTGAAGCTTTTGGCCTCGGCGACTTTGACGAAGGCGACGATGCCGCTGAACTGGTCGAGGCGCATTGTAAGGATTTTCCAAATAGCCCTGTCGAATTCTACCGGTTTTTCCGGCGAACGAAAGGCGTCATGTTGGGTCTGACGAACGGGCCTCGGTGTTGGGAACGGCTCGAACAGGCAAGGAGACAGGACCGATGACCAGGCTTGCTTTACTCGCCGCCGGCACTCTTCTGGCGGTGTCTGCCGCCCCGGCGCACAGCGGGCCACTGGAAGACCGCAATATCCAGCTCATCAAAGGCTATTACGCAGCTTACGCGACCGGTAATCCCGAGGCCGTGCGGCCCTTCCTCGCGCCCAACATCGTGTGGCGCATTCCCGGCCATCATCCGCTCGCCGGCGACAAGCGCGGGCCGGACGAGGTGGTCGCCTTCTTCCGCGGCCTGGCCGACGGCAAGTTCAAGGCCGAGCCGATCTTCTTCCAGGCGCAGGGCGACCTCGTTGTCGACGTCCATCGCGGCTGGTCGAATGTCGGCTCAGGTCCCGAGATCGACCAGTTCTACGCGCTGATGTTCCGCATCAAGGACGGCAAGATCGCCGAGGCACAGAATTTTTTGACCGACATGTACCAGTCGGACGCTTTCTACTGGGCGCATTACCCGCTGAAGCCGCTGCCCGGCCGACTGGCCGGCCAGCGCTGAGACGGCGGTCTTTCTCGCAACGCGCCGCGCTTCTCGCTCCAAGCCAAAGGAGACTTGCGATGCTTAAAACCCTGACCCTTGCCGTAGCAACCACCGCCGCGCTCGCCGCCTCCAATGCCGTCGCCGCACCGCGCGTCGAGCGCGTCACATTCTCTTCGCATGGTGAGCAGCTTGTCGGCGAGCTCTATCTGCCGGAGGATCTGGACGAGGCAAAACCTCGGCCGGCGCTGGTCGTGACCGGCGCCTGGATGACGGTGAAGGAACAGATGCCGGCCCGCTACGCCCGCGAGATGGCCGATCGTGGCTTCGTCGCCTTGACCTTCGATTTTCGTGGGTGGGGCGAAAGCGGCGGCCTACGCCGCCAGTACGAGGATCCTAGGGCCAAGATCGCCGACATCGAAGCGGCGGTCGCCTATCTCTCGCGCCGGCCCGAAGCCGATCAGGACCGCATCGGCGGGCTCGGCATTTGCGCCAGCTCCGGCTATATGGTCACCGCCGCCGCCGAAAACGCCGCGATCAAATCGGTCGCCCTCGTTGCGCCCTGGTTGCAGGATGCCGAAGTGGTCGAGCAGGCCTATGGCGGCCGGCATGGCGTCGTCAGGCTTGAGGCCGTGGGCGATGCGGCCGAGGCTGAGTATCGCCGCACCGGCAAGCAAGCGTTCTTGCCGGCCGCGAGCCTGACCGACGAGCGCGCGGTCATGTTCAAGGTGCCCTATTACACCGAGCCCGATCGCGGCATGATCCCGGCCTGGCGCAACGAGGCCGATCCGGCGTTCTGGCGCGGCTGGCTGACGTTCGACGCCATCCAGGCTGCTCCGCGCCTGCACCAGCCTTTTTTGATGGTGCACAGCGAGGCGGCTGCCATTCCGCAGGGGGCGCACAAATTCTACACGCGGCTGACCAGTTCCAAGCGGGAGCTGTGGCTCGACAACGTCACCCAGTTCGATTTCTACGATCGTGCCGCGCCGGTGAAGGCCGCAAGCGATACCGTCGCCGCGCACTTCCGCGCGACGCTGGGCAGTGCGGGGGAGGCGGGACAATGAGCCTCGTCACGCGCCGGCATGTCCTGGCCTCGGCGGTTTCCGCTGCGATGATTTCCGCCGTCTCGGCGCCCGCCTCGAGCGCTCCGGGAGATGCGCTGACGGTCAAAGACAGGATCGCAATCGCCGAGGCGATTGCCGGGATCGGCCTCTATGCCGATCTGCGTGAATGGAACCGGGTCAGATCCTATCTCGCGGCCCGTGTCACGACCGACTACACCAGCCTCTTCGGCGGCGAGGTCACGACTAGCGGCCGCGACGCGTTGATCGCGCAGTGGCAAGGGCTGCTGCCGGGCTTCGACGCCACCCAGCACCTCATAACCAACATCACCGTCGAGGGCGCGGGCAATGACGCGGTCGCACGCAGCCATGTCCGCGCAACCCACTGGATCGGCGGGCGGTTCTGGACGGTCGGTGGCAGCTACCTCCACCGGCTGGTGCGGACGCCGGAAGGTTGGCGCGTCAAGGCAATCTCCATCCGCCGCTTGTACGAAGAGGGGGATCGCGCCGTTCTGGCCGCTGCGGCCGACCGGGTAAAGGCGAAGGCCAAATGAGTGTTCGGGTTTGCGCAGGCCCAATCGCGCGGCGAGGTTGCTCGGAGCATCGGCAACGTGAATATTGATCGAAATGTCGGGGCAGGCTTGGCGCATGCGGCATTAGTGCCGCCAACCGCGGAGACAGGACATGACCCTTTCATTGCAGGAGGTTTCCGATAGGCTTGAGATCGAACAGCTGCTTGTTCGCTATTGCTATGCGGTGGACGATCGCGACTGGGAAGCCTATCGCAAAATATTCACACCCGATGCCTTGCTTGACGACACTGTAACAGGTGGAATCAGGAGCGGTGTGGATGAGCATGTTGCTTACATGAAAGGCGCCCTTTCCAAGATATTGATCTCGCAGCACGCCATTTCGACAATCCTTCTGGATCTCCGAGGGGACGAGGCCAGCGCGCGCGTGCATTGTTCATGCCCGATGGTGGTAGACCTCGGCGAAGGCAAAAGGCAGGTCTTCTTCCAGGGGCTTTGGTATCGAGACCGCGTCGTACGCACGTCCGAGGGCTGGCGCATAAGTGAACTGGTCGAGGAAGGCTATTGGAATCACAATTTGCCGGAGGGGTTCGCGTTCTGACGTCTGTTACGCGCTGTGCTGGATCCGCCCCGGACGCCGTTCTCAGACCTGGCAGCTACTGGCGCAACACGGTGTTCTTGGTGCCTTCTTCGACCTGGTCGATGACCAGCAGCTTGACCGGGTCGGCGCCGACATTGGTCGCCTGATGCCATTGCCCGATCATCTCGATGATGAAATCACCTGTTTGATAGGTGTTGCTCTTGCCGGTCTCGACATTGGTGACCTGAAGCGTGCCGGCCTCGACATAGGCATAGCGCGGAAACGGATGCTTGTGGACCGGCAAGGTCGCGCCCGGCGCGATCTGATAGGCCGAGACCAGGACCTGGACGTTGTTCTGCGGCAGCGTGATCGGCTGGCCGGACGCGGTCTCGGTGCGAGAGGCAAGCGGGGTCACGACAACCGGCGTCCCGCCGGCATCCAGCGCCTGGGCGTTGTTTGCAAACAGTGCAGCCGCGAGCAGCAGCGTCGGCGCCAAGATTTTTCGCATGATTCCCCCAGGCTGCGTCAGCATCGCGCAGCACGCATTGGTGCGCAAGCTTGTCTGTTGGGGAGCGCCTTATCCCGCTCTTCTGAACATGCCTGGCGTCATGCCATGCATAGCCCGGAATGTACGGGACAGATGGCTCTGGTCCGCGAAACCTGCTGCGATAGCGGCGTCGGCGAGGCCAGATCCCTGTTCGATCAGCGCGCTCGCCCGGCGCAATCGCCGGTCCCGGATATAGGCCGCCGGCGTCAGGCCGATCGCCTTGTTGAAGTCGCGGATGACCTGGAACCGGGTCACGCCTGCCACGCCGGCAAGCCGCTTGAGGTCGAGCTGCGAACCAAGTTCGCTTTCGATAAGGTCGCGACAGAGCGAAAACCTCCGCTGCGATCCTGAGCTTTCGATCTCTTCGGCCTGTCCGCTCGAGCCGCCATGCCGAACGATCAGCCGTCGCAGCGCCACGAGCAGGGACGTCTCGGCCGTCATTGTTTCCGGGGATGTCGAGCCCTGGTGTGCTGCCATCAATGCCGCGGCGAGACTGCTGTCTTCGATCGTCGCGCGCGAAAACATTGGAGCGCCGTCCCGGCCGAGTTCGCGGGCAAGCGCGGTCATCAGCGGCACCGAAGGATAAAACGTCCGGTAGGCCCAGCCTTCGTCCGCGCCGCGTTCGCCGTCATGCCACTCCTCGGGATTGACGACGGCAATGGTGCCTGCCGGAGCGAGAACGCTTTTGCGGCCGATGCGAATGCGCTCGCAGCCAGAGGTGATCAGGGCGATCACATAGGTCGGGTGCGTGTGCAAGTCATAGCGATGCCGGGTGAAGCGCGCCTCGAACAGGCCAAGGTCGGGGAAGCACGGATGGCGCCAGTATTTCCCGGTCTCTGCCGCTTCGTTTGTCCTTGCCATGGTCAATCCGGTTCAAGACGCCTCTCGCCGGGCCTTCTATGGCTGGCAAACCAAGCCGCTTTTTGTCGGCGGAAAGGAGGCACCATGTTGCATAATGACCCCGTCGCCGCGCTGACACCAGAGGTTATAGGCTGGCGGCACCATCTCCATGCCAATCCGGAGCTCGCATTCAATGAATACGAAACGGCCCGTTTCGTTGCAGAGAAACTGCGCTCTTTCGGCGTCGACGAGGTGCATGAGGGGATCGGCGGCACCGGCGTCGTCGGTGTCCTGCGCAGCGGTGGCGGCGCACGCGCCATCGGCCTTCGCGCCGAGCTCGACGCGCTTCCGGTGCTGGAGAAAACCGGCTTGGCCTATGCCTCCAGGAAAGAAGGAGTAATGCACGCCTGCGGCCATGACGGCCACACCGCGATGCTGCTCGGCGCCGCCAAATTGCTTAGCGAGTCGCGCGCCTTCGACGGCGCCGTCACTTTCATCTTCCAGCCAGCCGAGGAAAACGAGGGAGGCAGCATGCGCATGATCGAGGACGGCCTGTTCAAGCGCTTTCCGGTCAAGGCGGTCTATGCGGTCCACAACTGGCCGGGCTTCAGGTTGGGGACGATCGCCGCCCGCGCTGGTGCGCAAATGGCGGCCGTCGATAATTTCGAACTGACCTTCGAGGGTCTTGGCGCGCATGCCGCGATGCCGCAGCTCGGCGACGACCCGATCCTGGCCGCCGGCGCCTTCGTGCAAGCCGTCCAGCGCATCGTCAGCCGCTCGGTCGACCCGCAGAGCGCGCTTGTCGTCAGCATTACGCAGATCCATGGCGGCAATGTCGGCAACATCGTGCCGGGCAAGGTCTGGCTGCAAGGCACCTGCCGCTTCTTCGAGCACGGCCTTTCCGACCATTGCGAGAGGCTGATCGGCGAGATCGCACAAGGTATTGCCGCCGCGCATTCGCTCAAGGCCAGGCTCGACTACAGGAAGGGCTATCCGCCGCTGATCAATACGGCCGATGCGACGGCCCGCGCCGTCGTGGCCGCCGCCTCCGTCGTCGGCCGGGAGAATGTCTTGACCGAGTTCAGCCCCAGTCTCGGCTGCGAGGATTTCGCTTTCATGATCCGCGACGCCGGCGGCTGTTATGCGTGGATCGGTGCCGGCGAGGTCGGCCCGGGCGAAGGCCTGCACGGCGACCGCTACGTTTTCAACGACGAAATCGTGCCGACGGTGATGCGCTATTACGTCAACCTCGTCGAGCAGACGCTTCCGCGGGCCGATCCTTCTACAGCAGTTTTTCCGGCGTGATCGGCAACCCCCGGATCCGCTTGCCTGTGGCGTCGAAGACGGCGTTGGCAACAGCAGCGGCAACGCCGGTGGCGCCGAGTTCGCCGATGCCTTTGCCGCCGATCGGGCTGGCATGCTCGTCCACCTCATCGACGAAGTGGATTATGATGTCGCCGGGAATGTCGGCGTTGACCGGAATGGCGACCCCGGAAAGGTTCTTCGACAGGAACCGCCCTAGCACCGGTTCGTGCCTGCTCTGCTCCATTGCCGCCATGCCCCAGCCCCAGATGATGCCGCCCGTCATCTGGCTGCGTGCGGTGCGGGGATTGACGATGCGGCCGGCGCTGTAGCTGCCGACGGCGCGACGGAGCCTGAGCAGGCCGAGCCCCGGATCGACGCCGACCTCCATGAAAATCGCGCCGAAAGTGCGCATGGCGAGGCCTTTGCCATGCTGCGCCGGATCGAACGAGCCGGAGCCGACGATCTCGCCGATGTCGGTATGGCTCATCACATCGGCGATCGTCTGACCGCCGGCAGCGCCCCTGCGGCGAATCTTGCCGTCCTGCATCTCCACCTCGTCTGGCAGCAGATTGGCAAGACGGGCAAGCTGCGAACGCGCATCTTCGGCGGCGGCAAGCACCGCCGCGCCCACCCCCATGGTCGATGACGAACCATAGGTCGGTCCCGCCTCCGGCAGCTGCGTATCGCCCATTTCCAACTCGATCTTCTCCATCGGCAGGCCCAGCACGTCGGCTGCGATCTGCGGAAAGATGGTGAGTGTTCCGGTCCCTATGTCCTGCGTGCCGGTGCGGATGAGCACCGTGCCGTCCCTGTGCAGCCTGACCTCGGCTGCAGGCGTCGGGTGGCGGAAACAACCCATGGTACAGGTCGCCATGCCGTAGCCGATCAGCCAATCGCCGTCGCGTTGCGGCTTGCGCGGGCGCTCGCGCCAGCCGAACAGGCGGGCGCCTTCCTCATAGGCCTCGCGCAGCTTCTTCGATGACCAGGGCTGGCCGGTGGCCGGATCCGTGTCCGCATGGTTGATCAGACGCAGGTCGAGCGGATCGACGCCCAGGCGGTGGGCGAGCTCGTCCATCGCGCTTTCGAGGGCCCAGGTGCCTGGACCCTCGACCGGCGCGCGCAGCGCCGTCGGCATGGCGACGTTCGCGCGCTCGACGCGCTGGCTGAGACGCATCGCCGGCGTGGCGTAGAGACCCTTCGAGGCTTCGGTGGCGAACTCGACGAAATCGTCGCTCACGGTGGTCAGGTTGATCACGTCCTGTTGCACGGCGGTCAGCTTGCCCGAGCTGTCCGCCGCCAGCACGATCTTCTGCGCCATGCGCGGCTGATAGCCGAGACAGGAATAGGCGTTGGCGCGGCTTAGCGCCAGCCTGACCGGGCGCTGCATGATGCGCGCGGCGGCGGCGGCCAGCACCTGATGCGGCCAGATCCAGCCCTTGCCGCCGAAGCCGCCGCCGGTATGGCGGGAAATCACGCGGACCTTCTCGGCCGGGACATTCATGCGGGCGGCAAGCACCTGGCGGACACCGTAGACGTGCTGCGTGGCATCGTGCAGCGTCAGCTCTCCGTCATTCCACTCAGCGAGCGTCGCCGAGGGCTCCATCGCGTTGTGATGACGCGACGGCTGCAAATAGACGGCTTCGACCGTGGCGGCGGCGTCAGCAAGCCCGCGGTCGACCTCGCCCTTCGTAAACGTCGGCTCCAGGAACAGGAAGCCGCTCTCCCTCGGCGAGACAGCAGCCTTGTCGATGGCGGTCCACTCCGGCGGTGCCGGCAACTCCGGCTCGGCGAACTCGTAGCGCAACGCGACGCGGCGAGCGCCGGCTTCCGCCGCCTCCAGCGTCTCGCCCAGCACAATGGCAAGCGGCTGGCCCTCGTGACGTATCTCGTTGCCCTGCATGGGCATGAAGCTCTGCGCGGCCGGCGGGCCTTCGGCTTGCTGCATCTGCGTATCCGGCTCGGCCCTTGGCGATGCGAACCGGCCGAATTTTGGCATGTCCTCATGCGTGAGCACACGCACGACGCCCTTCTCGGCGAGCGCGTCGTCGACCATGATCGACGTCACGCGGCCGGCCGGAACGGGCGCGGTCACGAGTACCGCATAGAGCAGGTCGGGGGCGAAATAGTCGGCCGCATAGCGGGCGCGGCCGGTCACCTTGGCGCCGCCGTCAGGGCGGGCAACAGGCTGGCTGATCATCATGACGGCATCCTCGCTGCTCTTTCGATCGCCCGCAAAGCGGCGGTCTTGGCCAGTTCGATCTTGTAGGCGTTCTGCGACAAGGGACGCGCTTCGGCGAAGGATTGCTCGATAGCGGTGCTCAACGCCTCGCGATCGCCGATTTCGGCGCCGGCGAGCTGCTCCTCGGCGGCGCTCAGCCGCCACGGCCGCAGCGCGACGGACCCCAGCGCCAGGGCAGCCCGACGAATGGTTTGGCCGTCCATCTCCAGTACAGCGGCGGCGGAGACGATGGCGTATTCGTAGGATTCGCGCTCGCGCACCTTGAGGTAGGCAGATCGCGGCGCCGGCGCCGGCAGCTCGATTGCCGTAATCAGTTCGCCTTGCTGCAACACATTGTCCGCCTCGGGCCGCGTGTCGGGAAGCAGGTGGAATTCCGTTGCCGGAATGCGCCGGCCGCCGCTGCGGTGCGCGGTGACGATGACCGCATCAAGTGCTGCCAGCGCCACCGCCGGGTCGGATGGCTGGGTGGCGACGCAATCCTCGGTCCAGCCGAAGATTGCGTGATTGTCGTTGATGCCATGCAATGCCGAGCAGCCGGAGCCGAGCTCACGTTTATTGCATGGCAGCTGCTCTTCGGCACGGAAATAGGCGCAGCGCGTCTTCTGCAGCAGATTGCCGCCTATCGTTGCGAGATTTCTCAGTTGCGGCGACGCCGCGTTGAGGATCGCCTGGCTCAATACGGGATAATCGCGCATCACCAGCGGATGCTGCGCGACATCGTTGAGATGCGTCAGCGCGCCGATCGTCAAGCCGCCGCCGGGCAGTGCCTCGATCTGATCCAGCCCATCGAGGCGGGAGATATCGATGATCCGCGCCGGCCCGGCAATTCCAAGGCGCAGCCAATTGAGCAATTCGGTGCCGCCGGCGAGAAAGGCGCTGTCCGGCGCGGCACCGGCCGCGATCGTGTCGCCCAGGCTGTCGGCGCGCGCGTAGACGAATGGGGTCATTGGCTCACCCTCCCGGCCGCCGCGCGCACCGCCTCGGCGATTTGCGGATAGGCGGAGCAGCGGCACAGATTGCCGCTCATCCATTCGCGGATCTCGGCATCGGAGCCGGTATGTCCCTCCTCGATCAGCGCCGCCGCCGACATCACCTGGCCGGGCGTGCAGAATCCGCACTGGAAACCATCATGATCGATGAACGCCTGCTGCACGGGATGAAGCGCGTCGCCGTCTGCCAGCCCTTCGATCGTCGTGACCTCGCGTCCCTCGCAGGACACGGCAAGTATCATGCAGGCATTCACACGCCGTTCGTCGAGATGCACGGTGCAGGCGCCGCACTCGCCGAAATTGCATCCCTTTTTCGTTCCGGTAAGATGAAGCCGCTCGCGCAGCAGGTCGAGCAGCGTGACGCGGGGATCGAGATCGGAAAGGCTGTGGTCCTCTCCGTTCACCCGCAACCGCAATAGGTGCCGATCGTGGAAGTCCATTGGGGGTTACCTCGAAGCACATGCCGTACTCGTCGCAGGGACTCGTCCAGCAAGCAGCCACCCACCTGTCGAGGCGAAAATAGGGCGGTCGATTCCGGTGAAAAGGCGCCGCCGGTCAGGGAAGGCTAAAAAAGCGCATTTGAGATTTGCGGCGGAAAGGCCCTGAATGCCGCCGCAAAAAGTGTCACCGTAATTCCGTAATTCCCGTAATTCAGATTGGCTTGGGCGGCCTACATTGAGAACATTGCCGCGCCGCTGTCCAATCTAGGGCAGGCGGCTTTCCATGGCAGGTCGGCCTTGCGACTGGCAATGTCGTCCGGCAAATGAAAGATGAAGCTGAGAACTACGAGTTCGCGATCGGACGACGCCAGGATTCGCCGCAAGCGCACAGGAAACGAACCGTGACCGTGATCGCACTGAGGCGCTACTCGTTGCCGGCGGGCCGAGGAGGATTGCTCGTGACGGTCGGCTAGGGACGGTATCGCGCGGCAGTGTTGAACGCGGCCTGGGGATCAGTACGATCACGAGGGAAATCAGGGAGCGGATCGCCGCGGTGGCAAGGAGGTGCTCCATGCCGGTCGTGGCGTCTGTGACCGCAGGGGCAGGCGCTGTCGAAATCCGCACCCGGCTCATGCCGCTGTTTCCCGTGATGCCACCGCGCTGCACACGCCTCAGCCAGCACGTTCAATTCTCACCGTGACGGAACCGGGACGATCAAAGATCGAAACATCGCCGGCGACCTTCCCGAGCACAACGATGCCGGACGACGGGACGCGACCATTCCGATAGTAGATCACGAAATGATCGGAACTCCACAGCCCGAGCGTGCCGACCGAGAAGTCGCGCTGCCGTGTCTGTTCCGGAAATGGAGCCGGTAGATTTACCGGTCTTCTTCCTGGCGAAGGTGGTCGCTCATCTCAATGGTAAGCGGCAACATCTGAGCAAGAGATTTTGCGGCTTCGTTATCGGCAAGATCGGCCGTGACCTCGCCCCAGTCTGATGAAATGCGAATACGTTCTTGAGCCATCCTGGGTCCAACCATTCCAAATGCAATAACGCCAGCGCTCAGCAGTGATTTCAGCACGGGTCATTCCTCCGTTTTCTAGGCAGATGGAGCCCGCCCCAGCAAACACAGGCTCCATCTCGTCAGTCACGCGGAGAGGTGCTGATTGAAGAAGCTGGTAAGCCTGTCGAACGGAATCAGGTCCACACGGTCGTAGAGATCGACGTGACCGGCGCCCTGGACCCAAACCAGTTCCTTGGGCTCGGCTGCCAGTCTGTAGGCTTCCTCGCTGAATTCTCTCGAATGCGCCTGATCGCCGCTGATGAACAGCATTGGGCGCGGCGAGATCGTCTCGATGTCATTGAACGGGTAGAAGTTCATGAATTTGACGTTGCTGGTCAGCGTCGGCTTAGTCGTTATCTGGTCGGAGACACCCGCCGGGGTAAACTCTCCGCGGGGTGTCCGATAGAAATCGTAGAACTCGCGCTGGATGGGATGCGTCGACGCGGTCAGTTCGAGATCAGTGCCGCCCGTATACTGGATTTGGCCGCCTTCGAATTCGGAGTAGCGCTGTTCGGCGGCCGCCGCGATGATCTGCTTCCGTTGCTCGACGCTTAGCGAGTGATTGAGTGCGTTTCGGTTCGCCGCGCCCATGTCATACATGCTGACCGTGGCGATGGCGCGCATGCGCGGGTCGATCTTGGCGGCGCTGATGACGAAGCTGCCGCTGCCGCAGACACCAATCGCGCCAATGCGGTTGCGGTCCACGAACGCGTGTGTCCCGAGGAAGTCCACCGCCGCGCTGAACGCCTCGGCATAGACATCCGGCGAAACGATCTGTCGGGCTTCGCCCCCGCTCTCGCCCCAGAATGGCAGGTCGATCGCCATGGCGATGAAGCCCTGCTCGGCCATCTTGGTGGCATAGAGGGTCGCGCTTTGCTCTTTCACCGCGCCCATTGGATGGCCGACGACGATGGCCGGATGACGTGCATTGCGGTCGAGGTTCTTGGGAACGAGCAGATTTCCCGCAACATTCATCTGGTATTGGCTCTTGAAGGTCACTTTCTCCAGCGTCACCTGACCGCTTGTATAGAAATTGTTTGCACCGTTTGACATATCTTGAGCCTTTGCGAAGGGAAAGTTGAAGAGTGACGCCCCACTGAAGGCGGCGATGCCGGAGCCGGTCAGCTTCAAAAGCTCCCGCCGGTGGATTTCACGCGCTGGTATTTTCGTATCAGGGGTATTCAAAGGCATTTCCGATCTCCTGTAAGTTTGGGTTGGAATTGAACCACTCGCCACTTTGGCCAGTCCTCTTCGAGTTTGAGCAGACGCCGACCGTTGCCGATCAGCGCGATTGCGAAGCCGGCCAGAACCAAGCTGCCGATGAAGATCGCGGAGATCGTCAGACCATACAGCAGCACCCCTCCGACTACCGCGCCCAGAAGGATCGAAGCCTGGATCGCCGCGACCATCAGGCCTGCCGGCGGCCTCGGCCGCATTTTGCGACATCCATGTCATCCAAATCACCGACATCGCGGTAATGCATTGTTGCAGTGCAAACCTAATGGTTTTGCCATAAAGCGATTACCCGTATAAATCGGCATGAACCTATCGACTATATCGAATAATTCGCTGCAAGCGACGGAGAGAGAAACTTCATGGCCAGAACCGATCTCAACCAATTGACGTGGTTTCAGGCTGTCGCAGAAGAGCGCAGCTTCACCAAGGCTGCGGCAAAGCTCGGCGTCGCGCAATCGACGCTCAGTCACACGATCAAGCAGCTCGAAACACGCATGGGCATACGCCTTCTGACCCGCACGACGCGTAATGTCGCGACGACCGTTGCGGGCGAAAGGCTGCTACAGACGATCACCCCGCGCATTGGTGAAATCGAAGACGAGATCACAGCGCTGATGGCGCTCCGCGAAAAGCCGTCAGGCTCGATCAGGTTGACCCTGTCCGACCACGCGCTCGAAAGCGTGGTCTGGCCGAAGCTTAAGCCGGTCCTCAGCGGCTATCCCGACATTGGCGTCGAACTGATCCTGGACAGCACCTTCCGCAACATTGTCGAGGAAGGCTTTGATGCCGGTGTCCGGCTTGGAGAGAGCGTCGAGAAAGACATGATCGCGGTCCGCATCGGCCCGGACTGGCGCTTAGTCGCCGTGGCTTCGCCGCGATACTTCGCGGCGCACGGCGTGCCTGTGCATCCGCAGGATCTGGTCCGGCACGTCTGCATCAACATGCGTCACGAAACCGCCGGTGGTCTGTACGCATGGGAGTTCGAGCAGGATGGACAGGCGCTGCGTGTCCGTGTGGACGGTCAACTTACCTTCAACAACTCCTACGCCATGATCGACGCGGCAGCGAGTGGCTATGGCATCGCCTATGTTCCCGAGAACATCGTGGAGCGGCACGTCGTCTCAGGATTGCTGGTGAAGGTCCTCGACGACTGGTCACCCTTCTTCGATGGCTATTTCCTCTATTATCCGAGCCGCCGCCAAAACCTTCCTGCGTTCAAGATCATTGTCGACGCGTTGCGGCATAGGGATCCGTCGGGATCGTGATGTCCCTTCGTCATATTGCACTCAGGGGCGTGGTCGATAGCGGCTCATTCCTGAATCTCGATAGGCGCAGCAGGAAAGGCATAGGTCGAGGTCCGGTATCCAACTCGAAGCGTTAGTTATAACCAGAACATCGCGTCGATGCTTGCGCGAAGGTTGGCCACAACTTTCTTCCCCATCGCGCCGGCTGGAGCGAAGCGCATGATCCTACAGGGAAATTGAATAGGTCCGCGGCCGCATCGCACCGCAGCGTAGATGTTGGCTCCCCGGGCCGGATTCGAACCAGCGACCAACCGGTTAACAGCCGGTTGCTCTACCACTGAGCTACCGGGGAACAGAGGCTCTTGCGTGAGTGGGGCAGCCTATAGCAAACCCGTTTCGGCTTTGCAAAGAAGCATTTCGCATTTTTTCGATGCTTTTTGGCGCGAGGCTTGCTGGCAATGGCCGGCGAGCGCCCTCATATGAGCTGTCTCTCGCCTGTCAAGGAACAGAAAAGGCCGTTGCGGCTTTCTCCGGCTGATGGTGCTACTGATGCAAACGGATCGACATTTCACATGACGGCAATGAGCGACGAACAGCCACCGGCCCGGAAAATCTCGGTCTTCGGCCGCCAGTTCACCATGCCGCGCTCGCGCGGCCTCAGGATTGCGATCGGCGTCGTGCTGATCATCGGCGGCATTCTCGGCTTCCTGCCGATCCTGGGTTTCTGGATGGTGCCGATCGGATTGCTGGTGCTCTCCTACGAATTCGCATTGGTGCGCCGTCACCGGCGCCGCTTCGTCGTCTGGTGGGAGCGACGGCGCCGGCCGGATTGAGACTGCCCTGCTGACAGGCCGGTATCCGGCAATTGTTTGAGAGCGGCGTGGTCGTCCAGGCCTCACCGAGGCTGGTCGAAACAGCTTTCCAGGCGTTCGCAAAGCTCCTTGAGAACGGCGGTAGCCGATGCCAGCCGCGCCCGGTCGCGCGGCGGCAGGCTGTTTGCGCCTTCTATGCTGAGGCGGTCGATGGCATAGCGCACAAGCTCTGCAGACTGCGACAATCCGCGCGACGTGCCGTCCTTCGTAGCTGCTCGACGCATGGCGGAGCCTCCTCTTTGCCCAACGTGGCCGCCGGTTTCGGGTTCCCGTCGCCCAGAATCATGCTTAACGATAAGCTAATATGTTATTGCTAAGATGGGCATTGCGTTGATAAGGCAGGGCATGGAATGTCGAGGAACCGTTGGGAATGCATGGTGGCCGCTTGACGGCATTTTCGCCGCAACCTATTGGAGCCGGGTGGAACGCCGGGAGCAATGAGGCCTCGTGGCGGAGTGGTTACGCAGAGGACTGCAAATCCTTGCACCCCGGTTCGATTCCGGGCGAGGCCTCCAATGCCCGAGCTCCCGCGCGTCAGCGCCAGGGGGCTTCAGTTCCGGTCGAAACAGCCGCGGCCTTTGCGCGGCAAGCGGATGGTTGGAACATGAGCGCTGATTTTGCCGAACGCCGGGTGAAGATGGTCGACGGCCAGATCCGCACCACCGACGTGACCAGCGCGCCGTTGCTCGAGGCGATGCTTGTGGTGCCGCGCGAGGCCTTTGTTGCCCCCGGCCAGCGCGATCTTGCCTATATCGACGAGGACATCCGCATTGCCGATACGGCCGATGGCCCGCGCTATCTGATGGAACCGTCGCCATTGGCCAAGCTGATGCAGCTGGCCGATATCGGCCCAAGCGATTCGGCACTCGATGTCGGCTGCGGCACCGGCTATGCGGCGGCGATCCTGTCGCGGCTGGCAAGGTCCGTGGTCGCGCTGGAAAGCGATGCGGCGCTGGCCGAGACCGCCACTTCGACGCTTGCGGCACTCGGTTGCGGCAATGTCACCGTGGTCCAGGGGCCGCTGCCGCAAGGCCACGCAGATAAGGCGCCTTACGACGTCATCCTGATCGGCGGCAGCGTCGGCGAGGTGCCGGCGGCGCTGTTCGACCAGCTTGCCGAAGGCGGCCGACTCGTCGCCGTGGAGGGGCAGGGCAATTCGGGCGTAGCCCGGCTTTTTTTTAAGACTGGAGGGGTTGTAACGGGAAGACGCGCATTTAATGCGGCAATTAAGCCACTACCGGGATTCGAACGCATTCCCGCCTTCGAATTCTGAGTGATTTTGCCTTGCAGCGAAGGCGCTGTCATGATCGCTTGCGTTTGAACAATCGTTGCTGATCTGCATAACCGGGTGTTTCTTGGGGGCTTTCAGCGGGGGAACGATAAAAAACGCGGCGCCGGCTGATCAGAAGGAGAAGCCAGCGTGGCGCAGTTCCCGTGCAAAACGAATGAGGGAATATAACGTGCCGTCTGTACGCAAGTTGCTTTTTACCGCTGTCCTCGTTTCGGCGACCGCGCTTTCTCCAATGGCCGCCTCGGCCGAAACCATTCTCGGGGCCCTTTCAAAAGCCTATCAGAACAATTCCTCGCTTAATTCGACACGCGCCGGCGTTCGCGTCACCGACGAGGGCGTTGCAATCGCAAAGTCCGGCTGGCGCCCGACCATCACCGGTTCCGCGGACATCGACTACACCAGCACCCATATCAATGGTACTAGTCGAACCGCGCGCATAACTACCGGCAACTTTGGCGTCCAGATCAATCAAACCCTGTTCGACGGCTTTCAGACCAGGAACAACGTCGCGGCCGCCGAAGCGCGGGTCAGCGCCTCGGTCGAGAGCCTGCGCAACACCGAAGAAAACACCCTTTTCAACGCGGCAAGTGCCTATATGGACGTCATCCGCGACCGCCAGATCGCGGTGCTGACCGAACAGAACCTGCAATTCCTGACCGAGCAGGCGCGTGCGGCGCGTTCGCGCTTCGAGGTCGGCGAAGGTACCCGCACCGACGTCGCGCAAGCCGACGCGCAGCGTGCCTCCGCGGTGGCGCAGTTGAGCGCCGCCCGCGCCACGGCGCTGGCAAGTGCCGCGACCTATCGCCAGATCGTCGGCGATGAGCCCGGCCGTCTCAGGCCGGCTTCGCCGCTGTCGAAGCTGTTGCCGTCGAGCCTCGATGCAGCGATCGCGATCGCATCGGCCGAACATCCGGCCATCCTCGCCACCGAGCACCTGGTCGACGCGGCGGCGTTTTCGGTTAAATCGGCCGAAGGCGCGCTGCTGCCGCAGCTTTCGGCTAGCGCCGGCGTTTCCGGCGACTATCGCAACACGGTTCCGGGCGTTCTTGGGGCATCGCAGGATGGCACAAGGACGTCGGCGAACATCGGCGCGACACTGACCGTGCCGATCTATTCCGGCGGACGGACCTCGGCGACCGTGCGCCAGAACAAGGAATCGCTCAGCCAGGCGCGGATCGAAGTCGACGTGAGTCGCGACCAGGTGCGCCAGGCCGTTACCTCGGCATGGTCGCAATACACCGCCGCGCAGCAAAGCGTCACGGCCAACCGGCAGGTGGTCGCCGCCGCGCAGCTTGCCCTGAACGGCGTCATCGAAGAGCGCAATGTCGGCCAGCGCACCACGCTCGACGTGCTCAACGCGCAGGCGACCCTCATCACCGCCAAGATCAATCTTGTCAGCGCCGAACGCGACGTGGTGGTGGCGAGCTATGCCATCCTCTCGGCGGTTGGCCATTTGTCGGCAGACCGCCTTGCGCTCAACGTGACGAAGTACAGGCCCGAAGAGCATTACAACGCCGTCAAGGACAAGTGGATCGGTCTGCGCACGCCGGACGGCCGCTGATCGCCAGGCCGTGTTTTCAGCCCGCGCTCGAACGACGCGCGGGCTTTCAACTCCCGACCCTAATCTGTTGAAATCCGAGATGTCGCCAGATTGGGGATTCTCGCAAGCCGTTCCGTCGGTTACGCTGTTGCCATGATTCGAATCCGGCATTGCCGGACAGGAAATCTGAGAACGAGTCACAAGGGCGGCGGATGTGACGATGGCGACGGCAAGCAGCGTACAGCGCGAACCTTCCATGGAAGAAATACTAGCTTCCATCAGAAGGATCATCGAGGACAGCGATACCGGCCGCAAGCAGCCGGGCGACGCCGACGAGCTGCGCCAGGATCTGCAACCGGCGCCGGCAGCCGGACTGGCAGCGGAGGGGGATGCGTTCCGCTCCGAACTGCGCGGCGGACTGGAGATCGCCAAGCCGGCCACGCGCGCCGAGGTGCAGCCAACGGCCGCGCCGGTCATTGAGCCCCTGGAAACGCCGCTGCGCGCCGGCCCGGAAAAGGCAGCGGTGACGCTGGCTGAGGTGAACACCGCTCCCGCAAAGCCGGATCGGCCTGCGACAGCCAAGGCTGCCGAGACGACCGACACCATCATCGCCGATTGGCGGCGCGAGATCGCGGCGGTCGGCGACGCGATGGCCAAGCCGGAGCGCGCCGAGCCACGCCGGACGCCGGACGCCGAGCCGAAAGCCGAGGTTTTCGAGAACGAGGCGACTGCTGAACCTGTGCCGGAGCCTTCGGAAATTGGGCCGGAGCCTTCGGAAAGCGGCCCGGAACGTTCTAAAATCGGCCCGGAATCTTCTAGAATCGGATTGGCGCGTCCGGCGGCCAGCGAGGCGCCGTCCCTTCGGCCGGCGATCCTTTCGGAGCATACGGGCCGGCAGGTTGCCGCCGCCTTCGGTGAGCTTTCAGACGCGTTTGCCAGCCGCAGCAAGAAGACCTTCGACGAGATGGCCGAGGAGATGCTGCGGCCGATGCTGCAGGACTGGCTGGACAACAACCTGCCGACGCTGGTCGAGCGGCTGGTGCGCGAGGAAATCGAGCGCGTCGCGCGCGGCGCGCAGTAGCAATTCGGAGAGCCGCCAATGGGCGGCGCTGGACCGGCGAATTGTCGAAGTCGGCGCTGCCCCTCATCCGCCTGCCGGCACCTTCTCCCCGTATAGTGACGGGGAGAAGGGGTTGACCGCAATTTAGGCGCCTTTTCCGCAACGTTCGTGACTGGCGAAAGCTTCAGTGCAGGCGTTTTTCTCCCCGTCACTATACGGGGAGAAATGCCCGGCAGCGGCATTCGCACAGTCAGCGCAAACCTGAAGCGATTGCCTTGCAACATTCAGTCCCGCGAGTTGCACCGAACCATCCCGGCGCTATCTATTGGCCATGCCGCCCTTGCGGTTGACTTGGCAACAACCTTCCGATTTACACCGGACCACAAATTCCGGACAGCGCGGACCGTTTTCCCATGCTCGAAAAGACCTACGACGCCAAAGCCGTCGAGCCGAAGATTGCCAGGATCTGGGAAGAGGCCGACGCGTTTCGGGCCGGTGCCGGGGCCGAGGAGGGGGCTGAAGCCTTCACCATCGTCATCCCGCCGCCGAACGTCACCGGCTCGCTGCATATGGGTCATGCGCTCAACAACACGCTGCAGGACATTCTGGTGCGCTTCGAGCGCATGCGCGGCAAGAACGTGCTGTGGCAGCCGGGGATGGACCATGCCGGCATCGCCACGCAGATGGTGGTCGAGCGCCAGCTTATAGAAAAGCAGATTCACCGCCGCGACCTGACGCGCGATGAGTTCATCGACAAGGTGTGGGAATGGAAGGCAGAATCCGGCGGCGCCATCCTCAACCAGCTGAAGCGGCTCGGGGCCTCGGCCGACTGGAGCCGGGAGCGCTTCACCATGGACGAGGGCCTGTCCAAGGCCGTGCTCGAAGTGTTCGTGACGCTCTACAAGGAAGGGCTGATCTACAAGGACAAGCGCCTTGTGAATTGGGACCCGAAGCTGTTGACCGCCATCTCGGATCTCGAGGTCGAGCAGCAGGAAGTCAACGGCAACCTCTGGCACTTCCGCTATCCGGTCGAAGGCATGACCTTCGATCCGGAAAATCCGAAGACCTTCATCACCGTTGCGACGACCCGCCCGGAGACGATGCTGGGTGATACGGCTGTCGCCGTCCACCCCGACGACGAACGTTTCCGGCATCTCGTCGGCAAGAACCTCATCCTGCCGATCGTCGGCCGCAGGATCCCGGTGGTGGCGGACGAGTATTCCGATCCCGAAAAAGGCAGTGGTGCGGTCAAGATCACGCCGGCGCATGACTTCAATGATTTCGAGGTCGGCAAGCGCCACCGGCTGCCGGCGGTCAACATCCTCACCGTCAATGCGGCGGTGAGCCTCAAGGACAATGAGGACTTTCTCGCCGGACTGGAAGTGACGCCGGAGCGCCAGGCCGTCTGGGACAGCCTCGACGGCCTCGACCGTTTCGATGCGCGCAAGAAGATCGTCGAGCTGATGCAGGCGGGCGGCTTTCTCGAGAAGGTCGAGCCGCATCGCCACACGGTGCCGCACGGCGACCGCGGCGGCGTGCCGATCGAGCCGTTTCTGACCGACCAGTGGTATGTCAATACGGCGGAACTGGCCAAGCCGGCGATCGCCTCGGTGCGCGAGGGCCGTACCAATTTCGTGCCCAAAAACTGGGAAAAGACCTATTTCGACTGGATGGAAAACATCCAGCCCTGGTGCATTTCGCGCCAGCTCTGGTGGGGCCACCAGATCCCGGCCTGGTACGGGCCGGACGGGCATGTCTTTGTCGAAAAGACCGAGGAAGAGGCGCTCGGTGCCGCCGTCGAATACTATCTGGCGCTGGAAGGGCCGTGGAAGGCCTGGGTCGAGGACAAGCTTGAGAATTTCCAGCCTGGCGAGATCCTGACCCGCGACGAGGACGTGCTCGATACATGGTTCTCGTCGGCGCTGTGGCCGTTCTCGACGCTTGGCTGGCCGGACCAGACGCCGGAGCTGAAGACCTATTACCCGACCGACGTGCTGGTGACCGGTTTCGACATCATCTTCTTCTGGGTCGCCCGCATGATGATGATGGGCCTGCATTTTATGGACCAGGAGCCGTTCCATACGGTCTACGTCCACGCGCTGGTTCGTGACAAGAACGGGCAGAAGATGTCGAAGTCGAAAGGCAACGTCATCGATCCGCTCGAGCTCATCGACGAATACGGCGCCGATGCGCTGCGCTTCACCTTGACTGTGATGGCAGCGCAAGGCCGCGATGTTAAGCTCGATCCGGCCCGCATTGCCGGTTATCGCAATTTCGGCACCAAGCTGTGGAACGCGACGCGCTTCGCCGAGATGAACGAAGTGGCGCGCGACGACGATTTCTGGCTGCAGGACGCCAAGCTGGCGGTCAACCGCTGGATCCTGACGGAGCTGACGCGAGCCGCGCGCGACATAACGGACGGCATCACCTCATACCGCTTCAACGAGGCGGCGGGTGCCGCCTACCGCTTCGTCTGGAACCAGTTCTGCGACTGGTACCTGGAACTGCTGAAGCCGGTGTTCATGGGCACCGACGAGGCCGCCAAGGCCGAGAGCAGGGCCTGCGTCGCCTTCGTGCTCGACGAGATCTACAAGCTGCTGCATCCGATGATGCCGTTCATGACCGAGGAACTGTGGGCCGAAACCGCCGGCGAGGGCAGGCAACGGCAATCGCTGCTTTGTCATGCGGCATGGCCGTCGCCCGACTTCGAGGACGAGGCGGCCGCCGCCGATATCAACTGGCTGATCGACCTTGTCTCCGGCATCCGCTCGGTGCGTTCGGAGATGAACGTGCCGCCGGCGGCTATCGCACCGCTCGTGGTGATCGGCGCCAACGACGCGACACACGAAAGGCTCGAGCGTCAGAGCTCGGCTATCAAGCGTCTGGCGCGGGTCGGCGACATCTCGCTCGCCGAGGCGCCACCCAGGGGATCCGCCCAGATCGTCGTCAACGAGGCGACGATCTGCCTGCCGCTCGGCAGCCTGATCGACCTTGCCGCCGAGGCAGCGCGCCTGCACAAGGAGCTTGCGAAGGTGACCGAGGAAATAGCGCGGCTCTACAAGAAGCTGTCCAACGAGAAATTCGTCGCCAACGCGCCGGAAGAGGTGGTGGAGGCCGAGCGTGAAAAACTCGCCGAATATCGCGAGGCGCAAGAGAAGCTTTCGGTGGCATTGGCGCGGGTGCGCGATGCCGGTTGATCGAATAGATTGGGCCGGTTGATCGAACAGATTGGGCCGGCTGATCAAACAAGTTGATCGAACAGATTGGGCCGGCTGATCAAACAAATTGGGCCTGCTGGCCGCAATAGATTCGCCGGTCACGAATCTGCCTTCCAGACAGGCCGCCTGCCACGAAAACGGGCATTCCGCAGCGTAAATCTTGAGGCAAACTGAATGTTTTTGCCCCATTGTTGCCGTAATGTAACAATGGCTAATTGGGCACGCAAAATGCCCTGTTTTGTAGTGATTTAGGGGTTTTTCCCGAGTTTTCTCGTCGATCTGTATTGTGGCGGCCATTTTCCCGCCTCGGTAAGAAGGCCGACACCTTGTCGGAAATGCGTTCAGCCAAGCTGTACATGTACGCACGGCGAATTCGTTGTTGCGCCGTTAACCTGAATTGGTTCTAGCTTGATGCAAGGATATTTCGGGGAGGAGATTCATGTGTTATTCGCGTCTGAAAGTGCTGCTGGGCGCGGGGGCTTTTTCGCTGGCTTTGGCTGGGACGGTGCAGGCCGGGGGCTTTGACCGGGGCGGCGTCAACATCGACCAGCTGTTCGACGCGGCGCCATATTCGTTCGACGCAGGCGTCACCTATGTTTCGCCACAGCGCAAACTCAAGAATGTGCAGCGTCTCGATGGCTCGGGTTTGTCGACATCGGCGGTGGACGTTGGTGGCGATTATGCGGTGCCGCATGTCGGCATCAAGGCCAACATCTTTGAGCCCGTAGACTGTCTTGCCACCTATACGAGACCGTATGGTGCGGACGCGAATTTCGGCATGAACAACGCCTATTCGCCGACAGCGGTCAAATACGCCGTCGACACAGACGATTTCGGTCTCACCTGCTCCTATAAGGTGAACGTCGGCAAGGGCTCCGTACGATTCATCGGCGGTGTCTCCTACCAGCAGGTAGACGCGTTTCTTTCCCGTCAGACACTGCTCGCCTTCGGCAATACCGGCCTCGGTGTCTTCAAGCTATCCGACGAGGCATGGGGTTGGCGTGCGGGCGCAGCCTATGAGATCCCCGAGATCGCTCTGCGCGCCAGCCTGATGTACTCTTCGAGCTACAAATATGACGGGCTGTCGGGAACCGTCGACACGACCGGCTTCAGGGGCGCCTTTCCAGCGGATCTGATTCCCGGCTCTACCGGCGTGTACCCAGTCTCGGCGTCGGCTGAGATACCTCAGGCTCTGGAATTCAAGCTGCAGAGCGGCATAGCTCCTGGCTGGCTGGCCTTTGGTTCCATCCGCTGGCAGGAGTGGAGCAAGCTTGGCGTCATTGCCATCAATGGCGTGCGCAGTCCGGTAACCGGTTTGCCCTCGCCCGTTTCATTCGACCTGCTTTATCGCGACGGCTGGACGGTCACGGGCGGTATCGGGCACAAGTTCACCGATCAATTGTCGGGCGTGGTTTCGCTGACCTGGGATCGCGGCACCTCGACGACCTCCGGCTATCAGTCGGATACCTGGGCCGTCGCCAGCGGCGTCTCCTATTCGCCGAACGACCAGGTCGAGGTCAGGCTCGGCGGCTCGATCGGTGTGCTGACGAGCGGGTCATCGACTTTCAGCGGTGTCGGCGACGTGGCAAATGCCGTTACCTACACCTACGGCAACGACCTGCTTCTCGCTGGTTCGGCTTCCGTCAAGATCAAGTTCTAACTATTGAATTTTAAACGACAAAACGGCCGGGCGCTGCCCGGCCGTTTTGTTCGGTGCGTCATCCGGCATTCGGCCAATGCAACAAATTGCCCCCCATGATGTTCGCTCCGATAATTGTGACGTTTTGGCAACAGTTTCTGAACAACCCTCGCGTCGCCCGGCCGCCCGAGAACATTGCCTATTTCCCGCCATAAACCCGGCGCACCTCGAACCTGTCTCGGGACATGCGCCAAAAGGCTAGGCGAAGAGGCAGGCCGCACCGCCCGCGGCAAGGACGAGTATGGACGCCAGAGCGATCTCCAAGGCCAAGCTGCCGAGCCGCCACGTGACCGTTGGTCCCGAGCGGGCGCCGCATCGCTCCTACCTTTATGCAATGGGGCTGTCGGCGGCCGAGATCGCGCAGCCTCTGGTCGGTGTCGCCAGCTGCTGGAACGAGGCCGCCCCCTGCAACATCTCGCTGATGCGCCAGGCGCAAGTGGTCAAGAAGGGCGTGGCGGCCGCCAACGGCACGCCACGCGAATTCTGCACCATCACCGTCACCGACGGCATCGCCATGGGTCATCAGGGCATGAAGTCGTCGCTGGTGTCGCGCGAGGTCATCGCCGACTCGGTCGAGCTCACCATGCGCGGCCATTGCTACGATGCGCTGGTTGGATTGGCCGGTTGCGACAAGTCGCTGCCCGGCATGATGATGGCCATGGTGCGCCTCAACGTACCGTCGATCTTCATCTATGGCGGCTCGATACTGCCCGGCAGCTACCGTGGCCGGCAGATCACCGTGCAGGACGTGTTCGAGGCGGTCGGCCAGCATTCGGTCGGCACGATCGGCGACGCCGAGCTGCTCGAGATCGAGCAAGCCGCCTGTCCGTCGGCCGGCTCCTGCGGCGCCCAGTTCACCGCCAATACCATGGCCACCGTCGCTGAGGCGATCGGCCTGGCGCTGCCCTATTCCTGCGGCGCGCCGGCACCCTACGAGATGCGAGACCGCTTCAATTTCGCTTCCGGCGAAAAGATCATGGAGCTGATCGCAAGGAACATCCGCCCGCGCGACATCGTTACTATAGAAGCGTTGGAAAATGCCGCGACCGTGGTCTCGGCCACCGGCGGCTCGACCAACGCGGCGCTGCATCTGCCGGCGATCGCGCACGAGGCCGGGATAAAGTTCGATCTTTTCGACGTGGCCAAGATATTCGAGAAAACACCCTATATCGCCGACCTCAAGCCGGGCGGCAAATACGTCGCCAAGGACATGTTCGAGGCCGGCGGCATTCCGCTCTTGATGAAGACGCTGCTCGACCATGGCTATCTTCACGGCGATTGCCTGACGGTGACCGGCCGCACTTTGGCCGAAAATATGGAACATGTTTCCTGGAATGACAGCCAGGATGTGGTCCGTCCCGCCAATAGGCCGATTACCCAGACCGGCGGGGTCGTGGGCTTGAAGGGTAACCTTGCCCCCGAAGGCGCGATCGTGAAGGTCGCAGGCATGGCGGAACTCAAATTCTCGGGTCCGGCACGCTGCTTCGATTCGGAAGAGGAATGTTTCGAGGCTGTTACGCACCGTAACTATAGCGAAGGCGAGGTTCTCGTCATCCGTTACGAGGGTCCGCGCGGCGGCCCGGGCATGCGCGAAATGCTGTCGACGACGGCGGCTCTCTACGGCCAGGGCATGGGCGGCAAGGTAGCGCTCATCACCGACGGGCGTTTTTCGGGCGCAACGCGCGGTTTCTGCATCGGCCATGTCGGGCCGGAAGCGGCAGTGGGCGGCCCGATCGGGCTGCTTAGGGATGGCGACTTGATTTCGATCGATGCGGTGAACGGCACGATCGAGGTTGCATTGTCCAAGGCCGAACTGGCGGCGAGGGCAAAATCATGGAAGGCGCGCACGACCGACTATCAGTCGGGCGCGATCTGGAAATACGCACAGACGGTCGGACCTGCCCGCGACGGCGCGGTCACCCATCCCGGCGGTGCCAAAGAAACACACTGCTATGCGGACATCTGAGTTGTTGAGGTCGTCTGTCCTTTCGGCACTGGTTGCGCTCGCCACGTTTGGCGCGACCTTGGGCGCCGTCGGCCAGGCCATGGCCTTCGACGACAAGGTGTTCGACGACAAGACCGGCGTGAAGCCGCAGTCGAGCCCGTGGGCGGTGTTCCAGTTCGGCTTTTCCGCCTACAAGAACGGCCATAAGGAGCAGGCCGCGGAAGCCTATAAATATGCCGCCGAGAACGGCCAGATCGGCGCCACCTGGAAGCTTGCGCGCATGTATGCCGAAGGCGATGGCGTGGCGCGAGACGACTACGCGGCGTTCAAGTTCTTCAGCGAGATCGTCGACCAGGATGTCGAGCCCGGTTCGCCCGAGGAAAGCTATGTTTCGGACGCGCTGGTGGCGCTCGGCGACTATCTGAGGAAGGGCATTCCCGGCAGCCCCGTCGAGGAGAACGAGGTGGCGGCCCAGGAATATTACATGCGTGCCGCCGCCAACTACCGCAACCCGAACGCCCAGTTCGAGATGGGCCAGATGTTCCTCAAGGGTGAGGGCGGCGTCAAGGCCAGCGTCAAGCAGGCCGGACGCTGGTTCCAGCTGGCGGCCGAAAAGGGCCATGCGGGCGCGCAGGCGACGCTCGGCAACCTGCTTTTCCAAAGCGGCAAGATCGTGCGGGGGCTGGCGATGATGACCGCGGCGCTCGAACGGGCCTCACCCGCCGACCAGCCATGGATCCGCGGCATGCAGGAAGAAGCGTTTGCGGCCGCCGGCGAAGCCGACCGCCGCACCGCGATCTCGCTGGCCGACGACATCCTCACCAAGGGTGGCGGCGACCAATAGGTCGGCAGAATTTCCGTTTTGAGATCAATTGTCGGTCGGTTCCGCCGGCATGCCGCTGGGCGCCGGTGTTGAGATCGGCGTGCCCTGCAGATGTGGGGCCAGCGTGTTCTCCGGGCAGCCATCCCGCTGCTTTGTCCAGGATGTGTTGTTGAGCACCATCTCGCAACGGGCGAGGTAGCTTTGGCCGGCAAGCGTCAGGCAGGCGACCCGGCCGATCTGGAATGATTTGCCGTTAGCCAGGCACTCTGCATCGGCAAAAGCCGGCGTCGCCACCGCCATCGCAAGCGCGCAGCCGATCGGGCAAAGTGCAAATCGAGTAGTCATGGGAACCCCAGCCACCATGATGATTTCTCATTAAGCGCGCGATTTGTGGCGATAAGAGGTCAACTTATCATTGTGCCGCCGGACAGCAGCTCCGGTCAGGCCGGCTGCAGCGCCAGATCGATCGCCACCGGCACGTGGTCGGAGGGTTTTTCCCAGGCGCGCACCTGTTTTTCGATCGAAGCCGAGGAAAACCAGTTGGCGGCTTCGGGCGACAGAAGCAGGTGGTCAATGCGGATGCCGTTGTTCTTCTGCCAGGCGCCGGCCTGATAGTCCCAGAACGTAAAAATGTCCGGGGCGTCGGTGACGGCACGCACGGCTTCGGTGAAGCCGAGATTCTTCAGCCGCCGGAACGCTTGCCGCGTCGCGGGCTGGAACAGTGCATCGCTTAGCCAGTTTTCCGGATACTTCGCGTCGATCGGCTCGGGAATGACATTGTAGTCGCCGGCCAGGACCAGCGGCTCTTCCAGAGCAAGCCGCTCCTCGGCCCAGCGCTCAAGTCGCGCCATCCAGGAAAGCTTGTAGGAGAACTTCTTCTCGTCGTCGATCGGGTTGCCGTTCGGCAGATAGATCGAGGCAACGCGCAAGGCGCCCTTGTCGGTCGAGAACACGCCCTCGATGAAACGCGCCTGCTCGTCGGCATCGTCGCCCGGCAAGCCGCGATTGACCTCGTCGAAACGCAGCTTCGACAGGATGGCGACGCCGTTGAAGCCTTTTTGGCCGTAAGTCTCGACATTGTAGCCGAGCGCCTCGATCTCGGCGCGGGGAAACTGCTCGTCGACCGTCTTGATCTCCTGCAGGCAGGCGATGTCGGGCGCGCTTTCCGTCAGCCAATGGGTCAAGTTGCCGATGCGGGCGCGAACGCCGTTGATGTTCCAGGTGACGATTTTCATGACGGCCTCGATAGGCTGGTGGTCCGGAGACTAGCGATCCGGTGGATGACGTTCGACAAGGCCGATCGTATTGCCTGCCGGGTCCTTTAGGAAGGCCATCCATTCGCTTTCCCCCGCCTGGCCGAACAGGCCTTCGGTGTCGCGATGGACGAGCGCCGGCGGCGCGGTGAAGGGAACACCCGCGGCCCTTGCCGAAGCGTGGAACTCGTCGAGGCCCGATATGTCGAGATAGACGGTGCCGGCAGGCAGGCCGTCGGTGAAAAGCAGGCGCACGTCACCGGCCATGATAAAGGCGATGCCCGGCGGATCGAAACGCGCATGCAGGTTCATGCCGAGCACCTCGCGCCAGAACGCCAGCGTCGCATCGAGGTCGCGCCCGGCGGAAAGCGCGACCTGACGGACCGCGCCGATGTCGGGCATTTCTAGATCGAGAAGCTGGTGCCGCAGCCGCAGGAGGCGACCGCATTGGGGTTTCTGATCTGGAACGACTGGCCCATCAGATCGTCGACGAAATCGATCACCGAGCCGCCCATATAGACCAGCGACAGGTCGTCGATCAGCACGGTGGCGCCGTCCTTCTCGATGGCGACGTCGTCGTCATTGCGCCTGTCGACCAGGTCGAACTTGTAGGAGAAGCCGGAACAGCCGCCGCCCTCGACCGAAACGCGCAGCGCCGTCTTGCCGGCTTCGCTCGCCACAATCTTGGCGATCCGCCTGGCGGCGGCGTCGGTCATCTCGACTTTCATGGCGGTCTTGGCATCAGCGCCCATGGGCGTCACCTTGCTTTCGGTTTCGTATGATAGGTATGAAGCGCGACGGGGCAAGTCAACTGCGGCATACGCTATGACCAATGAGTTGGGCGACATCGGATTCGGCTATCGGCCGCGCGCGGCCTATGCCAGCGACCCGGCGAAGTCGCGCGGGCGGCTGTTCGACGAGGTGGAAAGCCCGACGCGCACGCCCTTCCAGCGCGACCGCGACCGCATCATCCATTCGACGGCGTTCCGCCGGCTGAAGCACAAGACGCAAGTGTTCGTCGCACACGAAGGCGATCATTACCGCACCAGGCTGACGCATTCGATCGAGGTCGCGCAAATCGCACGCGCTCTGGCGCGGGCGCTGCGCGGCGACGAGGACCTGGCCGAGGCGGTGGCCCTGGTGCACGACTTCGGCCACACGCCCTTCGGCCATACCGGCGAGGACGCGCTGAACGACAAGATGGCCGCCTGGGGCGGCTTCGACCACAATGCACAGTCGCTGCGTGTGGTGACGCGGCTGGAGCGGCGCTATGCCGAGTTCGATGGGCTGAACCTCACCTGGGAAACGCTGGAGGGGCTGGTCAAGCACAATGGCCCGCTGACCGATGCCAAGGGGAAAGGGCTGAAGGGGCCGGTGCCGCAGGCTATCCGCGACTATTCCGAACTGCACGACCTCGAGCTCGACCGCTTCGCTGGTATCGAGGCGCAGTGCGCGGCGATTGCCGACGACATCGCCTACAACACCCACGACATCGATGACGGCTTGAGGGCAGGGCTGTTGACGCTCGATATGCTGGAAGGCGTCTCGCTGCCGGGGTCGATCCTCAAGGGCGTGCGTCAGCGCTATCCGGCGCTCGATGACGTACGCACCGGCCACGAGCTGATGCGCCGGCAGATCACCATCATGGTCGAGGACGTGATCGTCTCGACGACGGCCAATCTGGCGCGCATCAAGCCTGACAGCGCCGAAGCGGTAAGGGCGGCCGGCGAGCCGATGGTGAGCTTCTCCGCCGAGACGGCCGTATTGGAAAAGGAGCTGAAGGCCTTTCTCTACAAGCACCTCTACCGGCATGCGGAGGTCATGCGGGTGCGCGCCGATGCCGACCAGATCGTCAGGGACCTGTTCGACGTCTATTTCGCCGATCCGCGCGCCATGCCGGATGGCTGGCGCGAAGGGCTCGACCGGGCAGAGGACCGCGTCAAGGCGCGCAGCGTTGCCGATTTCCTGGCTGGCATGACGGACACTTATGCACTCAAGGAACACAGGCGTTTGTTTGACCATACGCCGGATTTGAGCTAGGGCGGGCGCGATTTTGCCGGCCAACGAGCCGGATCCCTGCAAAACCGTCAGAGCCACAGCAATGAACATCTTCGCCGATTTCAACGCGCGAATCATAAAGGCCGTCGAAGCGCTTGATTTGAAAGACAAGGATGGCGTGTCGCCGGACCTGTCGCGCATCGCCGTCGAGCCGCCGCGCGATGCCAGCCATGGCGATCTCGCGACCAACGCTGCCATGGTGTTGGCCAAGCCGACCGGCCAGAACCCGCGTGCGCTGGCCGAAAGGCTGGCTGAGGCGCTGCGCGCCGACGAGGATATCGCGGCCGCCGAGATCGCCGGCCCGGGCTTCGTCAATCTCAGGCTCAAGGACGGCTTCTGGCAGGCGCATCTGACGGCGCTGCTCGAAGAAGGCCGCAACTACGGCCGCTCGACTATCGGCGGCGGCAAGAAAACCAATGTCGAATATGTCTCGGCCAACCCGACCGGCCCGATGCATGTCGGCCATTGCCGGGGTGCTGTGGTCGGCGACGCGCTGGCCAATCTGATGGCCTTCGCCGGTTACGACGTGACCAAGGAATACGTCATCAACGATGCCGGTTCGCAGATCGACGTGCTCGGACGCTCAGTCATGCTGCGCTACCGCGAAGCGCTCGGCGATGAGATCGGCGACATTCCGGCCGGGCTTTATCCAGGCGACTATCTGATCCCCGTTGGTCAGGCGCTGGCCAGCGAATTCGGCCGCTCCCTGCTGCAGATGCCGGACGAAGAGGCGCTTGCCATCGTCAAGGACAGGACGATCGATGCGATGATGGCGATGATCCGTGAGGATCTGGCGCTGCTCAACGTGCATCACGACGTCTTTTTCTCAGAGCGCACATTGCATGCCAACAATGCCAAGAAGATTCGCTCGGCGATCAGCGACCTGACGCTGAAGGGCCACATCTACAAGGGCAAGCTGCCGCCGCCCAAGGGCGAGAAGCCGGAGGACTGGGAGGACCGCGAGCAGACGCTGTTCCGCTCGACCGCGGTCGGCGACGACATGGACCGGGCGCTGGTCAAGTCGGACGGCACCTTCACCTATTTCGCCGCCGATGTCGCCTACCTCAAGGACAAGGTCGATCGCGGCTTCGTCAACCTGATCTATGTGCTTGGCGCCGATCACGGCGGCTACGTGAAACGGCTGGAAGCGCTTGCCCGGGCGATTGCCGGCGACGAGGTCAAGCTTACCGTGCTGCTTTGCCAGCTGGTGAGGCTGTTTCGCGCCGGCGAGCCGGTGCGGATGGGAAAGCGAACTGGGAATTTCGTCACTCTTCGGGAGGTCATCGAAGAAGTTGGACGAGATGCAGTTCGCTTCATGATGCTCTACCGCAAGAACGACGCGCCGCTCGACTTCGACTTCGCCAAGGTGACCGAGCAGTCGAAGGACAATCCGGTGTTCTACGTGCAGTATGCCTCGGCGCGCTGCCATTCGGTGTTCCGGCAGGCGAGCGAGCAATTGGGCGAGGCCATGTTCGACCGCAACCAGCTGGCCGCCGAAGTGGCTTTGCTGACCGACGAGGGCGAGATCGGCCTGATCAGGAAGCTCGCCGAATATCCTCGGCTGATCGAAGCCGCGGCGCTCGCGCTCGAGCCCCACCGGCTGGCATTTTACCTCTACGAACTCGCTTCCAGCTTCCACGGACACTGGAACCGGGGCACCGATAATCCCGACTTACGTTTTGTTAAGGTTAACGACCGACAATTGACGCATGCCAGACTAGGGCTGGTGCAGGCTGTTTCGGACGTTTTGACGTCCGGCCTGACGCTGATCGGAGCCAATGCGCCCACCGAAATGCGTTAGGTTTGAGTAAAAAACCTGTCACCTTTTGCCCACATTGCGCTGGTAAGGGCCAACCCTACGCGACGTCCATGGCGTCCGAATGAGTGCGAGTTCGGGAACAATAATGGCAGACAGAACCCAGCTGAGAGCAGCCGACCACAACGACATCGCCAACGATGATCCGTTCGCGGAACTGACCAGGATCATGGGGTTCGACCCGCGCCAGCCGGTCAAACCGCAAACGCCGGCACAGCCGAAAACCGCTGCCGCCGAACCGTCGGTGGACGAGGGCGATTTCGAGATCGATCTCGAGAAGGAGTTGATGGGCGAATTCGGCGCCGACGCCAATGACAATGCTTCCCCTGCCAAGCTTCGCGAGCCGACACCCGAACCGGCCGCCGCCGACGAAATGGAGGACGCGCTTGCTGCCTCGTTCGAACAGGATTTCGCGTTCGACGACAGTGCGGCGGATGATGCTGCTCCTGTTGCGGCCGCTCCTGTTGCCGCCGACGAAATTGCCTCCGCCCCCGAAAGGGCGTTCGCTCCCTCCGTCGAGCCGGAGCTCGACGACGAGTTCGATAACGGCATCGCCGGCTCGCTCGAAGACGTGTCGCCGTTCGAGGACGACCTTTCGAGTGACGACGAACTTGCCGCCTCGCTCGACCAGGATTTTCGGCACGACGATGTGACGGCCAAGATCGCGGTGACCGGCGAGGATGAACCCAGGGCCGCAGCCGAGGCGATCGAGCCGGTCGACGAGCCCGCCTTCGACGATGAGTTCGACAGCGCCGTGGCAAGTTCGCTCGAAGACGAGCTGATGCTCGAAGAGCATGAGCCGATGGAGCAGACCGTCGCCGTTGAAACCGCCGCGCAAGCGGCCGCGCCTGCGTTCGATGACGAGTTCGACGATGCCGTTGCAAGCTCGCTCGAAGACGAGCTGATGTTCGACGAGCATGAGCCGGCGGAAAACGTCGCCGCCCCGGCATCGCCGGTTGATGCGGTTTCGGCCGATGAGGATCTTGCCGGCCATTTCGATGATGCCATGGCCGATGTCGAGATGGACTTCGACGTTCGCTCGGACGGGCCTGCCGAAATCGAAGAACCAGAGTTTATCGAAGAGCAGTCGATCGAAGAGCCAGAGGCCGCCCGGCTTTCCGGCACGGCCGCTGAAGCGGCGTTCGACGACGATTTCGATCTGAGCTTCGACGATGCGCCTGCCGAGGAAGCCGAAGAGCCCGTGGCGCAGGTTGCGGCCGAACCAGCGGCGCCGGCCGCTGTCGTCCCGACGGCCCCAGTGGCTGAGGAACGCAGCCTGGAAGACGAACTGAACGCGCTGCTCGGTGCGATGAGCACACGGCCGGCACAAGTGGTCAACGAACCTCAGACAAGCCCGCAGACTGCCCAGAAGCCCGTGATGGCTGTTCAGCAGCCTATCGCGCCGGTAATTCAGAAGCCAGCAGTGGCCGCTGAACAGCCAATGGCGGCGGTCAAAGACGTCGCCAACGAGCCGGTGCATGCTGTCGACGAGCTGGATTGGGAACTCGACGAGCACGAGCCCGCTGAGCCGCAGCAGTCCAGTGCCGCCGATGACGCCGATCTCGGCAGTGTCCTCCTCGATGAGCTTGAAGGCGAGGATTTCGGTGTTGAAGCCGCTGCCGGACCCGCGGATGATCTCGACAGCGATGCGCTCGATGCCGACTTCGCCAGGAATATCGGCCTGGATCACGACTCGGCCGACAAGAGTGCGGCAGCTGCTGCCGAGGAAGACCCGCTCGATGCGCTGAACTGGCTGACGACACGCGCCACACCGCCCGAGCCGGCCCGCTCGTGGAGCCGCGTGACACCGGTCGCACAGCCTCAACCCGCTTTTGCAAGCCAGCCGGTGGCTTCGGCGCGTCCGGCACCACCGCCGCAGCCGGCTGCAACGCCGTCCTATCGGGCCGCACCGGTCGAAGAGAGGCCGTCCTATGAAGGCCAGGCATCCCGTGAAGATAGGTCATCCTATGAAGATCGGCCCGCCTACGTGGAAGCTGCACCAACCTCGCATCAACAGCCTTCCGCCTATGACGAGATGCCCGATGTCGAGACGGTCGACGTACCCGAGCGCGTCGTGGCGCTGGCGGACGATCTCGACATTCCGGAGCTCAACTTCGACGATGACGAGCCGGTGGCGCCCGCCTACGACGATCTCGATGCCGATTTTGCCAGCCTTCTCACCGAAATGAATGCAACGGATATAGCGCCTGCCCCGGTGCGCAGTGCTGGCTATGACGATGAATACGATGCCGGCTTCGTGTCTGGGTATAAGCAAGATCGTAGCGAGACGCGCGCCTATGGCGCCAAGCCTGCGGAAGCGCCCGTCAGCGCGGCAGCCGCTTCCTATGCCGATGCAGCGGACGGTTTCGATCTGGGCCCATTGCCCGGTGGCCAGCCGGTTTCGCAGGCCGACGATTTCACCTTCGATGAGCTCGACTACGATCCCGAACTGGACGAGGAGATGTCGGTTCCGGGCCTTGCCGAACGCGGGGCCGAAAGGCAGCCGCGCCGGCGCGGGCTGCTGATAGGTGCGGTGGTCGGCGCCGTGGCGATCGCCGGAGGCCTTGGCGCCTTTGCGTTGACCCTCGGCGGCAAGAGCGGCGGCGATGCGCCGGTTATCGTCAAGGCCGACAACAGGCCGATCAAGATCAAGCCGGAAAATCCAGGCGGCACCGTCGTGCCGAACCAGGACAACAAGGTTTATGACGCTGTGGTCAAGGGCACCAAGCCCGCCGAGCCGGTTCAGCAGAAGCTGGTCACCAACACCGAAGAGCCTGTGGACCTGAAGGCCAACGAACCGGAGAGCCGCGTCGTCGATCTTTCGCCCAATGACCCCGATGCCGCGGACGATATCGACGCGCCCGGCACCGCGGCGTCCGACACCGGCGGGTCTGGCACCAATGCGCCCGGCACCAGCGCGTCTGACTCCAGCACGCTTGGCGCCAGTGCGGCTGGCGCTGCCGAAACCGCCGCCGCACCGGCGCCCAAGTCCGAGGATCGCATCGCGCAGGTTCTGCAGGAGGCCGAGAAGGGTGCAACCCCCGAGATCGTCGCCGTTGCGCCGCGCAAGGTACGGACGATGGTCGTGAAACCTGACGGCTCGCTGGTGGCGCGCGAGGATCCGGCGCCTGCCGCCCCGCAGATGGCTGCTGCCGAGCCGGCCGATCCGGCGCCGCAGCACGTGGCTCCGTCGGCCCAGGCCGACGCCGCCGCGCAGACCGGCACCGTGCCCCTGATCGACCAAATAACAAGCGATCCGAAGATTGATGACCAGCCGAGTGGCGACCAGGCGAGCGGCGATCAGGCCGAAACCTCCAAGCTGCAGCCGGCGCCCAAGCCCGACACAAAGGCTGAAGCCAAGGCCCAGGCGTCAGCCAGCAAGCAGTCCGCCAGCACCCCGGCCACGGTTCCGGTGGCGCCGCAGCGCCCGTCCGACCAGCCGGTCGATGTGGTTGGCGAGGTCAAGCCCGATCAGGTCGCTTCCATCGATCCGGCCGCGGCCGGGGCTGGTTCGTGGTCGATACAGATCGCTTCGCAGCCGACAGTCGAAAGCGCCCAGGCGACTTACCAGGATCTGCAGCGCCGCTACGGCAGCGTGCTTTCCGGCCGCACCGCCAACATCGTCAAGGCCGAGATCGCCGGCAAGGGCACCTTCTACCGCGTCCGCGTTCCGGCGCAGTCTCGCAACGAGGCGATCAAACTGTGCACCAGCTACAAGGCTGCCGGCGGCAATTGCTTCGTGTCCCACTAGGCATCAAGGCCCCTCGAAAAGCCGGCGTCCGCGCCGGCTTTTTTGCGTGAACGGAAACCTCTGAAGGCAATTAAGGGCGATTCCCTTTGTCGGCGCGAAGCTCTAAACTGTTCCGCATGACCGAATCAAAATCCATGATCCTCGGCTGCGCCGGGAAATCACTGACCCGCAACGAGATCCGTTTCTATCGCAACGAATGCCCGTGGGGCTTCATCCTGTTTGCGCGCAATATCGGCGAGACCGAGCAGATCCGCGATCTGGTCGCCGCCATGCGCGACTGCGTCGAGCGTGCGGACGCGCCGGTATTCATCGACCAGGAGGGCGGCCGCGTGCAGCGCCTGCGGCCGCCGCTGGCGCCGAACTATCCGGCTGCCGGTGCACTCGGCGCCTTGTGGCGCGACGACCATGACGCCGGCACCCGTGCCGCCTGGCTGATGGCGCGGCTGCATGCCTTCGACCTGCTGCGCTACGGCATCACGGCGGATTGCCTGCCGGTGCTCGATGTGCCGATCGAGGGCGCCAGCGACGTCATCGGCGCGCGCGCCTATGGCAAGGAGCCGCGCGCCGTCATCGAATTGGGTCGCGCCGCGGCGGAAGGCCTGATGGCGGGCGGCGTGCTGCCGGTGATGAAGCATATTCCCGGTCATGGAAGGGCCTTCGCCGATACGCATTTCGAACTGCCGACCGTCGACGCCTCGATCGGCGATTTGCAGCGGCATGATTTTGCCCCGTTCAGGGAGCTCAACCATTTGCCGATGGCGATGACGGCGCATGTCGTCTATAGCGCGATCGACCCCAAGAACCCGGCCACCACGTCCGGCAAGGTCATCGAAGAGATCATCCGCGGCGAAATCGGCTTCGACGGCCTGTTGATGAGCGACGACACCTCGATGAAGGCACTTTCTGGGGATTTCCCGTCAAAGGCGGCGGCGATCCTTGCGGCGGGCTGCGATCTGGTCCTTCACTGCAACGGCGTGTTCGAGGAGATGGCCGGCATTGCATCGCGCACGACCGGGCTGGAAGGCAAGTCGTTTGAGCGCGCGGAGCGGGCGCTGACCTATATCAGGAACCGCGACGTGGCGGACGAGACCGAGATTCGGGCCGAATTTGCCAGTTATTTCGACGCCGTGGCCTAGCATCAAAGGAAGCGAAGTGGCGGAGACATTGGACCTGAAGGCCGGCAAGGCCGCACCGATGGACCGCTTGTGGGCCGAGAACGACGATTCCCGGCTGACCGGCGATCCGGCGTTGGTCGTCGATGTGGCCGGCTTCGAAGGTCCTCTCGATCTTCTGCTGCATCTTGCCCGCAATCAGAAGGTCGACCTGTCGCGCATCTCGATCCTGGCGCTGGCCGAACAGTATCTGGCCTTCGTCGAGAAGGTGAGGGCTCTGAGACTGGAGCTTGCCGCCGACTACCTGGTGATGGCGGCATGGCTGGCGTTTCTCAAGTCGAAGCTCCTGATCCCCAAGCAGCCCGGCGACGAAGGCGAAAGCGGCGAGGAACTGGCGGCGGTGCTGCAGTTCCGGCTGAAGCGGCTGGAGGCGATGCGCGACGCGGCGGCACGGCTGGTCAACCGCAACCGGCTCGGACGCGACGTGTTTGCACGCGGCATGCCGGAAATGGTCATCGTCGAGAAGCGCAATGCTTATTCGGCCTCGCTCTACGACCTGTTGACCGCCTATGCCCAGCAGCGCCAGAAGCAGGCGATAACCAATGTGACGATCGCCAGGCGCGGCGTGTGGTCGCTCAAGGATGCGCGCGACGTGCTGATCAGGCTGATCGGGTCGCTGCGCGACTGGACGGCGCTCGACAGTTTCCTGGTCGAATATCTGGCCGGCCCGGAAGAGCGGCGCACCGCGGTTGCCAGCTCGTTTGCGGCGACGCTGGAACTGGTGCGCGAAGGCAAGATGGAAATGCGGCAGGACCAGGTGTTCGCGCCGCTTTATCTGCGCGGCCGCGCCCAGGCCATCAAGATAGTCGAGGTAACACCATGAACGAACGCGCCAACGCTTCGGTCATTCCGTTCAAGGTCGACGACGACGCCGAGCAAGGCGCGGTCGCCGAAAACCCGGCACAAAATCAGGGGCAGAATTTGTCGCGGAATCCCGGCGAGCGGCTGCATATGGCGGAGGCCGTACGGATGGCCGAGGCGATCGTATTCGCCAGCGCCGAGCCGGTCAGCGAAAAACAGCTCACTTCGCGACTGCCCGACGGCATCAACATTGCCGCGGCAATGGCCGAACTGCAGCAGATCTATGCGCGGCGCGGCGTCAATCTGGTGCGCGTCGGCGATGCCTGGGCGTTTCGCACCGCCGGCGACCTCGCCTTCCTGATGAGCCGTGACACGGTGCAGCAGCGCAAGCTGTCCCGCGCCGCCCTCGAAGTGCTGGCGATCATCGCCTACCACCAGCCGGTAACGCGCGCCGAGATCGAGGACATCCGCGGCGTCGAGACGTCAAAGGGGACGCTCGACACGCTGATGGAGACCGAATGGGTGAGGATGCGCGGCCGGCGCCGCACGCCCGGCCGTCCCGTCACTTATGGCACGACCCACATTTTCCTCGACCATTTCGCACTGGAGGAGATACGTGATCTCCCCGGCATGGAGGAATTGAAGGGTGCCGGGCTGCTGTCCGGCCGCATGCCGTCGAATTTCTCGGTGCCGCTGCCGCCGGCCGACCCCGATGCGCTCACCGACGACGAGGATCCGCTGACCGACATCGACCTCGAAGAACTCGGCCTTTTGACGCCGCGCGTCACGGAAGATTGAGCCGAGCGCCATCTTAAAGCCACAGGCAGGATGGAACTGCGCCGATTGGTAGCGGGCCGCCGTGCCGAAAGTGCGTGACTTCGGCGACTCATTCATGAACTCTGTCGCAGTTCTGTTTGAATCCGAACCCGAAAGCGCATAGATCAGCGTCTGGGAAACCGTTCGAGAGAGATTTGCTATGGGTTCATTTTCGATTTGGCACTGGATGATCGTTCTGGTGATCGTGCTGCTGGTGTTCGGCCGCGGCAAGATTCCCGAGTTGATGGGCGACATGGCCAAGGGCATCAAGAGCTTCAAGAAGGGCATGGCGGACGACGAGACTGCCGAGGACAAGCGTACCGTTGAACACCGTGCCGACGAAACCGTTTCGGTACCGAAGGAAAAGGCCAGCAAAAGCTGAGCCCAAACTTTAGTCGGAACGTATAGCCATGTTCGAAGTCGGCTGGACCGAGATGCTGGTGATCGCGATCGTCATGATCGTGGTCGTCGGGCCCAAGGATTTGCCCAACATGCTGCGCACCTTCGGCCGCACAACGGCGAAGCTGCGCGCCATGGCGTCCGATTTCCAGCGGCAGTTCAACGATGCGTTGAAGGAAGCCGAGCTCGACGACGTCAAGAAGTCGGTCGATTCGCTGAGAAGCCTCAATCCGGCAGCCGAGATCAGGAAGCAGCTCAATCCATTCGAGCAGGCCGCCGCCGACGTCCGTTCCGGCGTCGACGCAGTGATGAAACCCAAGCCGGCCGTCGATGCCGCCGCTGCGACGGAGCAGGCGGCCGAGCCGCTTAAGAACGGCGCAACAACGTCGCCGGGCGTCAGCCCGCCGGAGCCGACGCCGATCTTTCCGGCGATGACGGACGAGTCCGTCGTAGCGCCGGCAGTGCAGGCGCAAACGGCTGCAGCGGCCGTGCCGAAAGAAGCACCTGCGGCAAAGAAGAAGCCAGCGCCCGCAAAAGCCGCGGCCGCCGCGCCGGCCAAGCCGGCAAAGACTGCTGCGCCAAAGGCTGCCGCAAAAGCTGAGCAAAAAGCGCAGTCGTCAGCAGCGAAGAAGCCGGCGTCAGCAACGAAGAAGCCGGCCGCCAGGAAAACGGCGGGAGCCGCCAAGTGAGCGTTTCGGACAAGGAAAAGGACGAGATAGAAAAATCGTCGGCTCCGCTGATGGAGCACCTGATCGAGTTGCGCCGGCGGCTGATCTGGTCGATCGGCGGTTTTTTTGTTGCCTTCCTGGTCTGCTTCTTTTTCGCCAAGCGGCTGTTCAACCTTCTGGTCATTCCGTTCAGATGGGCGACGCAATGGGCCGGGCTCGACCCGCACAAGGTCGAGCTGATCTATACGGCGCCACAGGAGTTCTTCTTTACCCAGGTCAAGCTCGCCATGTTCGGCGGCATGGTCATCGCCTTTCCGCTGATCGCCACGCAGATCTACAAATTCATCGCGCCCGGCCTCTACAAAAACGAGCGCAACGCCTTCCTGCCGTTCCTGATCGCCTCGCCGATCCTGTTCCTGATGGGCGCATCGCTGGTCTATTTCTTCTTCACGCCGATGGTGATGTGGTTCTTCCTCGCCATGCAGCAGACCGGCACCAACGACCAGGTGCAGATTTCGCTGCTGCCGAAAGTGTCCGAATATCTCAGCCTGATCATGACGCTGATCTTCTCCTTCGGCCTGGTGTTCCAGCTGCCGGTGGTGACAAGCCTGATGACGCGGGTCGGCATGCTGTCGTCAACGGCCCTGGCCGAGAAGCGCAAATGGGCGATCGTCATCGCCTTTGTGGTGGCGGCGGTGCTGACGCCGCCCGACCCGATGAGCCAGATCGGCCTCGCCATTCCGACGATCCTGCTCTACGAGGTCTCGATCTGGTCGGCCCGGCTGATCGAACGCAGCAAGGAGCGCGACCGTGTGGCCCGCGAAAAGCAGGACGCCACCGAAGAGGTGGCCGAAAAGCCGGCGGACGCGTCTTCGACATAGGTTCGGTTGAAGCGGGCAGCATTTTTTTGCCGGCCATAGCAACTTTGTTCTTGCTTTGTGCCGGCAGCTATGCTACTAATTTAAGTATGGTGCCAATTGGCTCCAAAAACCCGCCTCTCGAGGCGGGTTTTTGTTTCCAGGGTTCTTTCGATCGAACGTTGCGCGTGCTGCCTACCTGAGGTCGGCGCGAAGGAACTCTGCCTTGACGTCTTGTATCGATGCGGTTTACGCCCTCTGGTCTTTGTTTTGGGCATTTCCTTGCCCCGAAACCGCCGTGCCGAGGACGAACAGACCATGCTTGACATCAAATGGATTCGCGACAACCCGAAGGCCCTTGTCGAAGCGCTGAAGAAGCGCTCGTGGTCGGCTGAGGATGCGCAGTCCACGGTCGACGACCTGATCGCCGCGGATGAGGCGCGGCGCGAGCATCTGACCGAGCTGCAGACCAGGCAGGAACGCCGCAACGCCGCATCGAAGGAGATCGGCAATGCCATGCGCTCGGGCGATGCAGCTCTTGCCGAAAGGCTGAAGGCCGAGGTCGGCGAGATCAAGGCCTTCATCCAGAATGGCGAGGCGCGCGAGCGCGAGCTCGACAAGGCGCTGAACGATGCGTTGGCAGTGCTGCCAAACGTGCCGTTCGACGATGTGCCGGTCGGCAAGGACGAGCACGACAACGTCGTCAAACGCGTCGTCGGCGAGGTGCCGACGCGGCCGAATTGGGTGAAGGAGCATTTCGAGATCGGCGAAGCGCTCGGCATGATGGATTTCGAGCGGGCAGCACGGCTTTCCGGCTCGCGCTTCATCGTGCTCAAAAGCGGCCTGGCGCGGATGGAACGCGCGCTCGGCCAGTTCATGCTGGATCTGCACACCACCGAGCACGGCTATGTAGAGATCCAGCCGCCGTTGATGGTGCGCGACGAGGTGCTTTTCGGGACCGGGCAACTGCCGAAATTCGAGGAGGATTTGTTCTTCGTTCGGCACGGGGACGGCAGGCTTGGCCTAATCCCAACCGCCGAAGTGCCGCTCACCAATCTCGTTCGCGACGAGATCACGCCGCACGAACAACTGCCGCTGCGCTATACGGCGCTGACGCCGTGCTTCCGCTCCGAGGCGGGCTCGGCCGGGCGCGACACGCGCGGCATGCTGCGCCAGCACCAGTTCTACAAGGTCGAGCTGGTGTCGATCACCGACCAGGAGACTTCGGTTGCCGAGCATGAGCGCATGACCGAATGCGCCGAGGAGGTGCTGACGCGGCTCGGCCTGCCGTTCCGCACCATGACGCTGTGCACCGGCGACATGGGCTTTGGCGCGCGCAAGACCTACGACATCGAGGTCTGGCTGCCCGGCCAGAATGCCTATCGCGAGATATCGTCGTGCTCGGTATGCGGCGATTTCCAGGCGCGGCGCATGGACGCCCGCTACAAGGACAAGGACGGCAAGGGCAACCGCTTCGTCCACACGCTGAACGGTTCGGGCACCGCCGTCGGCCGTGCGCTCATTGCCGTCATCGAAAATTATCAGAACGAGGACGGCAGCGTAACCATTCCTGAAGCGCTTCGGCCTTACATGGGCGGTCTGGAAAAGATCGAATCGAAATAATGCGCATCCTTCTGACCAACGACGACGGCATCCATGCCGAGGGCCTTGCATCACTCGAACGCATCGCGCGCACGCTGTCGGACGACGTCTGGGTGGTGGCACCGGAACAGGATCAGTCCGGCTATGCGCATTCGCTGTCGATCTCGGAGCCGCTGCGGCTCAGGAAAATCGGCGAAAAGCACTTTGCGGTGCGCGGAACGCCGACCGACTGTGTCATCATGGGCGTGAAGAAGATCCTGCCCGCAGCGCCTGACCTGATCCTGTCCGGCGTCAATTCCGGCGCCAACATCGCCGACGACGTCACCTATTCGGGCACGGTCGCCGGCGCCATGGAAGGCGCGCTGCTCGGCGTGCGATCGATCGCCATCAGCCAGGCCTATTCCTATGTCGGCGAGGACCGCGTCGTTCCCTACGAGACCACCGAAGCGCTGGCGCCGGCCCTGCTCGAAAAGCTCGTCGCCATGCCGTTGCCGGACGGCGTGCTGCTCAACGTCAATTTTCCGAACTGTGCGCCGGAAGAGATCGCCGGAACTGTAGTCACTTCGCAGGGCAAGCTGGTCCACAGCCTGTGGGTCGACGAGCGGCGCGACGGGCGCGGCCTGCCTTACTACTGGCTGCGCTTCGGCCGCGAGCCAGTCGAGGGCAAGCAAGGCACCGACCTCAATGCCTTGCGCAATCGGCTGGTGTCGGTGACGCCGCTGCAGCTCGATCTCACCGCGCATGAAATCCGCGATCAACTGGCCAAGGCGCTCGCATGAACTTGAACCACGCTGCAACGGTCGACGAGCGCGAAGGTTTCGCTGCCTTCCTGCTTCGCCTGCGCGGCAGGGGGACGGTGCCGAAGGCGCTTATCGCCGCCTTCGAGGCGACGCCGCGGCGCGGCTTTCTGTCTCCGCATTTCCACTCGATAGCCTGGTCGGACCGTATGCTGCCGATCGAATGCGGCGAGGCCATCGAAGGCGCCGACCTGCAGGCGGCGGTGATCGCGGCACTTGCCATCGAGCCGGGCAACCGGGTGCTCGAGATCGGCACCGGGTCCGGCTACACGGCGGCGGTGATGTCGCGGCTTGCCGCGCGGATCGTCACCATCGACCGTTACAAGACGCTGGCCGAACAAGCCCGGCAGCGGCTCGAGGCGCTCGCCATCGGCAATGTCATCGTGCGCCAGGCGGACGGTTCCAACGGGCTGGCCAACGAAGCGCCGTTCGACCGCATCGTCGCCTGGGCGGCCTTCGACAGCCTACCGCGCTTCCTGCTCGACCAATTGTCGAGCGGCGGCATCGTCATCGCGCCGATCGGACCCGACGAAGGCGAGCAGGTGCTGGCCAAGCTGACCAAGGTCGGCAGCCGCTTCGAACGCGAGGATATCGGCCTGGTGCGCCTGCAGCCGATCCTGCACGGTGTCGCCGCGGTGATCTGATTCCGGGTACATCGCGCCGCTTGGGGATCAGCCGAAGCCTGTCGTTTCGTCATCCTAGGACGACGAAGTTGAGAGCCTTCCTCGAATATTTTAAGAAAATTTGCGTCTGATTCTACAGGTTTAACCGACCGGTAACATTAACGCGCTTTAATCACACTCAGTTGTACCGGGTCTGTGCGGGTTAGTGCGATGCAATTCAGTGTTTTGAAGGCAAACGGACGCAATCTGGCGCGTGGCTGCGCCGTCCTCATGATCGCAGGCGCTGCGACGGGGTGTAGTTCCCAGGTGGCGCGGTTCAACAGCGTCGATGACGTGTTCACCGCCTCGACCAACAACCAGCGCGCCATCATCGACAAGCAGGATGCTGCCCAGCCCTATCCGGGCGATGTTGCGGCCGCGCCGGTCGACGGCAGCCACACCCAGTCGGTCAGCCGCTCAAGCCTCGAACCGGTTACGGCGCAGCAGTTGCCACCGCCGGCTCCCGCCCTGGCACCCGCCGCCCGCCCGGTGCGTACCGCTGCCGCGCCGGCGATGGCGCCTGCCGCTCCTCGTGTCGACAGGACGGCAACCGGCACCGTCGCTCCGGCGGCAAGGCCGTTCAAGAACGCCGAGCCCGACGCGCCGCGCATGGCGACGGCCGCCGGCGCACCGCATGCAACCGAGATCGTCGTCAAGGACGGCGAGACCATTTCCGGCCTGTCTCGGCGCTACGGCGTGCCGGCCGATGCCATCATGAAAGTCAACGGGCTGAGCGCGACCAAGGGGCTGAAGACCGGCCAGAAGCTCGTCATCCCGGCCTATGCGTATTCGAGCAACGGCGCCACGCCGAAAGTCGCCGACGCCAAGCCCGCGAACGGCACCAGGCACGACCAGCCGGCCGACGCGCCGGAGAAGGTGGCCGTGCTGCCGCAGCAACCGAAGCTCAGGGAAGGCAAGTCTGCCGCGCAGGTGGACGCCTCGGCTGCCGCGAGCCAGCCGAAGGATGGAAAGGCCGCGCCCAAAGTGGCTTCGGCGACGGCCAAGCCAGCCGGTGCCGGCGGCACCTACACGGTTCAGCAAGGCGATACGCTGTCGGCCATCGCCAGAAAGACCGGCGTCGGCGTCGTCGCGTTGAAGCAGGCGAACGGCATGCAGGATGGACTGCTCAAGATCGGCCAGACCCTGAAAGTGCCGGCAGGCGGAACCGCTGTTGTCGCCGGTGCGAAGCCGGCAAAGGTCGATCCGGTGACGACGGCCACCACCCAGCCGCCTGCCAAGGCCACGCCGACGCAGACGCTCGCCTCCTACACGCCGCCAAAGAAGGACGCGAAAGTCATCCAGCAGGCCGAGGACGACGATGCGGTGGCGCCGGACGCAACGGGCATCGGCAAGATGCGCTGGCCGGTGCGCGGCCGCGTGATCTCAAGCTTCGGCGGCGGCAAGGACGGCGTCGACATTGCCGTGCCCGAGGGGACGCCGGTCAAGGCAGCTGAAAACGGCGTCGTCATCTATGCCGGTGACGGCCTCAAGGAATTCGGCAACACGGTGCTGGTGCGGCACGAAAACGGTCTGGTCACCGTCTACGGCCACACCAGCTCGATCGAGGTGCAGCGCGGCCAGAAGGTCAAGCGCGGCCAGGAAATCGCCCTGTCCGGCATGAGCGGCACCACCGACTCGCCGAAACTGCATTTCGAAGTGCGCAAGAACTCGGCGCCGGTCGATCCTTCGACCTATCTCGAATAGACGACGAAAGCGATTTGCGGGCCACCTGACCTTCAGCCCGGCGAGGAAGTCCGCTCCGCAAGGTGCGGGCTTCTTCTGTTGTTAGTCGTTGAGCGGCTAATCCTTGAGCGGCTTGCCGAGCCGGCCTGCCAGATCCTGGGTGAACTGCCAGGCGACGCGGCCCGAACGGCTGCCGCGCGTCGTCGCCCATTCCAGCGCCTCGGCGCGCAGCATCTCGGGATCGATGGCGAGATCGTGATGGCGGACATAGCCGTCGATCATATCGAGATATTCGTCCTGCGAACATTTGTGGAAGCCAAGCCACAGGCCGAAACGGTCCGACAGCGAAACCTTTTCCTCGACCGCTTCGGACGGATTGATCGCCGTCGAGCGCTCATTGTCGATCATGTCGCGCGGCAACAGATGCCGCCGGTTCGAGGTGGCGTAGAAGATGACGTTGGCCGGGCGGCCCTCGACGCCGCCCTCAAGCGCTGCCTTCAGCGATTTATAGGACGTGTCGTCATGGTCGAATGACAGGTCGTCGCAGAACAGGATGAAGCGGAAGGGTGCTGCCTTCAGCAGGCCCATCAGCTTCGGCAGCGTGTCGATGTCTTCGCGATGGATCTCGATAAGCTTGAGCGGCAGATCGAGCTTGGCCGAAGCGTTGACCGCGGCGTGCACCGCCTTGACCAGCGACGATTTGCCCATGCCGCGCGCGCCCCACAACAGCACGTTGTTGGCGGCATAGCCTGACGCGAAGCGCTCGGTGTTGTCGACCAATATGTCGCGGACGCGGTCGACCCCGCGGATCAGGCCGATGTCGACGCGGTTGACCTTGAGCACCGGCTCCAGATAGCCGGGATCGGCCTGCCAGACGAAGCAATCGGCCTCGCCCAGGTCGGTTTGCGGCACCGGCGGCGGGGCGAGGCGGGCGACCGCCTCGATCAGGCGGTCGAGCTTCTGGCTCAGGGTATCGATGGTGCTGTCGGTCATCTCTTGTCTTTTTTGTCTCGCGTTCAGGATGGTGCGGCAGGCCAACCTACCTGATTTCAGCGGTTTCGAAACTCGTCCCAAGCATTTGTTCGGGCATGATCTTTTGCGGAAACCGAGCGTCGCTTTTGGGGATCACCCTCTAACACGGCTCACCAGGCTGGAAAAGCAGCCGATTTGCCCGGCGGCGCAGTTGCATTGGCAACGTTACCGACTATATTCCGGCCAAATTTGGCGGGGCCGTCAAATTCCCAGAACGGTTAAGGCGGCTGTTTTTAAAATTCAGGAGTACCTCGATGTTCGTGACACCGGCATACGCCCAAGGCATCGGCGGGGACTCGTCCGCAATGTTTATCCAGATCGTGCCGTTTGCTCTGATTTTCGTGATCATGTATTTTCTGATCATCCGGCCGCAGCGCACGCAGCTGAAGAAGCGCGGCGAGATGCTGGCGGCGGTTCGTCGCGGCGATACCGTTGTCACCGGCGGCGGCTTGGTCGGCAAGGTGACCAAGGTGATCGACGATAACGAGCTGGAGATCGACCTTGGCGGCGGCACCAAGGTGACGGCGCTGCGCTCGACGATCGCCGACGTGCGCGTCAAGGGCGAGCCGGTGGCAAACCAGAACGCCAAGAAATAACCGAATTGAAGGCGGAACGCAGCCGCTTGTACGCCTGAACGGACGATAACCAATGCTCTATTTCTCGCGCTTCAAGATGATCCTGATCTGGCTGGCCGTAGCCGCCACGGTGGTCCTCGCTGCGCCCAATCTTTTCTCGGCAAGCACGTTGGCCCAACTGCCCAGTTGGGTGCCGAAGCGGCAGATGACGCTCGGCCTCGACCTGCAGGGCGGCTCGCACATCCTGCTCAGGATGGATCCGAACGATCTGATCAAGGATCGGCTTGAGACGACGCGCGACGAAATCAGGACGCTGCTGCGCGATGCCAAGATCGGCTATACCGGCCTTGCCGGGTCGGGGCGCACGGTGCAGGTCCGCATCACCGATCCCGCACAGATCGACGCCGCCAAGAACGCACTGAAGCCGTTGACCAATCCGGTGGCGGCCGGCCTGTTCAGCGGCGGGTCCATCCAGGAGATGACCCTGGATGATTCCGAGGCCGGCCTGCTTAAATTCACCGTCACCGATGCCGGCATCAAATACCGTACGTCGACGGCGCTGACCCAGTCGATCGAGGTTGTCAGCCGTCGTGTCAACGAACTGGGAACGACCGAGCCGATCGTGCAGCGGCAAGGCGACGACCGCATCCTTGTGCAGGTGCCTGGTTTGCAGGACCCGCAACGGCTGAAGGAAATTCTCGGCCAGACCGCCAAGCTGACCTTCCAGATGGTCGACCAATCGATGCCGGTGCAGGATGCGCTGAACGGCCGTCCGCCGCCGGGATCCTCGGTGCTGTATTCGCAGGACGATCCGCCGGTTCCGTATCTGATCGAGAACCGCGTCATCGTTTCGGGTGAAAACCTCGTCGATGCCCAGGCGACGTTCAACTCGCAGACCAATGAGCCGGTGGTTTCGTTCCGCTTCGATTCCAAGGGGGCGCAGCGGTTCGGCCAGGCGACAGCGCAGAATGTCGGCAAGCTGTTTGCCATCATCCTCGACAATCAGGTGATTTCGGCGCCGCGGATCAACGAACCGATCCCTGGCGGTTCCGGTCAGATATCGGGGAATTTCACTGCCGAGAGCGCCAACGATCTCGCCGTGCTGCTGCGCGCCGGCGCCTTGCCGGCGACGCTCACCGTGATCGAGGAGCGCACGGTTGGCCCTGGCCTCGGCCAGGACTCCATCCATGCCGGCAAGGTCGCCGGCATCATCGGCTCGATCCTGGTCGTGGCGTTCATGTTCGTCGCCTACGGTTTCCTCGGCTTCCTCGCCAACATCGCGCTGGCGGTGCATGTCGCGATGATCGTCGGGCTGCTGTCGCTGCTTGGCGCGACGCTGACCTTGCCGGGTATCGCCGGTATCGTGCTGACCATCGGCATGGCGGTCGATTCGAACGTGCTGATCTATGAGCGTATTCGCGAGGAGCGACGTGCCGGCCGCTCGGTGATCCAGGCGATCGATACCGGCTTCAGCAAGGCGCTGGCGACCATCGTCGATTCCAACGTCACTTCGCTGATTGCCACCGTGGTCCTGTTCTACCTCGGCACCGGGCCGGTGAAGGGTTTTGCCGTCACCTATGCCATCGGCATCCTGACCACGGTCTTCACCGCCTTCACCTTCACCCGCCTGCTGGTGTCGATCTGGCTTCGCCGGGCCCGTCCGAAGGAGTTGCCACGCGCGCCGGTGACCTTCATTCCGCCGGGAACGAAAATTCCGTTCATGGGCATCCGCCGCTGGACGTTCACACTGTCGAGCGTGCTTTCGGTGCTGTCGGTCATCGGCTTCATGACCATCGACATCAATTACGGCATCGATTTCAAGGGCGGCTCGCTGATCGAGGTGCAGTCGAAGGCCGGCAATGCCGATCTGGCCGACATCCGCGGCAGGCTGACGGAACTCAATATCGGCGAGGTGCAGGTTCAGCAATTCGGCGAGCCGAACGACGTGCTGATCCGCGTCGGTACCCAGGAGGGCGGCGAGAATGCCGAGCAGACCGTCATCGACAAGGTGCGCGGCGAGCTGCAGGACCAGTATGATTTTCGCCGCGTCGAAGTGGTCGGGCCGACGGTCTCGGGCGAGCTTGCCAAGCAAGGCACCATTGCCATGCTGGTCGCGCTGCTCGGCATCCTGATCTATGTCTGGTTCCGCTTCGAATGGCAGTTCGCGGTCGGCGCCATCGTTGCGACCGTTCACGACGTGGTCATGACGATCGGCTTCTTCGTCCTCACCGGCCTCGAATTCAACCAGTCGTCGCTGGCGGCGATCCTTACCATCATCGGTTATTCGCTCAACGATACGATTGTCGTCTATGACCGCGTTCGCGAGGATCTGCGAAAATACAAGCGAATGCCGCTGCCGCAATTGCTGAACAACGCCATCAACGAGACGCTGTCGAGGACGACGCTGACCTCGGTGACGACGATCCTGGCGCTGCTGGCGCTGGTGCTGTTCGGCGGCGAGGTGATCCGCTCGTTCACCATGGCCATGCTGTTCGGCGTCGTGTTCGGCACCTATTCGTCGATCTTTATCGCCGCGCCACTGCTTATCCTGTTCAAGCTGCGGCCGCAGGCCACAGCGTCGGACGAGGAAAAGCCGGTGGGCGGCGGCAAAGCCATAGCCACCTGACGGCTTGCCTCAAAAGTGGCCAAGGGCATCGTCATCCGCGAGGCGCATTTCCCCGGCCGCGCACCGGTCGAGGCTTACGGCAATGGCGGTTTCCGCTTTGCCGACATGTCGCATCGCGGCTCGCTGCTGTGCCTGCCTTCGGGCATCTATGGCTGGGAGCCGGCCGATCCGCTGGCGCTCACGGCAGCGGATTTCGCCAAGCTGTTCAACGAGGCAGACAAGGTCGAGATCCTGCTGGTCGGCAGCGGCAAGGATCTGAGGCCGTTGCCGGCCGCGCTGCGTGCCGCGCTGAAGGATGCCGGCATATCCGCCGATCCGATGTCGACCGGGGCGGCTGTGCGGACCTACAATGTGCTGCTGGCTGAAGACCGCGCGGTGGCCGCAGCACTCATCGCCGTCGACTGACGTGGCCGAAAACACCAAACTCGTCATGGAGACGGTGCGCGCCGCTGATCATGACCGCTACCTGACCGCGCTCTACGCGCCCGAAGACAAGCGGGACGCGCTGTTTTCGCTCTATGCCTTCAACGCCGAAATTGCCGGCATACGCGACCGCATCCACGAGGCGCTGCCGGGCGAGGTGCGGCTGCAATGGTGGCGCGACGTCATCGCCGCCGAAGAGGATGGGGCTGAGGTCGGCCATCCCGTGGCGGACGCGCTGAAGGCGACTATTTCCGCCCACCATCTGCCCAAGGCCGCCTTCGACAACATGCTCGAAGCGCGCATCTTCGATCTCTATGACGACCCGATGCCGTCGCGCACCGACCTCGAAGGCTATTGCGGCGAGACTGCCGCAGCACTTATCCAGCTTGCGGCGATCGTGCTCGATCCGGTCCAAGCACCACGCTTTGCCGAACTTGCCGGCAGGGCAGGTTGTGCGCAGGCGATGACCGGTCTCCTGCTTCTGCTGCCGCTGCATCGCAAGCGGGGACAGTGCTTTGTCCCGGCAGATATTTTGGCGGCGGCGGGATCGTCGCCGCAAGAGTTTGTTACAGGTGACGGCGGGCCGGGCGCGGAACGCGCCGTTGCCGCGATGATCGCGCTGGCACGGGAACATCTTTCCGCCTTCGAGCAGGGGGCGTCCGTTTTGCCGGTTTCATTGCGCCCGGCGTTTCTGCCGCTGGCTCTTTCGGGCGCCTATCTCGACAAGATGGAGCGCGCCCGTCGCTCGCCTGTCAAGGAGGTGGCGCGGCTCTCTGTCTTGCGCCGGCATTGGCTCTTGTTCCGGCGCGTGACGCGGGGCTGGCCAGTCGCATAGAGGCTGCCGCGTAGCCAACCCGATCGTTATTCCGCCGCTTCCGCCCGAAAAGGCAGCCCCAGCCATTCGCGGCAGTCGGCGAGCGCGCGCGACGTTACCGCGTGCCGCTTGGCGACCGTCTTGTCCTTGCCGCGCAGCCGCTTGCCTTCGATCTTCGGCGCGTCCACCGGCGGGAACAGGCCGAAATTGACGTTCATCGGCTGGAAGGAGCGCTTTCCCGGCTCATCGTCTGAAACGATATGGCCGCCGGTGATGTGGTTGAGCAAGGCGCCGAAGGCGGTGGTCAAGGGCGGCAGCGACGGCGCATGGCCAAGCCTTTCGGCGGCTGCAAAGCGCCCGGCGAGCAAGCCGATGGCGGCGCTCTCGACGTAGCCCTCGCAGCCAGTGATCTGGCCGGCAAAGCGCAGGCCGGGTCGCGACTTCAACTGCAGCGACGCGTCGAGCAGCGTCGGCGAATTGATGTAGGTGTTGCGGTGCAGGCCGCCTAGGCGGGCAAATTCGGCGTGTTCCAGCCCGGGGATGGTGCGGAATATGCGCACCTGCTCGGCGTGCTTCAGCTTGGTCTGGAAGCCGACCATGTTGTAGAGCGTACCCAGCGCGTTGTCCTGCCGGAGCTGGACGACGGCATACGCCTTTACAGACGGATCATGCGCATTGGTCAGCCCCATCGGCTTCATCGGCCCGTAGCGCAATGTCTCGACGCCGCGCTCGGCCATCACCTCAATCGGCAGGCAGCCGTCGAAATAGGGCGTGCCTTCCCATTGCTTGAATTCGGTCTTCTGGCCGTCGACCAGCGCCTGCACGAAGGCAAGGTACTGCTCCTTGTCCATCGGGCAGTTGATGTAATCCTTGCCGGTGCCGCCGGGACCGACCTTGTCGTAGCGCGACTGGAACCAGCAGATATCCATGTCGATCGTGTCGAAATGGACGATCGGCGCGATGGCATCGAAGAAGGCGAGCGCGTCGGCGCCGGTCACTTCGGCGATCGATTGGGCGAGCGAAGGCGCCGTCAGCGGGCCGGTGGCAACGATCGCCTGGTCCCACTCCGCCGACGGCAGGCCGGGCACTTCCTCGCGACGAATGGTGATGAGCGGGTGCGCTTCGAGCTTTCTGGTGACCGCTTCGGAAAATCCGTCGCGGTCGACGGCCAGCGCTCCGCCGGCCGGCACCTGATGCGCGTCGCCGGCGCTCATGATCAGCGAACCGGCCAGCCGCATTTCGGCGTGCAGCAGGCCGACGGCATTGGTTTGCGCATCGTCGGAGCGGAAGGAGTTGGAACAGACGAGTTCGGCCAGCCCGTCGGTCTTGTGCGCGTCGGTACCGCGGACGGGACGCATTTCATGCAGGACAACGGGAATGCCGGCTTCGGCCGCCTGCCAGGCGGCTTCGGAGCCGGCGAGACCGCCGCCGATAACGTGAATGGGGTTCTTGTCCATGAGCGCCGAAATAGTCGCTTGGCGCAAGGATTGCAATTGCCACGCGGGAGAATGGCTGACGGGGGAAGCCGCCCCAAAACAACAACACCCGCCGGGGGAGGAGGTCCGGCGGGTGTCGTTTTGTTGGTCGATCCTCGGGAGGAGGTGAAGATCGACCGTATTCGTCATCGCCGGGGAGGAGGTCGGCTTTGACGAAATTCCTTTCGCCATTTGAAAGGGTGCGAAACCCTTTTTAGAAACAGCGCCCGCCGGGGGAGGAGGTCCGGCGGGCGCCGTTTTTGTGGTCAACCCTCGGGAGGAGGTGAAGGCTGACCGTATCCGTCAGGGTCGGGGAGGAGGTCGACCCTGGCGAAATTCTTGTGGTTAGATCGCCCTGCGAGCGACCATCTTGATCTCGTCGCGGACGATGCCGAGATCGTTGAGCTGGCGGTTCGACAGGCGACCCAGCTCGGTAACCGTCTCGCGGTAGACGCGCCAGTTACGATAGTTGCGGATCAGGTTCATTGTCGTTCTCTTTTCAAAACTGGTTCGGGCCATTTGCGGCCCGAAGGATTAGACCGCCTTGCGGGCGACGTAGTGAATGTCGCTGCGGCTGATGCCGAGATCGGTCAGTTCACGGGTGCTCAGGCGGCTCAGCTCGGACACGGTGTCCCTATAGCGGCGCCAGTTGCGATAGTTGCGGATCAGGTTCATGGTAGTCTCGTTTCGTCTTTCTTTCGGATCATTCCGTCTTTGTGTGCACCGTGAAAATAGGTGGGGTCATATCGATTTAAAAGCGCTATTGGTGCATGGCAGCAATGCAAATTGTGCAATGCAGCATTAACGCGCGTCCAGTTTTCCGCCCAGATCGGAAAATGCCGTTAGGTCAAACGCTTGGCCGGACGAGCTAAAAGAACCAAGGAAAGGGGGAGGGGCATGGCGAGCTATTCGTCACGGGTCAGGTCGGATATCGCGCGATGGCAGCAGGCCGGCCTGATCGACGCGCCGACAGCCGAGGCTCTAACGCGCGACGTCGAGGCAAACGAACGCAAATCGCTGAGTTTCGGCTCGATCCTGGCGATGATGGCGGCGCTGCTGTTCGGCGCGGCTATCCTGATCTTCATCGCCGCCAACTGGGAAGTCATTCCGCGGCTGGTGCGGGTCGCGGCACTTTTTGCCGTTATCCTTGCCGGCTATGTCGGCGGCGCGATGTTGAAGATGCGCGACCATGCGGCGATCGGCGAAGCACTGTGGATCGTCGCGGCTGCGGCATTCGGCGGTTCGATCGCGCTGATCGGCCAGATGTATCATTTGTCGGGCGACGAGGCCTCGGCCTTGATCACCTGGGGCGCCGGCACGACGCTGGCGGCGGTGGCGCTGCGCTCAAACCCACTGACCGTCGCTGCCGTCGGCATCGCCGATGCCTGGCTGTTCCTGAGAGGGTTCGACTACTTCCGGCGCACGGAATTTCCGCATCTCTTCGTGGTCATGGCGCTAATACTGTTCGCCGTTTCGTTCTGGACGCGCAGCCAGGCGGCGCGCCACCTGATCATCCTGTCGGTCCTTTTCTACCTCGTGCTGTTGGCCATGGAATACGACACGCTGCAAGTCGCCATCCCGCTCGTTGCCGCGTCGGTGCTGCTTTTTACCGCTGCGATCTTTGCTGCCGGGCCGGTCGAGAGGGTTTTGCAACTCGGCGGCAGGTTGCCCTTGCACGCGCTGATCGGCTTTCTCACCGGCCTGGCGATGATCCAATTCGAACTGGCGGATGAAAGCAGCTACAATGGCGGCTTTGCCATTGCCTCGGCTGTTGCGCTGGCCGGCATCATCGCGGCGATCGTGCTGGGCGGCCGCGAGAGCCGGGGACTGCGCTGGGTTGCCTATGCGGGCTTCGCCTTCGAACTCGCCATCATCTATGTGGTGATGCTGCAATCAATGCTCGACACGGCAGGCTTCTTCCTTGCGGCGGCGGTGCTGCTCGCCGTTCTTGCTTTCATTATCATCCGCATAGAAAGGCGCATGAACGCCTCGAACATGACAGGAGCGGCGGCATGATGACCGGCAAAAGACTGATCATCTCGGCGCTGGTCCTGGCGCTCGTCCAGATCGGCTTTCTGAGCTGGATCATCGCCGGACGCGCGGCGATCCTGCGCGATGGCAAGCAGGTCCTGCTCAAGGTCGAGCCGATCGATCCGCGCGATCTCTTGCGCGGTGACTACATTCTGCTCGGCTACGACATTTCACGCATACCGGTGAAACTGATCGGCAACATTCCGGCCGGCAAGCTTTCCAGCGAGGAAACGTCGATCGTGGTCAGGCTGAAGCAGGGCGCCGATGGCTATTGGGGGTCGACCGCGGCTTGGTTCGGGCAAGCGCCGGCGCCGGCAGCATCCGATGAAGCCGATATCGTCGGACACGTCTCCGAGGGCTGGAATATCAGCCAGGGAGCAACGACGATCGCGCCGGATTACGGCATCGAGCGCTTCTATCTGCCGGAAGGCGAGGGGATGGCGATCCAGAACGACATGCGGGTGCGGCCGTTCGGCATCCGCGTGGCGATTGCGGCCAACGGCACGGCGCAGATCAAAGCGCTGATGGATGGCGACAAGACACTGTTCGAGGAGCCGCTTTACTAGATCGCGCTACGGCCTTGGCAATGATCTCCTGCGCCAAGGCTCGGAGGAGCTTCGAGTGGCCTGCCACCCCAAGCTCGAAGAGCGAAGGGTGGTGCGGATGAAGGGACTCGAACCCCCACGCCTTTCGGCACTGGAACCTAAATCCAGGGCGTCTACCAATTCCGCCACATCCGCATTGCCCGGCCAATCCCATGTAGCCATCATTCTGTCAATGTCAGAGCCCACATCGGCATCATTGGCCGGAATGCAAAGATGGTTGAAAATCAGCGTCGCCTGTGACAAAAGGCGTGTCGAATGTGACGGGACGCGACGATCCGCTTCTGCAGAATGTGATAAGAAGTAGGAAAAACAAAGACTTATTCACATTTTGGAGCGTATTTCTGGAGGATTTGTGCCGCGTTGAGCGGACAGATCGCCAAGTCCCGCACCAAAAGCCATTCCCGGCAAGATCATACCGGCAGGCTGTAAACGGCAGGGGCCGTTTGACGGCCTCATTGGTGGAAACAAAGGTTTTATGATGCAGGTCACCGAAACGCTCAACTCCGGTCTCAAGCGCGAGATCAAGATCACCGTGCCGGCCGGTGACATGGAAGCCAAGCTGATGGCGCGGCTCTCCGATGCCAGGAACAAGGTCCGCATCAACGGCTTCCGCCCCGGCAAGGTGCCGGTGCAGCATCTGCGCAAAGTCTACGGCAAGTCGTTCATGGCCGAAGTGGTCAACGAGATCCTCAATGATTCGACCCGTTCGATCATCACCGGGCGCGGCGAAAAGGCCGCCATGCAGCCCGAAGTGATCATGACCGAGGACGAGAAGGAAGCCGAGAAGATCCTGGCAGGCGGTGCCGATTTCGAGTTCCGCCTGAACTATGAGGTCATTCCGCCGATCGAGATCAAGGATTTCTCCGACATCAAGGTGACGCGCCAGGTGTTCGACGTGCCGGATGAAGAGATCGACGAGCAGGTCAAGCGTGTCGCTGAATCCGCCCGCACTTACGAGCCGAAGACCGGCAAGGCCGCCGAGGGCGACCGTGTGACCATCGATTATGTCGGCAAGATCGACGGCGAAGCCTTCGGCGGCGGCGCCGGCACCGATCAGCCGCTGGTGCTCGGCTCGAAGGAATTCATCCCCGGCTTCGAGGACCAGCTGGTCGGCAGCAAGGCCGGCGACGAGAAGCAGGTCACGGTTACCTTCCCGGAAAACTACCAGGCGGCGCATCTGGCCGGCAAGGAAGCCACTTTTGACGTGACGGTCAAGGAAGTGTCGAAGCCCGGCGCGCTTGAGATCAACGACGAGATGGCCAAAAATCTCGGCCTTGAATCGCTGGAGCGCCTGCGCGAGGTGGTGCGCGGTCAGATCGAGAACCAGTTCGGCTCGATAACGCGCCAGAAAGTCAAGCGGCAGTTGCTCGACCAGCTCGACGCTGCCTACTCGTTCGAGGCGCCGTCCAAGCTAGTCGAGGCCGAGTTCAACAACATCTGGAACCAGGTCAATCGCGATCTCGAAGCTGCCGGGCGCACCTTTGCCGACGAAGAGACGACTGAAGAAGAAGCGCGTGCAGAATATATGCGGCTTGCCGAGCGCCGTGTGCGTCTCGGTCTGGTTCTCGCCGAAATCGGCGAGAAGGCCGGCGTCACGGTGACGGACGAGGAATTGCAGCGCGGCCTGTTCGAGCAGGTGCGTCGCTATCCGGCCAACCAGCAGCAGGAAGCCTTCGAATTCTATCGCAACAATCCCGAAGCGCTGAACACGTTGCGCGCGCCGATGTTCGAAGAGAAGGTGGTCGACCATCTGCTCGGCCAGATTTCGGTCACCGACGTCAAGGTCAGCAAGGAAGAGCTGCTGGCCGACGAGGAGGATACGGATACAACCAAGGCCAAGCCGGCGAAGAAGGCGGCTGCGAAAAAAGCGGACACCAAGAAGGCCGACGACGACGCTGAAGAGCCGAAGAAAAAGGCCGCGCCGAAGAAGAAGGCCGCCAAGGACGCTGAATAACGTCCCTGCTGAATTCCGAAAGGCCGCCTTCTCGAGGCGGCCTTTTTCGTTGTGGCACAGACGCAACGGATTTCACGCATCTGGCGCTCGAGGTAGCGATATGAAGCTTTGATGATTATCTGCGCTGGGTTGCTGACCGCAGCGGTTGTTGGAGGCATCGTTGAGACAGTTCTTCGGTATCGGAAGCGTGGCGGCGGCGTTCCTGCTTGCGTCGGTCTGTGGCATTGCCCAGGCTGATACGGTTCTCGACAACTGGCGGTTCGACAAGAGCAGCGATGGCCTTGTCACCGCCTCGCTTTATGCGACCAACAAGCTCATCACCGGCGGCGGCGCATTGAGCTACAGCCCGGTTTTGACGATCGCGTGCCGGACCGCCGGCGAACCGCGTTGGAGCGAATGGCTGCAGCTGAGCGACACCGTTTCCGCCAGCCGAACCATCGCCATGTCGGTGACTGTCGGCCAATCCGGCAAGCTCAACGAAAGCTGGTCGGTCGGCCCGCGCAGCAGGATGCTGGTCCGCGACGGTGCCGACGGCATCAGGCGACTGATTGCCGCGGACCGGCTGCTGCTGTCCTGGCGGTTCGGGCTGCTGTCGGGGCGCGGCAAAGCCGAGTTTGACCTCACCGGAGTTGAAGAGGCGATCGGCCGGATCGCCGCCAGCTGCAACACCAAATTGCCTTGAGCAGATTGTCCGCATTAAACCTTGGCACGGCCGAACTCTATCTGCCGGCCGGGTTCCGTGGTATGTAGGTGCCGCAACCCCAGGCAGTGGATATCCGTTCTGCCATTCAAGAGCGCATGCCAGCGGACTAAATGTCGGCCTGTGCAGGTCAGCCAGGGCAAATTGGCGATCAGGGAGGAAATGCCATGCGTGCCTTTGTGTTTTTTGTCATCATGTCCGTCGCCACCGTCATTGCCGGCCCCTCGCGGGCACAGGATGCCGCGGCGGGTGAGAAGGTCTTCGCCAAATGCAAGGTCTGCCATATCGCGGACAAGGATCAGAACAAGGTCGGCCCGTCCTTGAACGGCGTCATCGGCCGAACGGCCGGCACGCATCCAGGGTTCAGCTATTCCAAGGCCATGACCGAGGCCGGCAAGTCCGGCGTCAAATGGGATGAGGCCACGCTGACGACCTACCTTCACGATCCCAAGGCGATGGTCAAAGGAACCAAGATGGCATTCCCCGGCCTCAAGAAGGACGAGGACGTCGCCAATGTCATTGCTTATCTGAAGCAATTCTCCAAATAGCCCGGCTCTTCCGCCGGATCTTGGTATAGCAAACAGGTCGAGGCATAGCCTCGGCCGCAATCTGCCGGCAGTGTCGGTGGGGAGGGCGACTCGTTGCAAAAAAGACATTGGCCGGCTAGGCTGCCATTCCCATCGGTGGTCGTCTGAATGTCGACTGAAGAAAGCCGTCTCAAGGATACCGGCATCCGCCTCTCGGAGGCGACGGCGGGTGATTTCTTTGCGCTTTTGAAACCACGCGTCATGGCACTTGCCGTGTTTACGGCCTTCGTCGGCCTGATGATGGCGCCCGGCGTGATGAATCCAGTTATCGCCTTAATTGCCATCGGCGCAATCGCGGTTGGAGCGGGAGCCGCCGGCGCGCTCAATATGTGGTACGACGCAGACATAGACGCCTTGATGTCTCGCACGTCCAAGCGACCGATTCCGTCCGGTCGCGTCACGCCTGGCGAAGCTCTCAGCTTCGGTCTGGTGCTTTCCGCACTGTCGGTCATGACGCTCGGCGTGCTGGTGGGGTGGCTCGCCGCATCGTTGTTGGCGTTCACCATCTTTTTCTATGTCGTTATCTACACGATGTGGCTGAAGCGCTCGACGCCACAGAATATCGTCATAGGCGGCGCGGCAGGCGCCCTTCCTCCGGTGATCGGGTGGGTTGCTGCAACCGGCGCAATCGGCATTGAAAGTCTCATCCTGTTTCTGATCATTTTCCTCTGGACGCCGCCTCATTTCTGGGCGCTGGCCCTTTTCAAGGTCGGTGACTATGCCGCGGCTGGGGTCCCGATGATGCCGAATGTGGCCGGCCAGCACTCGACCAGAAAACAAATCTTCGCCTATTCGCTGCTCTTGGCGCCAATCGGCGTGCTCCCTTGGGGCCTCGGCTTCGCGAGCGGATATTACGGCACTGCTTCAGCCGCGTTGGGTGCAGGTTTCATTTGGCAGGCCTGGAAGGTTCTCGTCGCCGACAAGGAGATGAAGCCGGCAAAGGCGCTGTTTGCGTATTCGATTGTCTATCTTTTCGCAATATTTGCAGCGTTGCTTGCCGACACCATTGTAATGCGAGTGATCGCTTCAGCCGACTATTGACCCGGCTCAAAACATCACATTGGCAGAGCACAAAATCCCAGCAACAGCAGAATAACGACGCCAAGGCCGAGTATGAGAACTGTCCTTCCGTCCATGACCTTCACCTTCGACTAGAAGAGCATATCGAAGAACGGCGTCCGTAGCTAGTCAGGCTACCCGGGACCTCTTACTCCCGGGCCTTCCTACAAAGCGCGACAAGTCCCCCGCATGAGAGTATATTGATCATGGTGCAGGTCGCGGTTTGCGTGGGCCAATCATGCGGAACGGCAGCACCGTAAAACGCGACCTTACCGGACCTGGTCTGGAGGAATGGTCATGGCAAGCTTTCACGTAATAGCAGGCGCCAGCGAGACGCTGGAACACACCAGAATTCGAAAAATCGGTGTCTCCGATCTTTTTGATGCGCTCAGGCGTGGCGTCGATGATTTCATGGTCAAGCCGTCGCACATCGTTTTTCTCTGCCTGATCTATCCGATTGCGGGTGTCGTGCTTGCTGTCTGGACATCAGGTAACAACACGCTGCCATTGCTGTTTCCGCTTGTGTCCGGCTTTGCACTGATTGGTCCGTTCGCGGCGATCGGCCTCTATGAGATCAGCCGGCGACGGGAAGCCGGGCTCGACGCCTCGTGGAGGCACGCCTTTGAGGTCAGGAGTTCTCCAGCACTGCCGGCTATTGCAGCGGTCGGCGTCATGCTGCTTGCGATCTTCATCGCCTGGCTTTTGACGGCCCAGATATTCTACCAGACCCTGTTCGGCCCGGCGCCGCCGCAATCGCTGTCCAGTTTCATCGGTGAAATATTTGCCACGGGACGCGGCTGGACGCTCATCATCCTGGGTCACGCCATCGGCTTCGTGTTCGCCGCGGTTGTGTTGTGCACCACGGTCGTCGCATTCCCGTTGTTGCTCGACCGCGATGTCGGCGCCTACGAAGCCATCCACACCTCGGTGCGCGTTGTCCTGGCCAACCCGATCGTGATGGCCGTGTGGGGCCTTATCGTCGCCGTCGCCCTGATCGTCGGCTCGCTGCCAGTGTTCGCCGGGTTGGCAGTCGTGCTGCCGATCCTTGGTCATGCGACCTGGCATGTCTATCGGAAAGTTGTAGAATCGCCGCCGGCCACCAGACCGTGAGCTGAAAAAAACCTGCCCTGCGCGCACCGGTGAAAGTGCCGGTGCGGGCAGGGTGGGGCAGAGCTTTCAATAGGCCGGGTGGCTGAAACGGGCCTGGCGTGCGTCCTTTGTCAGGTCGCGGAAATCCTTGCCGCTCACATGCACCAGCGTCCTATGGTCACCGCCCTCGAAATAGATTTCGGGAGCGTCGCCGAGGCTTTCATCGAGGACCACTGGCACATCATAGGCAGCGCCGATCGGCGGCACAGCGCCGACATCGCAATCGCCGAACAACGAGACCACCTCGTCTTCGGAGGCAAGTCCAAGAGGCTTCTCCATGACATCCTGCAATGTCGCGAGTTCTATCCTGTGCGTGCTTGGAACCACGGCGAGCGCGTAGCCACGGTCGTGGTGAACGACCACCGATTTGGCCATTATGCTGCCAGGCACATGTGCCGCAATGGCGGATTGTCTGCTTGTCGCCGTGCGGTGATGCTCGACGGTGTCGTAGGAAATTCCTTTCCTATCGATGAAGTCCTTCAGTCTGTTTGCGATGGTCATCTTGGGCGCCCCTTGCTGGTGTTCGCGACGCATGTGGAAACGCCGGCATCGCCTGTCGTTTCCGATACCAACAGAAATGGACCAGCCGTGGATTGTTTCAAGGCGAAGGCTCCAGGACCGGACGGCCCGGATCCGGATTGCATGTCAGGGCCCGGCCCCGAAAAACGCCATTCGGGTGAGAAGCGTGTAGTCCGCTTCGAAGACCATCATCGTCACGAACACCAGAACCAGCACCGGCGGCAGAATAATTGCATATGCCAGTGCCAGCCGTTCCCAGGCCATGTGCATGAAGATGGCGACGATCAGTCCTGCCTTGAGGATCATGAAGATCAGGATCAGCGACCATCTGAGATAGCCGTGGAGACCGAAATAGTCGACCAGATAGGAGCAGGTGCTGAGGATGAACAACCACGCCCAGACCACCAGATAGAGCTTGATCGGGTGCTCCTGATGAACCTCCGCCGGGGTAACGCCGGTCGTCGTCGCATCATGGGTACGGGCGCTGTCCAGTGCGTGTTGTCCCAGGCCGTTTGCGGTTGCTTCAGCCATGTCCTGCCTCTCACCAAAGATAGAAAAATGCGAAAATGAACACCCAGACCAGGTCGACGAAATGCCAGTAAAGCCCCATGATTTCGACGTTCTCGTAGCGGCCCCTTCGGCTGGTGAAGAAGCCGGGCCGTCCGACATCGTAATCCCCGCGCCAGACCTTTCGCGCCACGATGATCAGGAAGATCACCCCGATCGTCACGTGCGTGCCGTGGAAGCCGGTGATCATGAAAAAGGATGCGCCGAACTGGGCAGCGCCCCAGGGATTGCCCCAAGGCCGCACGCCCTCGGTGATCAGCTTGGTCCATTCGAAGGCCTGCATGCCGACAAAGGTCGCGCCGAGTGCTGCGGTCAAGAGCATCAGCACTGCCGTTTTGCGGCGGTCGCGGCGGTAGCCGAAATTGACCGCCATGGCCATCGTTCCGCTGCTCGAGATCAGCACGAAGGTCATGATGGCGATAAGGATCAGTGGAATGTCGGAGCCACCGATGCGCAGGGCGAAGACCTCGCTCGGATTGGGCCACGGCACACGTGTTGAGATACGCGCGGTCATGTAGGAGAGCAGGAAGCAGCCGAAGATGAACGTGTCGCTGAGCAGGAAGATCCACATCATGGCCTTGCCCCAGGACACGTTTTTGAACGCCCGCTGATCCGAGGACCAGTCGGCGGCGATGCCTTGCCAGCCTGCGGGCCGCGGCTCTGTTCGGCCGATGTGGGCCAGTGTCGTCTCTGCCATCCGCCCGTTCCTCCTAGGTCAGCAACCCTCGGCAAATGTCGATTAAAGTCGAAGCCCAGCCGGCCAGAAGCGCAAAGATGGCGAGCCAGACGAAAAGCAGGAAATGCCAGTACATGGCGCACAGCTCGACACTGAGGCGAAGCCGCTGCGGCTGCGCTCCGTTCCAGGCGCCGACGCTCGTTCTGCCCAGCCCGACCAGTCCTCCCAGTATATGCAGGCCATGCATTCCCGTTAGCAGGTAGAAGAAGCTGTTGGCCGGATTGGATGCCAGAAAATAGCCATCCGCACTCAGTTCCCGCCATGCCACAAGCTGTCCAATCAGGAAGACGAGTGCCGTGAGTCCAGCGGTGGCGAGGCCGAGCCTGACCATATCCACTTGACCCTTGCGCACCGCGAGCGAAGCGCACTGTATCGCGATGCTGCTCAAGACCAGTACGCCGGTGTTAAGCCAGAGCAGGGGCGGGATGGGCAGCGGCCGCCAATCCGACAGCGCCATGCGCATGAAGTAAGCACTGGTGAACAGCGCGAACAGGCAGCCGACGACGGCAAGGAAGACGCCGAGACCGATCTTTGCGGTCGGCAGCGCCGATCGGTCCAGAGCGACAAAATCCCCGATCATACCTTGCTCGAGCCACGGCTTCGTCATTAGCCGCTGATGGGAAAGCCACCACCCGGCAATACCGGCGATCACGAGCAGGAAGACCAGGATTACGCTCATGCCGGCTCCCTGGAGGGCGCGAAGGAGCCCGGAACGTTTTGCGGTATGAAGTCCTCCTTGGCTCCCGGTACGCTGTAGTCATAGGCCCAGCGATAGACGATCGGCAGATCCTTGCCGAAATTGCCGTGGGCGGGCGGTGTTTCGGGCGTCTGCCACTCGAGCGTCGTTGCCCGCCACGGATTGCCGCCAGCCTCACGGCCATGGCGGATGCTCCAGATGAGATTGAACAGAAACACAATCTGAGCAAAACCGACTATAAAAGCCATGATGCTGATAAACGAGTTCAGGTGGTGGGCCGATTCCGTCATGATCGTCATGTCGGTCAATTCGTTGTACCGCCGCGGCACGCCCATCAAGCCGAGATAGTGCATGGGAAAGAAGATCAGATAGGCGCCGAGGAAGGTGACCCAGAAATGGAACCGGCCCAGTGTCTCGTTCAGCATCCGGCCGGTGACCTTCGGATACCAGTGATAGATCGCGCCGAAGATTACGATGATCGGGGCAACCCCCATGACCATATGGAAATGGGCGACGACGAACATCGTGTCCGACAGCGGAACGTCGACGACGACATTGCCAAGAAATAGCCCAGTCAACCCGCCATTGACGAAGGTGACGATGAAGGCCAAGGCAAAAAGCATCGGTATGGTGAGGTGGATGTCGCCGCGCCACAGCGTCAGCACCCAATTGTAGACCTTGATGGCTGTTGGGACAGCGATGATCAATGTCGTTGTGGCGAAGAAAAAGCCGAAATAGGGATGCATGCCACTGACATACATGTGGTGCGCCCAGACCACGAAGCTCAGCGCGCCGATGCCGACGATGGCCCAGACCATCATGCGGTAGCCGAAGATGTTCTTGCGCGCATGGGTGCTGATCAGGTCGGATACGATGCCGAAGGCCGGAAGCGCCACGATGTAGACTTCCGGATGGCCGAAGAACCAGAACAGATGCTGGAACAGGATCGGGCTGCCGCCGCCGTGCTGCAACTGTTCGCCCATCTCGACGATCGCCGGCATGAAGAAGCTGGTGCCGAGCGCCCGGTCGAGCAGCATCATCACGCAGGCGACGAACAGCGCCGGGAAGGCGAGCAGTGCCATGACGGTGGCGGTGAAAATACCCCAGACAGTAAGCGGAAGGCGCATCAGCGTCATGCCGCGCGTGCGCCCCTGCAGCACCGTCACGACATAGTTCAAGCCGCCCATGGTAAAGCCGACGATGAACAGGATCAGCGAGACAAGCATCAGGATGATGCCCCAGTCCTGGCCGCCTGGCGTACCGGTCATGATCGCCTGCGGCGGATAGAGCGTCCAGCCGGCACCCGTCGGTCCGCCGGGCGCAAAGAAGCTCGACACCAGGACCAGCACGGCGAGCAGATAGATCCAGTAGCTCAGCATGTTGACATAGGGAAAGACCATGTCGCGAGCACCAACCATCAACGGGATCAGATAGTTGCCGAAGCCGCCCAGGAAGAGTGCCGTGAGCAGGTAGATCACCATGATCATGCCGTGCATGGTGATGAACTGGTAGTAGGCTTCCGGGGTGATGAAGTCGAATGTGCCGGGGAAGCCGAGTTGCAGCCGCATCAGCCAGGATAGCACCAGCGCGACCATGCCGATCGCTGTCGCCGTCGCCGAATACTGGATGGCGATGACCTTGGCGTCCTGCGAGAAAACGTATTTCGTCCACCAGCTGTGCGGATGGTAGAGTTCCATTTCCGCGACTTCGGCCGGCGGTACCGCATCTGCAGGTGTGATATCGACCATAGGAACACCTCCGTGCCCTTCTCGGCCAGCCCGACAGTTCGGACTTGCCGCATTAACTTCAATCCCGACGGCGCGCCGTCGTTCCGGTTTCCTACTCTGCCGAGCCCATCTGCTGGGGCGCGGACAGCTGCGCAAAAGTCTGCTGCTGGCCAAGCCACGCCAGATAGTCTTCCTGAGTATCGACCATGACCACGCCATGCATCATCGGATGTCCCTGGCCGCAGAGTTCGGCACACAGGACCTGGAAGGTTCCGGTCTTGGTAGGAGTGAACCAGAAATAGGTGACCGAGCCCGGGATCATGTCCATCTTGGCGCGGAATTCCGGCACGTAGAAATCGTGCAGCACATCGATCGAGCGGAGCAGCATCTTGACCGGTTTGCCTACCGGGAGGTGCAGGTCGGCCGCTTCCACTACGACATCGTCCTGACCGTTGGCATCGGTGGCGATGACGCCGAGTGGATTTTCAGCGTTGACGTCGCGAGTGTCGGATGTGCCGAGCTTGCCGTCCTTGCCGGGGAGGCGGAAACTCCATTGCCACTGCTGGCCGACGACTTCGACCTCGGTTGCGTCGCTTGGAACGGTAACGAACCGGCTCCAGACGAACAGGCCTGGAACGAGCAAAGCGGTGACACCAACCGCGGTGACGACCGTCAGCCAGGATTCGAGCCGCCTGTTCTCAGGTTCGTATGCCGCCTGATTGCCTTCCCGATGACGGAAGCGGAAGACGCAATAGGCCATGAAAAGAACCACGGCGGCGAAGACGACACCGGTGATCCAGAAAGTTATGATGATGGTGTTGTCGATATAGTCCCAGTTCGAGGCAATCGGCGTCCACCACCATGGGCTCAGGAAGTGGAACAACACCGAGCCCACGACTATCAGAACGAGTACAAGCGCAACGGCCATGTCCCGGTTCCTCCCGGTATTCCAAGCGGCGCAAGCCGTCCCGGGAAATACCAAGTGCATCATAACTTGATTTGCGATGAAAATTCTAGAGCCGGCTGTGGGAAGGGCAAAAATACCATTTCGCGGCGCTGGCGGTCCTTCGGTTCGGCGGTGATCAGCGGCAGGCCCTCATCTATTTCCAGCTCACCCGCCCGATGCGGCCACGCGGCAAACATCGTCAGCGTGGAGTAGCCGGCAATGGCGGGCACGCCGAATGCGCCTAGCAGAACCACCGGAACGGCGATCGTCGGGGATCCCTCCACCTGCTCGACCGACAGCTCGACGAAGGGAGTGGAGCCACTTTATTGGCCGGTAGATGTCACCCGCCAAACTGTGTTGCCGACGTCGTCGGCGATGAGCAGGGCCCCGGTTTTGTCGACAGCCAGGCCGACAGGCCGGCCGCGCGCCTTGTTGTCCTTGTCCAGGAAGTCAGTCACCACGTCGGTAGCGACGCCGCTCGGACGGCCGCCGCTGAATGGTACGAAAACTACCTTGTAGCCATTGAAGCGCGTGCGGTTCCAGCTGCCATGCTCGCCAACGAAGGCGCCGCCGCGATATGCCTCGGGAAGGCTGGTTGCCGCATAGAAGGCCAGCCCCAGAGGGGCGACGTGGGAACTCAGTGCATAATCCGGAACGATCGCTTTTGCGACCAGGTCCGGACGTTGGGGCATGACGCGGGGATCGAGATGCTGGCCGTAATAGCTGTATGGCCATCCGTAGAAGCCGCCATCCTTTACCGAGGTCAGATAATCCGGCACGAGATTGGGGCCGAGCTCGTCGCGTTCATTGATCACTGCCCAGAGCGCCCCGGTCTGCGGCTCCCAGCTCAGGCCGTTTGGATTGCGCAAACCGCTGGCGAAAATGCGCGACCGGCCGGTGGCCCTGTCTACCTGCCAGATGGCGGCGCGGTTCTTCTCCGCCTCGATGCCGTTTTCGGCGACGTTGCTGTTCGAGCCGATGCCGACATAGAGCAGCGAGCCGTCGGGGCTTGCCACCAGGCTCTTCGTCCAATGGTGGTCGATCGGGCCGCCGGGCAGGGCGGTTAGCGGCGTCCCGGGCGCGGTGATCTTTGTGTCACCGGTGTTGTAGGGATAGCGGACGATGGAGTCGGTATTGGCGACGTAGAGATCGCTTCCCACCAGCGCCACGCCAAAGGGGGAGTTCAGGTGGTCGAGGAATACGCTGGTCAGCTCCGGCTTGCCATCGCCATCGGCGTCGCGCAGCAGCGTAATGCGGTTGCTTGGGCCGCTGTCGCCGCCCGAGGTGACCCAGGATTCGATCCAGCCCATCACCAAATCCTTGGGCCGTTTGATCGGTTCGCCACCCGGCGCCTTGGACTCGACCACCAGCACGTCGCCATTGGGCAGCACATAAAGCGACCGCGGATGCTGCAAGCCGTGGGCAAAAGCCTGGATCTGCAGCCCCTGCGCGACTGTCGGCTTCTCGTCGCTATTCCATCCGACCACGGAAGCGAGATGCATGGGCGGGAAGAAATATTGGATCGGGTCCGGCAGTTTTGGATTCGGCCCTATCTGACTGCTGGGGTCCGGGTCGTTGCCGCTGCACGCTGCAAGAGTGATCGCCGCAGTGCAAACGAGGACGGACACCGCGATGCGCCTGGTCTGACCGATGGAGCTTGCTATGCGCATCAATCCGCCACTCCGACGTGATGCCGGTACACCATGGACCAGCCCAGCCAACCAGTGAAGATGAGGACGAGCACGACAACCGCCGAGAGGATCAAGCCTGTAGGAACGATGGAGGTCCATGCATCGCGGGTGTGCACGAGCATGTTGATGATGGATAACGCCAGCGCCAGAAGATTGCCGAGCACGTGCGGCCAGGCGGGGGGCTGTGCCCTTATCAGCGGATTGGCCAGGAAATCGATCAGCCCCGCGATCGCTGCTAGGCAGCCCATGATCACGCCGACGGTAACCAGCCAAGCGGAGAAGTCAGCCCACATCATCTCCGCTGTTCGCCAATAGGCTAGATCCGTCAGCAGGGTGCCGACGAAGCAGGCGATCGGAAATGGCACGAGCATCGGATGAATAGGATGTCCCGCAATCCTGGCCGTCGAACGCGGATTGTCACCGACCATAATGCGCCATCCTTCCTATTCTCGTCCAAACAAACGCCGCCTACCCGGCCTCCGGCGGCTGTTGCCGAGAGACCGGCAGACGACCGATAGATCCGTCAGGCCCAAAAAAGGGCGCTGGCTGGCTGCGCCTGTTAGGCGGCGGACTGGGTCGGCGGGTTCTGATACATCATCCAGAGCTCGATCGCCGCCAGCACGGCGACCAGAATGCCGATCACGACATGCACGGTCATCGCCGTGGTCGCCTGGAATCCAAGCACCCAGGGCGATGCGAGAACCCACAGTCCGACGACCAGGTTCACCCACTCTTCCCACACGGCAAATGCTGCGAGGGCGGCAACCGAAAGCACGACAATCAAGATTCCGCTGCCGAGGGCGTTCTGCGTCTGCGGGCCTGCCGCAAAGGTGAAGATCCAGGGGGAGAAGAACAGAATTGCCCCAAGGATCAGGTTGGCTACGTCACAGAGCCTGGCGTTTGTCCACTGGTTCATGGCATCCTCCATAGGGAGCGTTTATGGCTCCCGAGTTCGGCAAGGTGGTGCCTGAGTTCGGCGAGATGCGCCCGAAGCCGCTCACTCCGTGTCACGGTAGTGCCCTGCCCGGCTGGAATTCCGCATCTGGCGGTACTCCAGCCAAATCCGGCTATCTAACTGAATTCCGGGCTTTATGTTCCATTCGGCACCGGCACGCCTGGATCACTTGGTGGTGATCGAGCGATCCAAAGCTGCCTGTCAGGGGGCGGCGGGGCGGCGGCGCGTAGCTCATTCTGTCTTTTTATCGAGCCGGTGAAACATTTCTCATGGATCGCAGTTCTTGGATGCAGAGGAGTTGAATAAGGGAAACCTGATTGCACGGGAGGAGCACGGACGGCACAACTATAAATACGCTCTGCATAGAATACTTCGCAACGGGAAGCTCTCGCTTGTCTTGGTTGCCGCCGAAGCTTGTTTGAAAGACGGCGATCGCCGCCGAAAAGATTTTCTAAATGAAAATAGCCCAGATCGCACCGCTAACCGAATCCGTGCCGCCCCGAACCTACGGTGGAACCGAGCGAATTGTTTCGTATCTGACCGAAGAACTTGCCCGACAGGGCCACGAGGTGACGCTGTTCGCCAGCGCCGATTCTCGTACCTCAGCCGAGCTGGTGCCGTGTTGCGACGTCGCGCTGCGCCTGAACCCCAGGGTCCAGGACGGTGGTCCGCACCATGTTATGATGCTTGAACGGGTGCGCCGGCGAGCCGGTGAATTCGACGTTTTGCATTTCCACGTCGATGTTCTGCACTTCCCCATAATTCGGGATTTTGCCAGACGAACGGTTACCACGCTTCACGGCAGGCTCGACCTGCCCGATCTGGCGCAGCTTTATGCGATGTTCGACGACGTTCCCCTGGTCTCGATTTCCTTCGACCAGCGCCGGCCCATGCCGCCCGTCAATTGGGTTGGAACCGTGCATCATGGCCTACCCCGCGATCTTCTGCCGTTCCACCCGAACACCTCTGGCTATCTTGCGTTTCTCGGTCGCATCTCGCCGGAAAAGGGGCCGGAAGCCGCCATACAAATAGCGGCGCGGGCCGGGTTTCCCCTGAAGATCGCCGCCAAAATCGACAAGGTGGACCAGTCGTTCTGGAAGGAAAGGGTCGAGCCGCAAGTGCTGCGGCATTCGAACGTGGAGTTCATTGGCGAGATCGATGAGCGGCAAAAGGCGGATTTTCTGGGCAATGCGAAAGCGCTTTTGTTTCCGATCGACTGGCCGGAACCCTTCGGTCTCGTAACGATCGAAGCAATGGCCTGCGGTACGCCGGTGGTTGCGTTCCGGCGTGGCGCCGTCCCGGAGATCATCGATGACGGTGTGTCCGGATGGATCGTGGATACGGTGGAGGAAGCCGTGGGCGCGCTCCGGCGCATAGACAGCCTCGATCGCGCACGAGTGCGGCAGACGTTCGAGAAGCGGTTCACGGTCGAGCGCATGTGCAGCGATTATCTGGCACTCTACCGAGCACTCACGAGCGGCACGGCAGACGCAGTTGCCCCCACAAACGAGCTCTCCAGAAATATCGCGATGGTGGCTGTGCCGGGCTGAGGAACCGACTGATCCACATACAGACCACGACGGCGGAGTCCGGGAGCGCCTGCGGGGTCTTGTCGCCGGGCGCGGCGATCGCGCCAGAAGCCTTTGATCAGCAGCAAGCCTTCCCGGGACTAATGCTTTCGCGAGCGGCGTCGTACTGCCGCCCGGTCCGGATTGACGCGCGCTACTTTCGCTGCAAAGGTGCTTTAACGACTTGTTTACCATGCGTCGGTCAGGGGTGGGGGAATTTGGAACGGTTTCTGGGCGCGAACCGCCTTAATTGGGATGATCGGGCCGAACTGCACTCGACCGACACAACGGGCAGCTACCACATCGAGAATGTGCTGGCCGGCGGATCCAATCTCTATGAGCTGGAAACACGCGAGCTCGGCGATATCGCCGGCAAGGATATCGTCCACCTGCAGTGTCACATCGGTCTTGACACGATCAGCCTGAAGAATCTCGGCGCAGGCAGCGTGACCGGGCTCGACTTTTCACCGACGGCGATCGTGGCAGCGCGGGATTTTGCTGCGAAGGCAGGCACCGAAGTGCGCTTCGTGGAAGCGCCACTGTTCGAGGCGGTGGAAGCGCTCGGCCGGACCTTTGATATCGCTTACGTTACCTGGGGTTCGGTAAACTGGCTGGACGACGTGTTCCGTTGGGCGCGGGTGGTTGCCGATCTTCTGCGACCCGGCGGCCGCCTCTACATGGCCGAGGGCCATCCATTGCTGTTTCAGTGCGATCGAAAGGCCGCGGCCCTGGAATTGAAGCACGACTGGCGAACGCCGATAGCTCGGCCGCTCGCCTGGAACGAGGAACTGACCTACACCGGCGATGATCGCATCTTGAAGCATCCTCGCTATTATGAATGGATCCACCCGATCAGTGACGTGGTGAATGCGCTGATTTCAGCTGGTCTGACGCTCGATTTTCTCAATGAGCATGACACGGTTTCGTGGCAGCACTTTTCATTTGCCGTGCGGGCCGGCAAGGATATGTACGGCTTGCCGGAGAACTCTCCCAAGATACCGATGGCTTATTCCATTGGCGCGACGAAGCGCAGCGTCGGCAAGATACCATACCTTGTGTCTCCCAAGGCGATTGAGGGGCACTAGTCCAGGTCAACGCTCCAGAGTACCCGGGTCGGAGCGTCGACTTGTGCAATCGCTCGCGCTCCTCGATCTTCCGAGCAAGCCAGGTCTAGCCGGCCTCTCTCTCGGTCCGCTTCCACAGACGAGCGCCTTGAGATGAGCAGATCTCCTCGCGAATGGTCGACAGACGCTGGATCGCCGGCGCCAGCGCATCTCAATCAGTGGGACCATGGCAGTGGAAGTCGGCAGCTGGCTCCAACCGCTCGGGCCTGCAACATCAGCAACGGTCGGAAGTGCAAAAGCTCTAAGGAGCGTGAAGGTCAAATTAAACATTGAAAGCTAATGTTCCTCATCGGGTCGACCCGAAAACCTGAAATGGCACTTGAGGAATCGCCTATTGGCTTTTTTCCGCGCTAGGTTCGGCGGCATCAAGGAGGTCGTCTTTTCGTCGGCAAATATTCCGGCGGCGATCGCGCTTGTCGTCATACTTATCAGCGCTGCGTTCGCGGAGCACCAGAACAAAGTCGTCTCGGACCAGGCCGTCCGTTCGGACGTGCTGACCAAGGTCAACCTCATCCGCGCCAAGCTCGAAGGCAATATCAACGGAAACCTTCAACTCGTGCGTGGATTGGTCTCCGCGGTCGTGACCGAGCCCTATATGGGACAGCAACGCTTCGCCTCACTCGCGAGCAATCTGTTTGGCGCCGACTCGCAATTGAACAATATTGCCGGCGCGCCCGATCTGGTCGTTTCCCTGATGTACCCGATGGAGGGTAACGAGCAGGCGATGGGCCTGGACTACCGCAAGAACGAACGACAGCGTGCGGCTGCGCTAAGGGCGCGAGACGAACGCAAGCTGGTGCTTGCCGGCCCCGTCGAGCTGAAGCAGGGAGGACAAGGCTTCATCGGCCGCTTTCCGGTTTTCGTGCGGAGCGCGGGCAATACGGAAAGGTTCTGGGGCATCATTTCCGCCGTTGTCGACGTGCAGCGTCTTTATCGGGCGAGCGGGCTGCTTGACGACGATCTCGGGATTGACATAGCGCTGATCGGCAGGGACGCTCTCGGCCAAAATGGAGACCAATTCTACGGTAGTGAGCGGATCAGCAAAAGCGATCCGGTGACAGCCGACGTTGTGCTCCCGTCCGGTTCGTGGCAAATCGCGGCCATTCCCAAAAATGGCTGGCCTTCGACGCCAAGCAACGCATGGTTGTTGCGCGCTATCATGGCGACGGCCGGAGCCTTGGTTGTGTTCCCTTTCCTGGTCACAGGCCGCCTGATTGGCGAAAGACAGCGCAATTATGCGGAATTGCGTCGATTGTCACGACGCTTGGAACTCGCCCTGGAAGCTTCGGCTATTGGGGTTTGGGAACACGATCTCGCGACCAACGAGCTTACGTGGGATGATCGCGTCAACGAAATATATGGCAAACCAACCGGCGAGCACCGGGGCTATCCAGACTGGGCGGGAGCAATCCACCCAGATGATTTGGCTGGCGCCAACGCGGACTTCGACAGGGCGGTGGCCAGCGGACGACCATATTTGTCGGAGTACCGGATTGTGCGTCAGGATGGCGAGATCCGTCATGTCCGGTCCAAGGCGATCGTTTACCGGGTCGCAAACGACACCCCAAAAATGATCGGCGCGGAATGGGACGTGACTGCCGACGTCCTGCTGAACAAGGATCTGGTTCGTGCAAAACAGCTGTCCGAGTCGAAAAATGCAGAACTCGAGTCAGCCAAAGCGCGCATAGAGCACATCGCGCTTCATGATTCGCTGACCGGCTTGCCCAACCGGCGTTACCTCGACCAGGTACTGGAACATTACGCGGCAAACGCCAGGCACTCAGGCGGGCACGCGGCACTGCTTCACATAGATCTGGATCGGTTCAAGCACATCAACGATACGCTGGGCCACGCCGCCGGTGACGCGATGTTGGTTCACGCGTCAACCGTGCTCAGGTCGAAGGTCGGCGACGAGGGATTCGTCGCCCGTATCGGGGGAGACGAATTCATCGTTCTGTGCGTGGTGCGCGACGATACCAAGCAGCTGGCGCTGCTCGCCGACCGCGTCATCAGCCAGATGCGCGAACCGGTCTACTATCAGGGTCATCGATGCCGTTTTGGTGTCAGCGTGGGAATCGCTGTCGATAACGGAAAAGATGTCGAAGCCAAACACCTGCTGGTGAACGCCGATATCGCGCTTTACCGAGCAAAGGGGCGGGGGCGCAATCGATACGAATTCTTCACCGACGCGATGCAAAGCGAAATCGTCGATACCAAGCGGATTGCCGACGAAATTCTCGGCGGCCTCGAGCGCAACGAGTTCATCCCGTTCTACCAGCCCCAATTTGACGCAAAGACGCTCGAAATCGTTGGGGTTGAGGCGCTGGCGAGGTGGAAACATCCAATAAAGGGTATTTTGGCGCCCGACGTCTTCCTGAGGATTGCAGAAGAACTGAACGTTGTCTCGATCATCGACCAAGCCATATTGAAGCAATCGCTTTCGGATTTCGAAGCGTGGTCCGCTGCAAAACTTCACATTCCGCGGGTGTCGGTCAATGTCTCGGCCAGGCGCCTTCAGGATGAGGAGCTCATCAAGAGCCTGCGAGAGCAAAATATCAAGAAGGGAACAGTTTCGTTTGAGCTTGTTGAGTCGATTTTCCTGGACGAGAACGACGACCTTGTCACGTGGAACATCGAGCAGATAAAAGAACTGGGGATTGACATCGAAATAGACGATTTTGGTACCGGTTACGCTTCGATGGTCAGTTTGCTGAAGTTGCAGCCGCGCCGGCTGAAGATAGATCGGCAGCTGGTCACCCCAATCGTCAAATCGCCGCAGAGAAGGCAGGTTGTCTCGTCGATCATTGAAATCGGCAAGTCGCTGGGTATCGAGGTCGTGGCGGAAGGCGTCGAGACGATGCAGCATGCACGGCTACTTAAGGGCCTGGGCTGCGACATATTGCAGGGTTATGCCTTCGGCCACGCGTTCGATTCCGAGGGACTTAAGACCTTTGTCCGATCGCGACGCCTGCGCACGGCCAGCTGAGCCTCGGCGCCAGAATTTATCGAGCCGACCGCCTTCACGTTGCGGTACATAGGCGTACAGCGGACAAAGCTGAAAACAACGCCAAACCTCAGATCAGCAGCAGCCCCTTCATGCTGGAGTGGCCTTTCCTGCCGATGATGATGTGGTCGTGAACGGCAATACCAAGCGGTTTGGCCGTCTCGATGATCAGCTTGGTCATCTCGATGTCGGCGCGCGACGGCGTCGGGTCTCCCGACGGATGGTTATGCGCCAGAATGATCGCCGTGGCGGAGAGCTCCAAGGCGCGCCTGACCACCTCGCGCGGATAGACCGGTGTGTGGTCGACGGTGCCGACCTGCTGGACTTCGTCGGCGATCAGCGCGTTTTTCTTGTCGAGGAACAGGATGCGGAACTGCTCGCGCTCCTCGAAGGCCATCACCGACCGGCAGTATTCGAGAACCTGCGTCCAGGTCGACAACAGCTCGCGGCCGGCGATCTCGCCGCGCGCCATGCGCTGCGCCGTTGCCGCAACCACCTTGAGGTCGAGCGCCACCGCCGGGCCGATGCCCTTCACCTCCTGCAGGCGCTCGACGGACGCACCGAGGACCTCGGCCAATGTACCGAAGCGTGCCAGCAATGCCTTGGCGACCGGCTTGGTGTCGGCGCGCGGGATCAGCCGGAACAAAAGAAGCTCGAGCAGTTCGTAGTCGGGGAGGGTGTTGGCACCGGCGGCGAAGCGCTCGCGCAGGCGGTCGCGATGGCCGAGATAATGCGGCTTGTCGGCGGCCACCGCCTTCGCGTGGGATCGCACTGGCCTTTCGGGAAAGAAGGCCCGCTCGTCGTCGTTGCCGTTCATGGCTGCCCCACCCAGCATTTGCCGGGCAAGGTAACGCCCGATCTGCCAGACACTAGGCCCGCAGGCCGGGGCGGTCGAGGTTTTTTGGCGACAGCGTGAAGATCTCGCAGCCGGTCTCGGTGACGCCGATCGTGTGCTCGTACTGCGCCGACAGCGAACGGTCGCGCGTCACCGCGGTCCAGCCGTCCGACAGCACTTTCACATGCGGCCGGCCGAGATTGATCATCGGCTCGACGGTGAAGATCATGCCCGGCCGCATCTCGACGCCTTCGCTGGCGCTGCCGTAATGCAGGATATTCGGCGCGTCGTGAAACAGCCGGCCAACCCCGTGGCCGCAGAAATCGCGCACCACCGAGCAACGCTCGGCTTCGGCATAGGTCTGGATGGCGGCGCCGATGGCGCCGGTTCGGGCGCCCGGCTTGATTGCCGCGATGCCGCGCATCAGGCACTCATACGTGACTTCGAGCAGCCGCTCCGCGGCACGCTTGATCGTGCCCACCGGATACATGCGCGAGGAGTCGCCATGCCAGCCGTCGAGGATATAGGTGACGTCGATATTGACGATGTCGCCATCCTTCAACGGCTTGTTGTCGGGTATGCCGTGACAGACGACGTGGTTGATCGAGGTGCAGGATGATTTCGTATAGCCACGGTAGTTGAGCGTCGCCGGAAGCGCGCCATGGTCCATCCCGAACTCGAAGACGAAGCGATCAATCGCTTCGGTGGTGACGCCGGGCGCCACAATCGGTACCAGTTCGTCGAGGCAGCGCGCGGTGAGATCGCAAGCCTTGCGCATGCCGACAAAACCTTCCTCGTCGTAAAGACGGATCTGGCCGGTGTTTCTGAGCGGTGCCGTGGCGGCGTCGAGATAGGTGACCATTTTATCCGTCTTGCAGGGATGCGGGGCTGGATGAGCCTCGGCGAGAGAAACCTTCCCAGATTTGGCACTGGAAAGCGCAAGGTTCAAGGACGAACTGCCGGCGACGGGCCGAAGACCGGCGATATTCACGCCTGGGGGCATTCTCCTTGCCTCTAGCGGCCCATACTTCGCTGGGTTCATTGACCACCGTAGTGACGACACATTTCTAGGCGAGAAGCGGCCCAAGCATTAAGCCGCCACGGCAATTTTTTGCGACGAACGGCGTTGCTGCGGGGGTGTCAGTTCGGGAGAGATCGAATGGACAGACTGCAATTCGAGGTGCCGGTGCGGATCGCGCCTGTGCCCGGCCAGCCGGTCGAGGAAATCTACAGTGTCGAGCAGGCGCTCGATTTCCTGCAAACATGGCCGGTTCGCCGGAAGGGACCAACCTACCAGGCCGCGTTCAATGCCTGTTTTGGCGCCACGGTGGACATCGTCGAGACCGAAGACGCATGGCGGGCCTTCATGGCCTTTTGCCGGGTGAGCGGCCTGCTTGCCAGGGACATGATGGTTCCGCGCAAGCGCGGCGGCGAGGCGAGGGGACTGCGGGCTTAGACAGCCTTCGACGAAGTCCTCAGTCGTCTTCGCCTCTTCTTGCCGACACCCCTATCAGAGTGGCGGGTCCAGCAGAGCTGGCGCAGCATCACGCTGGCGATAGACATATGCCAAGTTGAAATGCTGGTACGCCCAAGGGGAATCGAACCCCTGTTACCGCCGTGAAAGGGCGGTGTCCTGACCGCTAGACGATGGGCGCGCTCAGATGTGAGCGCTTATAGTTGCGTCACGACAAACCGGCAACCCGTCTGCCGCCGGCTGCGACAACTTTTTTCCTTTGGCTCCAAACCGCGTGTTTTTGCCGGCGAAGCTGGTTGCGGCAAAGTACAACGTCGCCGGGGAAGGGGCGTCGCGGCGCCGGAAAGAACCTAGCCGCGCCTGCGGCAGCGCCAGTTCCAGTCGCGCTCGGGGCCGACATCGACATGGACGGATTCGGTGTGGCAGTAGGTGCCGACGCCGCCGCGGCCCGGCATGGTGCGGATGTAGCTCGCCAGTTCCCACTTCGAGACGCCGGGGACCTGGATGTCGGCGGCAGCGCAGTACATGTGCAGCGAATTCTTGGCGCCGTTGGCGCGGCGGTTGCGGGCCGGATCGCGATAGCCGGAGGTGACCGTCATCTTGCGGCCGTAGTGGCCTTCGATCGTCTTCAGCACGCGAACCAGCGACGGCTTCAAGCAGGCGACATCGACGCTTTCGTTCTGTTTCAGGAGGCCGTTGGGCGCCAGCCGGGCAAGGCCGGCGGCGGAGGCGACCTGGTAGGCGCCACCCGAACCTTCGTCTTCGTTGAGATCGACGTCACTCTCATCGTCGAGGCCGGATTTGCGCTTGATCTCGAACAGCGCCGTCTGTCGCACGCCGGGCAGCGCATCGGCCGTGAAGTGGCTGGTATCGCCCGTCGACACCAGCTGCACCGGCTTTTCAGCCGGATCGGCCGAAGCCAGGGTGACGGTGGGTTTTGCCGCAGGCGTCGCCTTGGCCTGCATGACCGTTGGCTGCCCGCCCGATCTGCTGTTGGCCGGCGAAGAAGGTGCCGCCGAAGCAGGCGTGGCGCTGAACAGTGAGGCCAGGAAGTTTTTCTTCGGTGCGTAGGCCTGTGGCTGCGGCATCTCGCCGGCGGTCACATAGACCGGGTTGTTCATCGCCGGCTCGGCGGCCTTGGCGTCGGGCTTCGATGCATCAGCACTGTTCTGCGCCACGGCCTGTTCAGCCGTCTGGGCGTTTGGTTGCAGCGGTTGCGGCGTGTGTCCCGCGATCGTCTCGGCTGCCGTGGGAACGGCGATCGGGAAGCCGGCGTCGAGCTTGGCCCCTGGCTTGGCCACCGGCACATAGGCGACCTGCTCGGGAAGGTTGGCGTCGCCGTCGGCATTCATCGTCATTTGTGTGCTTGTCATCTGCGACGATGATGCGGCCGTGCTGGCCTGGGGCGCACCGGCGGCCGTGCTGATTTCGGTAGCCGAGGTATTATAGCCTGGCATGCCGACCGACATGGTCGGGTCGCCGGCCGAGGTGCAGGACGCCAGGAGCACCGAGAAAAGCGCCGCCACAATGGCGCGGCTTTCTCCCTTCGCGAGGCGCGATCCTGCTGATCTCAAAACAAAATTCCCCCTCGATATCCGACCGGTTCGTCATTGGCGCGGCGTCGAAACGTCTCGTCGAAATGACCCTTGTTCCCCGAACCGGAAACGAGACCTGTGTCAAATCTGCAAGCCTCAAAGTAATTTGGCGGCTAGAGGATGAATCAAGGCTGCTCAGGGTTGACGGCACCATTTCGCCCGCTTTTGGCGGCGCGTCAACTCACCACACATTACAGATGGTTACACGCGCACCTTGACATAGGTGCCGGGGGCTTCGCCTAGAACTTGCATATGCTCGCCCGGTTTGCGGGCCGGTACGCGGGTATTGTCCTTGGCTTCGATCCAGCGTTGCCAGTGCGGCCACCAGGAACCGGGATGGTCGGTGGCCCCGGCGAGCCACTGGTCGAAGTCGCCGGCCGGCTTGCCGCCGGTCCAGTAGTGATATTTCTGCGCCGCCGGCGGATTGACGACCCCGGCGATGTGGCCGGAGCCGGCCATGACGTAATCGACCTCGCCGCCGAAATATTTCGAGCCGAGGAAGACCGAAAGCGCCGGCGCGATATGGTCCTCCTTAGAGGCGAGGTTGTAGACCGGAATGGTAACGTCCTTCAGCGAAACCGTGCGGCCCGCCAGTTCCATCATGCCTTGCGAAAGCCTGTTCTCGAGATAGCAATTGCGCAAATAGAAGGAATGGTTGGCAGCGCCCATGCGGGTCGAATCGGCATTCCAGTACAGCAGGTCGAAAGGCAGGGGATCCTTGCCGCGCATGTAGTTGTTGACGACATAGGGCCAGATCAGGTCGCCCGAGCGCAGCATGTTGAAGGCGGTCGCCATCTTGGTGCCGTCGAGATAGCCTTTCTCGTTCATCGCCTTTTCGACGGCCGCGACCTGCTCCTCGTCGACGAACACTTTTAGATCGCCGGCATAGGTAAAATCGACCTGGGTGGTGAAGAAGGTGGCGGATTTGATGCGGTTGTCGCCTTCCTGCGCCATCAGCGCCAGGGCCGCCGCGAGAAGCGTGCCACCGACGCAATAGCCGATGGCGTTGACTTGCCTTTCGCCGGTCGCCTTCTCGATCGTGTCGAGGCCGTATTGCAGGCCCTCCCTGATATAGGCCTCCCAGCTCTTGGCGCCGTGCCGCTCGTCCGGGTTGATCCAGGAGATGACAAAGACGGTGTGGCCTTGCTCGACTGCCCAGCGAATGAAGGATTTTTGCGGGTTGAGGTCGAGGATGTAGTATTTGTTGATCCATGGCGGGCAGATCAGCAGCGGCCGCTTGAGCACGGTGTCGGTAGTCGGTTCGTATTGCAGGATTTCGGCGACGTCGCTGCGGCCGACCACCTTGCCGGGAGTGGTCGCGAGATTCTTACCGATCTCGAAAAGCGAATAATCGGCCTGCCGCAGCTTCAGGTCGCCCTTGCCGGCGGCAATGTCCTCGGCCAGCATCTTCATGCCGCGCACCAGGTTTTCGCCGTTGGAGGCGACAGTCTCGCGAAACAATTCCGGATTGGTCAGGATGAAATTCGACGGCGAGATGGCATTGGACACCTGCTTGACATAAAAGCCGGCCTTGTGGCGGGTGTGCTCGTCCAGGCCATCGGCGTGCTCGACCAGTTCGGCCGCCCAGCGCGAGGTGACCAGATACGCCTGTTTGAGGAAATCGAAGAAGGCGTTGCGGCCCCATTCCGGATCCTGGAAACGCTTGTCACCGCGCTCGGGCTTGACCGCGTCCTCGGCGCCGGCGCCGATGCGCTGGACGGCGTTGGCCCAGACGGTCATGTAGCCGGAAAACAGCCGCGTTTGCGCCTCCAGCGCGCGCTGCGGGTCGGAGAGCCAGTACTCGGTGAGCTTGGAGAACGTCTTCACCATGTCGATGACCGGCTCGGCGACGTGATCGCGCACCTCGCCCTTTTCCCGCGGCTCGACCCATGCCGAGGCGGCTTTGCCGGCCTGCTCGATCATGCGGGCCATGTTCAGGGCGAAGCGTTCCGGGTCCTTCACCAGATATTGCTCGACGGTCGAAGGTTGGTCATCTTCCGCTTTGCCCGAATCGGGTGTTTTGGCCATGGTTCGCGGGGTTCCTCCCGAAGCGTTTTGTTGACATATTACCATGGGATATCGAACAGGGTCCAATGTGCTCTAACCCGGCCGCCAGGAAAACAATATGACGATTAATATTGGCAAGAACGTTTTTTCCGGCACTGGTCGTTTTTGCCGCATGGCGCTCGTCCTGTTGGCGATGGCCGGTTGCACGAGCAGCAACATGGAAGGTGCGGCGCCCGCCACCGGCCTTGTCGGCGCGAAGGACACCGGTTCCTATCCGAACCTGAACATCCGGCCGCAGGTGGCGGCCGAACAATTCACCGACGAGGAAAAGAACGCCAAGCTCGCCCAACTGAAGGCCGAGGAGCAGAGCCAGGCCGCCAAGGGCGGGGGCGTCAAGGTTGCGGACCAGGCAGCGCTGGACCAGCTGGCAAAAAAACACGGCGCCGAGGCGCTGAAGCAGATCGAAGGCAAATGCGACCCCGCTCTCGACCCTAGTTGCAAATAGGCTTATACGCGCGACCGCAACCTCACTGTCTGGAACTGCCATGGAAGAATTTCACAAGGTCCGCCGGCTTCCGCCCTATGTCTTCGAACAGGTCAACCGGCTGAAGGCCAGCGCCCGTTCGCGCGGCGCCGACATCATCGACCTTGGCATGGGCAATCCGGATCTGCCGACGCCCAAGGCCATCGTCGACAAACTCTGCGAGGTGGTACGCGATCCGCGCACGCACCGCTATTCGTCGTCGCGCGGCATTCCGGGCCTGCGTCGTGCCCAGGCCAACTACTATGCCCGCCGCTTCGGCGTGAAGCTCGACCCGGACAGCCAGGTGGTGGCGACGCTCGGCTCGAAGGAGGGCTTCGCCAATATGGCGCAGGCGATCACCGCCCCCGGCGACGTGATCCTTTGCCCTAATCCGACCTATCCGATCCATGCGTTCGGCTTCATCATGTCGGGCGGCGTCATCCGCTCGCTGCAGGTCGAGCCGGACGACGGCTTCATCCCGGCCCTGGAGCGCGGCATTCGCCATTCGATCCCGAAGCCGCTGGCACTGATCCTCAATTATCCGTCCAATCCGACGGCACTGGTCGCTTCGCTCGATTTCTACAAGGAGGTGGTGGCCTTCGCGAGGAAGAACGACATCATCATCCTGTCGGATCTTGCCTATTCGGAGATCTATTTCGACGGCAATCCGCCGCCTTCGGTGCTGCAGGTGCCGGGCGCCATAGACGTCGCCGTCGAGTTCACCTCGATGTCGAAGACCTTTTCGATGCCGGGCTGGCGCATGGGTTTTGCGGTCGGCAATGAACGGCTGATCTCGGCGCTGACGCGAGTGAAATCCTATCTCGACTACGGCGCCTTCACGCCGATCCAGGTGGCGGCGGCGCATGCACTCAACGGCGATGGCGCCGACATCGCGGAAGTGCGCGACGTCTACCGCAAACGCCGCGATGTCATGGTCGACGCTTTCAGCCGCGCCGGCTGGACCATTCCCGCACCGGCGGCATCGATGTTCGCCTGGGCGCCGATCCCGGAGCCGTTCAAGCACCTTGGCTCGCTTGAATTCTCCAAGCTCCTGATCGAGCACGCCGACGTCGCGGTGGCGCCGGGCGTCGGCTTCGGCGAGCATGGCGACGATCACGTGCGCATCGCGCTGGTCGAAAACGAGCACCGGATCCGGCAAGCGGCGCGCAACATCAAGCGCTTCCTCGCATCCAGCGCCAAGCAGCCGAATAACGTCGTACCGCTCGCCGCGCATCGCTGATTTTCTACACATCGACCGACTGAATGGGGCGTCGCCGGACATGGCTGAAGCGTTGCGTGTTGGAATTGCCGGGCTCGGCACCGTCGGCGCGTCGGTGGCGCGCGTGCTGCGCGACAAGGCGGCGGAACTGACGCGGCAGTGCGGACGCGACATCGTCGTCACAGCCGTTTCGGCCCGAGACCCAAAGCGCGACCGTGGCGTCGATCTTGGCGCAGCACAGTGGTTCGACGACGCCATCAAGATGGCGCAGACCGGCGAGATCGACGTGTTCGTCGAGCTGATCGGCGGCGACGACGGGGCGGCGCGCTCGTCCGTAAAAGCGGCACTTGAAGGCGGCCGCCATGTCGTCACCGCCAACAAGGCGCTGCTTGCCAAGCACGGCGTGGCGCTGGCCGAGATCGCCGAGAGGAAAGGCGTGCTGCTCAATTACGAGGCGGCGGTGGCCGGCGGCATTCCGGTCATCAAGACGATGCGCGAGGCGATGGCCGGCAATTCGGTGACCCGCGTTTTCGGCATCCTCAACGGTACCTGCAACTACATTCTGACGCGCATGGAAGCCGAGGGCCTGTCTTTCGATGCCTGCCTGAAGGATGCGCAACGGCTGGGCTATGCCGAAGCCGACCCGACCTTCGACATCGAGGGTCACGACACCGCGCACAAGCTGTCGATCCTGACCAGCCTTGCCTTTGGCACGAGGATCGCCGCCAACGATATCTACATGGAAGGCATCTCCAACATCAGCCAGGCCGACATCCGCGCGGCCGGCGATCTCGGCTACCGGATCAAGCTGCTTGGCGTCGCCCAACGCACCGAAAGCGGCATCGAGCAGCGCGTGCACCCGACCATGGTGCCGACGGCCTCGGTCATCGCGCAGGTGCACGGCGTCACCAATGCGGTAGCGATAGAAACCGACATCCTCGGCGAATTGCTGCTTTCCGGCCCTGGCGCCGGCGGCAACGCCACCGCGTCGGCGGTGATCGGCGACATTGCCGATATCGCCAAGAGCCGGCCTGGCTTCCAGCATGGTCCGGTCTTCGGCCGGCCGGTGAAGGAATTGAAGCCTTACAAGAAGGCGCAGATGCGCAGCCATGCCGGCGGTTATTTCATCCGGCTGACCGTGCACGACCGCCTCGGCGTTTTCGCGGCAATAGCCAAGCGCATGGCCGACAACGACATTTCGCTGGAATCGATTGTCCAGCATGCCGCCGGGCCGGAAACCGAGGCACAGAAGACGGTCATCCTGGTGACCCACGAGACGACCGAGGCGGCGGTGCGCAAGGCCGTCGACGGCATCACCAGGGACAGCCTTCTGACCGACAAGCCGCAAGTCATCCGCATCGAGCGGGCCGGATAGCAGTCTCACATTTTGGCGTTTAATCGATTGATATTGCTGCGCTTTCAAAAAGGTCCAACGCAGGTCTTGCTGTTGTCACGGGGCTTTGACACAAGAAGCGCGTCTCTGGCGGGAGGCTAATGCATGTCGCCCAAAAGTGTGCAGCGGTTTTGGGACAACGACATGCATAATAAAAACAAAGTGCCAACGAGGATTGTCCATCGATGAATGTGGCCCAAAACATTGTCGCCGGCCTCGACCGGATACTGACCATGGAATTGGTGCGCGTCACCGAACGCGCCGCGGTCGCGGCCGCCAGATTGCGCGGACGCGGCGACGAGAAAGCCGCCGACCAGGTCGCGGTCGATGCCATGCGGCAGGAGCTCAACCGTCTTGCCATCAACGGCACGGTGGTGATCGGCGAAGGCGAGCGCGACGAGGCGCCGATGCTTTATATCGGCGAAGAGGTCGGTACCGGCCAAGGCCCGGCTGTCGACATCGCGCTTGATCCGCTCGAAGGCACGACGATCTGCGCCAAGAACCTGCCCAACGCACTGGCCGTTATCGCCATTGCCGAAAAAGGCAGCCTTTTGTTCGCGCCGGACGTCTATATGGACAAGATCGCGATCGGTCCGGGTTATGCCGACGGCATCATCGACATCGATGCCTCGCCGGCCGAAAACATCGCCAGCCTCGCCAGGGCCAAGGGCGTGCCGGTGGCGGAGATCACCGCCTGTATTCTCGACCGGCCACGCCATGGCGCGTTGATCGAAGCCGTGCGGGCGACCGGAGCCGCGATCCGTCTGATCGGCGACGGTGATGTCGCCGGGGTCATCCATACCACCGACCCGGACGAGACCGGCATCGACATCTATCTCGGCACCGGAGGCGCGCCCGAAGGCGTGCTCGCAGCGGCCGCCTTGCGCTGCACCGGTGGCCAGATGCAGGGCAGGTTGATCTTCGATACGCCGGAAAAGCTGGCGCGCGCCGCGAAGATGGGGATCTCCGACCCAAAACGGATCTACCACACGCAAGACATGGCCCGCGGCGACGTGCTGTTTGCCGCGACCGGCGTCACCGACAGCAATATGCTGGCCGGCGTCAAGTTCGGCCGCAATTTCATCACCACGCACACGATCGTGCTGCGCTCGTCATCGCGGACCGTGCGCGAAATCAAAGCCAGGCATCAGGATCTGGAAAAGTTTTGATTTCGACTCAGTTAGCCGTTGCATATTGTGCGCAATGACAAATTGCAGACGGCGCGTCACGTGACGGGGGAAAGACGCTTTTTCCTCGATGTCAGGCAGTCGGCCACCGGCGTTTCCTGGGAACACCGGCTGACCGAGCGTCAGGACATGGCCGCGCTCGCCATCGCGCAAGGGTATGGCGTGCCTGACATCGTGGCACGTGTGCTGGCCGGGCGTGGTGTCACCGCCGAGCAGACCGAGCGGTTTCTGGATCCGACCATCCGCAATCTGCTGCCCGACCCGGCATCGCTGACCGACATGGACAGGGCCGCCGCTCGCATCGCCCAGGCGGTGATGGCCAGGGAAAAAGTGGCGATCTTTGGCGACTACGATGTCGACGGCGCCGCCTCGTCGGCGCTGCTCAAGCGCTTTCTCGCATATTTCTCGGTGGCGTCGGAGATCTACATACCGGACCGCATCTTCGAGGGTTACGGCCCCAATCCGGAAGCGATGCGCGAACTCGTCTCGCGCGGCGCGACGCTGATCGTCACCGTCGATTGCGGCACCAACAGTGCTGCTTCCATCGACGCCGCAAAGGCCGCCGGCGCCGACGTCGTGGTGCTCGATCACCATCAGGTCGGCGGGCCGCTGCCGGCGGCGGCTGCGGTCGTCAACCCAAATCGCGAGGACGACCTTTCCGGCCAAGGTCATCTTTGTGCCGCCGGCGTCGTCTTCCTTTGCCTGGTGCAGACCGCGAAGATCCTGCGCGGCCGCTTGCCGGATGCCGCACCGCCGGACCTGCTTGGCCTGCTCGACCTGGTGGCGCTGGGCACAGTCTGCGACGTGGTGCCGCTCACCGGCGTCAACCGCGCCTTCGTGGTCAAGGGGCTGCAGGTGGCGCGGCAGCAGAGAAACGAAGGGCTGGCGGCGTTGGCGCGGGTCTCGCGTATAGGCGAGCCGATCAGCACGTTCCATCTGGCCTTTCTGATCGGTCCGCGCATCAACGCCGGCGGGCGCATCGGCGACGCAGCACTTGGCAGCCGCCTGCTTGCAACCGACGACCCGGTCGAGGCCCGCACCATCGCCGAGACGCTGGACCGGCTCAACCAGGAGCGGCAGTCGATGGAGCAGGAGATGCTGGCCGCCGCGCGCTCAGAGGCCGATGCCGAGCTTGCCGGCGGCAATGGTCCGGCCATCGTGGTGACAGCCAGCAGCAACTGGCATCCTGGCATTGTCGGCCTGCTTGCCTCGCGGCTCAAGGACCATGCAAGACGGCCGGCCTTTGCCATCGCCTTCAACGCCAATGGTGTCGGTACGGGGTCAGGCCGTTCGGTGTCGGGCTTCGACCTCGGCCGGCTGGTGCGCGAGGCTGCCGATGCCGGGCTTATCGTCAAGGGCGGCGGCCACGGAATGGCGGCCGGCATCACTGTCGAGCGGGCGAAGCTCGGCGAACTCAGGGCTTTCTTCGAAGAACGCGCGGCGGTGGATGTATTCCGGCTGCAAGGCGAGGAGAGCCTGGCGATCGACGGTGCGCTAGCCGCCGAGGGCGCGACGCTTGGGCTGCTCGATGCACTAGAGAGGGCAGGGCCGTTCGGCGCTGGGCATGTCGCGCCGGTGTTCGCGCTGCCGCGTCACCGGCTTGTTGATGCGCGGGCGGTCGGCAGCAACCACATCCGCGTCGACCTGCAGTCGGAAAGTGGCGGCCGCATCCAGGCGATCGCCTTTCGCGCCGTCGATACTGCGCTCGGCGAATTCCTGTTCAAGAACAGGGGCAAACCGGTGCACGTCGCCGGCTCGCTGTCGGGCAATCACTGGAACGGCAACCGCACGGTGCAGTTCCGCATCATCGACGCGGCGCTTGCCTGAGAGCTCGCTGCCGCCCTGCCTAAGCGAGGACGGTCTGCAGCCGGGTCAGGTCGCCGATCTGCGCCATCGTTGCCTGGTAGCCGATACGGATCGCTTCGTCTGCGCGGTGGAATTCGGTCAGGCCGATATGGCTGAGCTTCGGCTGCAGCGATATGTCCGGCGGGTCGCCGGCCAGCCTGGCGCGCGAAATGCGGTCCTGGATGATGTTAAAGGCCTCGACCATGACGCCGGTAATGCCGAGCCGCGTCTCGCGCGACTGGCGTTCGGGATCGGCGTGGCCGGCCCTCGGCGCGTCTTTCTCGATGACCAGCTCGCCGGCATTGTGCTTGATCACCGCGGCGCGGCCGAACAGATCGTAGTGAAGGTTCACCGCAACCACGAGCGGCTGCTCGTAGGCACGGCAGACCGAGACCGGCACCGGATTGACCAGTGCGCCGTCAACCAGCACACGCCCATTGCAGGCGACCGGCTCGAACACGCCGGGCAGCGCGTAGGAGGCGCGCATTGCGGTGCTCAACGAGCCGCTCGACAGCCAGATCTCATGGCCGGTGCGGATTTCCGAAGCGACGCAGACGAATGGTTTTGGCAGGTCCTCGAAGCGGATGCCGGCTATGTGCTCGCGCAGCCGCGCATCGAGCTTCATGCCACCGAACAGGCCGCTGCCGCGTAGATTGAGGTCGAGAAGGCCAAAAATGCGCCGCCTGGTCAGGCTGCGCGCGAATTCTTCCAACTCGTCGAGCTTGCCGGCAACATAGCAGCCGCCGACCAGCGCGCCGATCGAGGTGCCGGCGATCATCGACACTTCGATGCCGGCTTCATCAAGCGCGCGCAGCACGCCGATATGCGCCCAGCCGCGCGCACAGCCGCCACCCAATGCCAGCGAAATCCCGGTTTTGCCCGGAGATTTGGTTTCGGATGCGCCCGCAGCCGAGGAGAGGCCATTGGCCTCCCGAACGTCAGGTCTGTTGCGCAATGACGCCCAGTCGAGCATCACAATCTCCCTTGTCCCACGGTCATCCTACAGGCGGGCCGTATCGAAATCATGAATATACGTGGCTGAAGTGCTGCGAATGGTTCATATTGATGGTGTATTGGGCTTTCGATTGGTTTTTTCCGCATCGAACGGCGGCTTGCTGCCGTCGCTGGCAAGCGTCCCTTTGCCATCGCTCAGCCCCACCGTCCGATAAAAGCATGAACGTCGGCCGGTGTGACAAGTTGCTTGGTGACCCAGCACTTTGACGCGCAACCATATCGCGTCCTGGTCACAATCCGTGAACATCTCGACGACCTGCTGGACATTGCCCGAGGTTTCGCCCTTCTTCCACAGCGCGTTGCGCGAACGCGACCAGTAGTGCGCGATGCCGGTCTCGAGCGTCAGCGCCAGCGCCTCGGCATTCATATGCGCGACCATCAGCAGCATGCCGTCTTCGGCATCGGTGACCACGACAGTGACGAGGCCGGCAGCATCGAAGCGCGGTGAAAGGACCGCGCCTTCCTCGAGTGCCTTCTTGTCTGTTGGAGCTTTCGGGAATTCCAATGCCGACATTCGCCGGTCCTTATCTAGCGAAGCCGGCAGGCCGATCAGATCCTGCCGCCGCGCACCATGGTGACGAAGCGGACCTGCTCTTCGGGTGTGTCCTTGAAGACGCCGGTGAAGGTTGAGGTCAGCGTGGTGGAGCCCTGCTTGCGGATGCCGCGCATGGCCATGCACATATGCTCGGCCTCAAGCATAACGGCCACACCGCGCGGATTGAGCACGTCCTGGATGACGCCGGCAATCTGCGCAGTCATCGCTTCCTGGGTCTGCAAGCGATGGGCGAAGATGTCGACGACACGGGCTATCTTGGACAGGCCGACAACCTTGCCGTCAGGCAGATAGCCGACATGCGCCTTGCCGATGATCGGCACCATGTGATGCTCGCAATGCGAGTGGAAGGATATGTCCTTGACGAGAACGAGGTCGTCATAGCCGGCAACTTCCTCAAAGGTGCGGCCAAGTTCCTCGGCTGGGCACATATCATAACCGTTGAACATTTCGCTGAACGCCTTGGTGACGCGCTTCGGCGTGTCGATCAGGCCCTCGCGGTCAGGGTTGTCGCCGGTCCAGCGCAACAAGGTGCGCACAGCGGCTTCGACTTCGGCCTCGCTCGGCCGGTCGGTGACCGGCTTTTCCATATAGGCAGACCGCGGCATGAGCTTCTTGATAACGGCGTCCATAAAGGCGTCTCCCGTAGTTCCTCTCTCAGGAGGAACGAGTTGAACGGACCACGACCTTTCGGGTGTCAGAAACTCGCCCGGTTTCCAGCCCGTAAGTGGCGTGAACAGAATTGGGTATGACGAGGTTTGTGGTCGCCTTGTCGATACCCGACTACCGCCATTATATATGTTCGTGCCGAGCGAAAGGAAGACGCCAGAGCGGCAATGACTGTTCGCTGGGCGGCGACGGATTGGAAAAATATGATCGACGATGTCTACAATGCGAAAATTCTGGGTTTTGCCGGAAACATCGCACGGATCGGCCGGCTCGACCGGCCCGACGCAACCGCACGAGCACATTCCAAGCTGTGCGGCTCGACGGTGACCGTCGATCTGAAGATGGATGATGGCGTCGTCAGCGATTTCGCGCATGACGTGAAGGCCTGTGCGCTTGGCCAGGCGTCGTCGTCGATCATGGCGCAGCATGTCGTCGGCGCCAGCGCCGAAGAATTGCGCAGCGTGCGCGAGACGATGCTGAAGATGCTGAAGGAAAACGGCCCGCCGCCCGAAGGCCGCTTCGCCGACCTGAAATACCTGGAACCGGTGCGCGACTACAAGGCGCGCCACGCCTCGACCATGCTGACCTTCGACGCAGTGGTCGACGCCATCGGCCAGATCGAGAAGAAGCGGGCGGAAGAGGCAGCTTAAACCTTGGCGAGAAAACGCCGGCTTTCGGCGAATTCCGCCCGGACCCAGTCGGCAAAAGCCCTGGCTGGCTCGGAAAGGTCATTCAGCCTTCTGGCCACTAGCCAATAGGCGCCCGACGCGACGTCGATGTCGAAAGGCTTGATCAGCGCGCCGGACGCAAGTTCTTCGCCGATCTGCAATAGATCGCCCAGCGCGACACCATGTCCAAGCAAGGCTGCCTGCTTCGAAAGCGAAGCATCGGCCAGCATCGGGCCGCGCGCAGGCACGGCATCAGCCGTCACGCCCGCCGCTTCGAACCAGCGTGCCCAAGCCTGACGGTTTTCTTCGTGCAGCAACGTATAGCGACCAAGGTCGATCGGCTTTTCCAGAGCTGGGCCGGATGCAAGAAGTGCCGGCGACAGAACTGGGGAATCGACGACCGCGGCAAGCTGTTCGGCTTCGCTGCGTGGCCATGAGGTGGCGTGCGCACTGAAACGCAGGGCAAGTTCGGGCTGATCGCTGCGAAACTCTATCAATCTCGGGTCGACCTCAAGGGAAACGTCGATGTCGGGTCGCAACTCGCGAAAGCGGTTGAGCCGCGGCACCAGCCATACGGATGCAAGCGATGGCTCGACGCTGACACGCACCACGGACTGCGTCGGGGCCGCCGTCAATTCCGAAAGCAGCCTGTCGATGCCCTCGAAACTTCTGACCAACTGGTCGAGCAGCCGCTGGCCGGTGTCGGTCAACTCGACGCGGCGATGATGGCGGAAGAACAAAGGTTGGCGCAGGAAGGTTTCGAGCTCGCGGATCTGTCGGCTGATCGCCGCCTGCGAAACATAAAGCTCCTCGGCCGCACGGCTGAAGCTCAGGTGACGACCGGCTGCTTCGAAGCTTCTCAGAGCCGTCAGGGGGAGGTGTCCGCGCTTCATTCGCATAACTCAGAGTTATCTGACGTGGACGTTATACTCGTTTGAAGAGCAAGGCCAGCGGCGCTCTAATCGGTGCTCAAGGAGTGCCGCCATGATCCAGTTTCTCAACATTCTGGGCGATGTGATGCGGATCGCGACGTTTCAATGGTACGACGAGAAACCGCATAGGGATTGGTGCGAGGAGAGGCCGCCGACCAGCGTCGCCGTATGCCGAAGGCCGACGCCCGACCGCTATCCGGTTCGCCCTACCAGGCCATGACGGGATTGCCGGAACGGCATTGCGTTCCTGGCCCGATGCGCACATCTATCGCGTAGGGAAACGCGATGTGGAGACTGCGGTGGTCGGCCAACATCGGCATGCGCACGGCGCCAGGCCGATTCGACAAGGACGCAACTGGTCCGGCCCGTGGCGCAAGACGCCGGGCCGCGTCTTCGGCACGTCGCTTGTCCGACTCTACCAGCTGACGCTGTCCGGCTTCGTCGGCAATTCCTGCCGGCATCTGCCGACCTGTTCCGAATACGCGCATGAAGCGATCGCCCGCCACGGGCTGTGGGCCGGCGGCTGGATGGGGTTTTTCCGGGTGCTGCGCTGCGGACCGTTCGGCACGCACGGCATCGACCGGGTGCCTGAGGCACTGGCTGATCGCTACCTCTGGTTCATGCCATGGCGGTATTGGCGGATCGGGAAAAAACGTGGCGACCTGGACAGTTGACCGCAACTGTGCGGTGCACAAAGGGATCGCTTTTTACGATCTGGTAGGGTTAACCGCAGCTTGCGCTGACATAGCGCATTTGAGACAAAATCGAGACAAGACACCTCGCTAAGCCGCTCCTGACACCCTTCAGGAGAGATTACCAAATGCGCCGGATAGATCGTCGTCCCTTCATTTTCGCCGTGGTTCTCTACGTCCTGGCGTGGCTGATGGGTTTTCCGATCCGTGCGCAATCGGCGCCGCTCGGGGACGTCGAATGCACGCTGATCGTCGACGCCGCAAGCGGCGAGACGCTGTATCGCCAAGGGACCTGTGATCAGCGCTTCAGCCCCGCCTCGACATTCAAGGTTCCGCTGGCGCTGATCGGCTATGATGCTGGAATCCTGAGCGACGAGCATACGCCAAGCTGGGAGTACAAGGCAGAGTTCAATGCCCCGAAACGGGACCGCAAGACCGTCGACCCGACGATCTGGGAAAGGGATTCGGTCCTTTGGTTCTCACGCGAGATTACGCGCCGGCTCGGCAGCAAACAGTTTGCCGGCTATGTGTCCAGATTGGACTATGGCAACACCGAAGTCTCCGGCACTGCCGGCAAGAATGACGGCCTCACCCATTCCTGGGTGAATTCTTCGCTCAAGATATCGCCGGTCGAGCAGGTCGATTTCCTGCGCAAGCTGCTGGCGCGAAAACTGCCGGTTTCGGACAAGGCCCATGCGATGACCAGCGCGATTGTCCCGACCTTCCGGGCAGGCGGCTGGACGGTGCAGGGCAAGACCGGAACGACCAGGCTCGGCGACAGCGCCGACAAGCGCTCGCTTGGCTGGTTTGTCGGCTGGGCGCAGACCGATGCTCGCAAGATCGTCTTTGCCCGCCTGGTAGTCGATACGAAACGTTCCGACACGCCAAAGGGACTCAAGACGCGGGCGATGTTCCTGAAAGATCTGCCGAATCTCCTCAGGTGACCTACATCCGGCTTTACGGCGCCGAAAACTGCCCATAAAAGACCGCTCGCCGCCGGACGCATCCGGCTCTTACTGATGCATGTCGTAGCGCCAAAACCGCTAAGCAGTCTTGGGCGACATGCATTTTACCACCCGCGCTCGTTTGCGGGACTGGATAGGAGAATCTTATGCTGAATTCCGTTTCCCTGACATTTCCCGATGGTTCCGTTCGCGATTACGACGCGGCGATGACCGGCGCCGGCCTGGCGGAATCGATCTCGAAGTCGCTGGCCAAGAAGGCCGTTGCCTATTCGATCGACGGCACGCTGCGCGATCTTTCCGACCCGATCGGCAGATCGGGCAAAGTCGAGATCATCACCCGCGAGGACCCGCGTGCGCTGGAGCTCATCCGCCACGATGCAGCCCATGTGCTGGCCGAAGCCGTGCAGGAACTTTGGCCGGGAACGCAGGTGACCATCGGGCCGGTGATCGAAAACGGGTTCTACTACGATTTTGCCCGCAACGAGCCGTTCACGCCCGACGATTTCCCGGTGATCGAGAAGAAGATGCGCGAGATCATTGCACGCAACAAGCCGTTCACCAAGGAGGTCTGGTCGCGCGAAAAGGCGAAAAGGATCTTTGCCGACAAGGGCGAGCGCTACAAGCTCGAGTTGATCGACGCCATCGCCGAGGACCAGGATCTCAAGATCTATGCACAGGGCGACTGGTTCGACCTCTGCCGCGGCCCGCATATGGCCGCGACCGGCCAGATCGGCAGCGCCTTCAAGCTGATGAAGGTCGCCGGCGCCTATTGGCGCGGCGACAGCAACAATCCGATGCTGACCCGCATCTACGGCACGGCCTGGGCCGATCAGGCGCAGCTCGAAGCCTATCAGACGATGCTGGAGGAGGCCGAGAAGCGCGACCACAGGAAGCTCGGCCGTGAGATGGACCTGTTCCACTTCCAGGAGGAGGGCCCCGGGGTCGTCTTCTGGCACGCCAAGGGCTGGAGGATGTTCCAGAACCTGGTCAATTACATGCGTCGCCGCCTCGACGAGCAGGGCTATCAGGAAGTCAACGCGCCGCAGGTGCTCGACAAGAGCCTGTGGGAGACGTCAGGCCACTGGGGCTGGTACCGGGACAACATGTTCAAGGTGACCGTTGCTGGCGACGACACCGACGACGACCGGGTGTTTGCGCTGAAGCCGATGAACTGCCCCGGTCACGTCCAAATCTTCAAGCACGGGCTGAAATCCTACCGCGATCTGCCGGTAAAACTTGCGGAATTCGGCAATGTGCATCGCTATGAGCCGTCCGGCGCGCTGCACGGGCTGATGCGCGTGCGCGGCTTTACCCAGGACGATGCGCACATCTTCTGCACCGAGGAACAGCTCGCCGACGAGTGCATCAAGATCAACGATCTGATCCTCTCGACCTATGCCGATTTCGGCTTCGACGAAATCACCGTCAAGCTGGCGACCCGCCCCGAAAAACGGGTCGGCACCGACGCGATGTGGGATCATGCCGAGGGCGTGCTGCAGGACGTGCTCGACAAGATCGCGGCGCGGTCGGGCAACCGGATCAAGACGGGCGTCAATCCGGGCGAGGGCACGTTCTACGGGCCGAAGTTCGAATATGTGCTGAAGGACGCCATCGGCCGCGACTGGCAATGCGGCACCACGCAGGTTGATTTCAACCTGCCTGAACGGTTCGGCGCCTTCTACATCGGCTCGGATTCGGAAAAGAAGCAGCCGGTGATGGTGCATCGCGCCATCTGCGGCTCGATGGAGCGGTTTCTCGGCATCCTGATCGAGAATTATTCCGGCCATTTCCCGCTCTGGTTCGCGCCGCTGCAGGTGGTGGTGGCGACGATCACTTCCGATGCCGACGATTACGCCCAGAAGGTCGTTGCGCAGCTGAAGGCGGCGGGGCTGATCGCCGAAGCCGATCTGCGCAACGAGAAGATCAACTACAAGGTCCGCGAGCATTCGCTGGCCAAGGTGCCGGTCATCCTCGTCTGCGGCAAGCGCGAGGCCGAGGAAGAAACGGTCAATATCCGTCGTCTCGGGTCGCGTGACCAGGAATCACTCGGCCTCGCAGCCGCCGTGAAGCTGCTTGCCGACGAGGCGGTGACACCCGACCGCAAGCGCCGCGCGGCCTGAACCAGTCGACCAGCAACGAATGGCGGTGGAGCGATCCACCGCCATTTTTTATATTTTATATGCCTGTCACGCCGCGCGCCTATCTGGCAGATCGATCGACGTGCGCGTCGGCGACGCGCTGGCGCGACCCATGCACAAAGCAGCTTAGAGGGGCGCGTCTCAGTCGGCGCCTTCCTCGGAATCGATGGCCGAAGCCTCGGTGGCCAGAACCTCGATGTCCTGGTTGTGCCCAGCCACCACCGTAAAATCCTTCTGGTAGATGCGATCGCGGTTCTTGGCGATGATGGTGTAGTCGCCCTCGGCCAGCACCATCGAGGCAAAGGCGCCGACGGTTTCCTTGATCGGATCGCCGGATTCGTTGAGCAGGGACCAGGAGGTGTCGGCGATCGCCTCGCCGCCTGGTTCGCGCACCAGCTTCATGGTCATCTCGGCGGCACGGTGCTCGACGGTCGCTTCGGTCAGCTTGCCGGCCTCGACGCGGATGTCGGAGCGGATGACCGCGTTCACCGCGCCATAGGTCGACACGACGTGGTAGGTGCCGGCATTGAGCCGCACGACGCTGTTCGGCTCGACATCGGGTATGATCAGGGCGCGATCGCCATCGGCCGCGGCGTGGCTCTCATAGATCGAGAAGCGCAGCTTCTTCGGCGGTATGCGTACCCCGCCGGACAGCACTGCATCGAGCTTGAGGCCACCGGCATCGAGCACGAGGCTCTCGCGCTTGGCTTCCTTGCCGACGGTGATGCGCTTGGTGGCGCCGGCCCGCCCGTAGGAGGCGTGGACCAGATACGAACCCGGCTCGAGCTGGAATATGGCGGTGCCGCCATGAGAGGAGGCGACCATCGTCAGCTTGCCGTCGCTGGCCGATTCGGGTTTGAAGACGCGCCAGACTATGCCGCGCGTGATGTCGGCGCCCTTGTCGGTCAATTGCGCCGACAGCGTGATCGCCCCGCTGCTGCCCAATGCCAGCGATGTCTCGCTTTTCGGAGGTGCATAGCCCGAAATTCCGGGAAGCTTCAGCTCGCCAAGGCCGTCCACATCCTGGGCGACGGCAAGCGAAACCGGCACCATCAACAGTGCGGCAGCGAGCCATATCAGGAAAAGACGCAATGTCCCCTCAAACATGCCTTGCGTTGAAGCCCAAGGCGGTGGCAATTTCAAGGCTTAAGAGTCCGGTCGGCTTCTGCTACAGGGCTCTTTGTCCGGCGCGCCGCGCCAATGCCCAAGCCGCCCGATGTCCCGATGGTGCGCTTCAGCTCAAATTCCAGGAGACTTGCGCCCATGGCGTCGCCGATCATCGATTTTCTGCTGACCCGAAATTCCGCGCCGATCCCGGATTTGAAAGAACCGGCACCGGGCGATGCGGAGATCGCGACGATGATCGCCGCCGCCTCGCGGGTGCCGGACCACGGCCGGCTGGAGCCTTGGCGTTTCATCCTCTATCGCGGCGAGGCTCGCGTCGATATCGGCAAGAAGCTGGCAGCACTTGCCGAACAGCGCGAAGGGCCGCTGCCGGAAGGCCGCCGCAACCAGGAACTGGCGCGCTTTTCGCGCGCGCCGCTGGTCATCGGCGTGATTTCTATCCCCAGGGAAAACCCAAAGATCCCGCAATGGGAGATGTTCCTGTCCGGCGGCATGGCGGCGATGAACCTGATGCTTGCCGCCAATGCGCTGGGCTACGGCACCAACATGGTCAGCAACTGGTATTCCGACGTGCCCGAGGGCAGGGCGATCCTCGGCCTGGCGCCGCATGAGCGGGTCGTCGGCTTCGTCCATATCGGCTCCTACCAGGGGCCAGCGCCGGAACGACCGCGGCCCGATCCGGCAAAACTCTATGCCGACTATTCGGGGCCGTGGGTGGGATAATTTCGGCGCGGAACAGCCCCCCTAAGGATCAAGCTCCGATGCCTTGGCTCGCGCCAGGAGCCGCTCTGCGAGCTTGAGATGCGGCCGGTCGTACATCTTGCCATCCATGCCAACGACCCCGGGATTTCCTGCCGCCTCGAACGCCTCGACGATCGCCAGGGCGCTTTTCACCGCTTGCGCCGAAGGCGTGAAGGCGGCGTTGATAACCGGCACCTGCGCCGGATGGATCGCCATCTTGCCGGTGAAACCGTCGCGCTCGGCCTCGGCGCATTCGGCCTCGAAGCCGGCCATGTCGCGAAAATCCGGAAAGACGGTGTCGATTGCCGCGACTTCCGCGGCACTTGCGGCAAGCATGGTCATGGTGCGGGCGAGGCGGAACACATCCGTGTAGCGGCCATTCGCGTCGCGCGTCGCGCGCGCGCCAATCGCCGCCGACAAATCTTCCGCCCCCCAGGTGACGCCGACAAGCCGCGCGCTTGCACGGGCGTAGGTCGCTGCGGCCAAGACGCCTGCAGCCGTTTCTGTGATGATCGGCAGGATCCTTATCGCTCCATCCGGCAGGCCGCTTTCGGCTTCGTGCACCCTGAGCTTGGCCGAGAGATGCTGGACATCCAGTCCGCTATTCGACTTAGGCAGCATGATGCCGTCTGGTTTTGCTGGCACGAGCGCCGCCAGATCGTCGTCGGTCAGTCCGGTCGAAAGCTCATTGACGCGCACATAGATCGCGGAGCCGGTCCGGTGCCTGTGCTCGGCGATAAAACGCGCCGCTGTGTCGCGCGCCAACCCCTTGTTCTGCGCAGCAATCGAGTCCTCGAGATCGATGATGACCACGTCGGCACCCACGCCAAAGCCCTTCTCCAGCTTCTTTTCCGAATCGCCGGGAACGAAGAGCAGAGAACGCATCGGCTATGCCTTTTTCATCATCATGGCTTGCCTCGTGCATTTGGCAACCAGCACGTCGTTCTGGTTATAGGCGCGGTGCTCGAACTCGACGATGCCGCGGTCCGGCTTCGACCTGGATTCACGCACCGAAACCACCGTGGTCTCGACGCGAATGGTGTCGCCATGGAAGACGGGATGTGGAAACACCGTCTCCTTCATGCCGAGATTGGCGACGGTGGTGCCGACGGTGATGTCATTGACCGAGATGCCGATCATCAGGCCAAGCGTGAACAGCGAATTGACCAGCGGCTTGCCCCATTCGCTCTTCGCCGCGAAGTCGAAGTCGATGTGCAGCGGCTGCGGGTTCAACGTCATCACCGAGAACAACATGTTGTCGCTTTCGGTCACGGTTTTGCGCAGCGTGTGCGTGAACACTTGGCCGACAGCGAACTCCTCAAGATAAAGCCCGGCCATGGTCGATCTCCTCCGCTGCTTCAGGGTTGATAGGCGTTGCATATCGCGCTCGCAAGCCAGTTAACGAACATGGTGAACCGTTCGTAAACCATTTGTGCCTACGGTCTCCACCAGGGTCAGAAGCGTTCTGGCAAGGGGCGTAAGCAGGCGACATGGTCGTTTCGCATTTCCTGAAATGGATCCATACGGCGAAGGTGTCGGAGCGTGCTGCGGCGGCAAGCGCGCTGGCTCGCGCCTATGTCGACTCGGACCTGCCCTTCGAGGACCGCTGCGCTGCGGAGGCGGCGCTGACGCTGCTGCTCGACGACGCATCGTCGAAGGTGCGACTGGCAATCGCCGACGCGCTTTCCATGAGCCACCACGCGCCGCCGCAGATCGTCAGCGCGCTGGCGTCGGACCAGCCCGAGGTGGCCGCTTTGGTACTGGCGCGCTCGCCGCTGCTTACCGATGCCGACCTGATTGATCGGGTTGCCGGCGGCCAGAAAGCGACGCAGAAGGTGATCGCCGACCGGCCGCGTGTCTCGATGTCGGTTGCGGCGGCGATCGCCGAGATCGGTGAGCCGGAGGCTTGCACCACGCTGCTCGCCAACAGCGGCGCCGATATCGCATCCGTCAGCTTTCGCCGCATGGCCGAGCGGCACGGCCATCTGCCTCTGGTGCGCGAGGCGCTGATCGCCGACACCCGGCTGCCCGCCGATTGCCGGCATATGCTGCTGGTCAAGCTCGGGGAGATGCTCAAGGGGTCGCCGCTGGTGCTGGCGCTGATGGGCGCCGCCAGGGCCGAGCGCGTCACGCGCGATGCTTGCATCAAGGCTTCGGTGACGCTGATCGAAGGCACGCGGACAGAGGAACATACCGCACTTGTCGAACATCTGCGCCTGCGCGGCGACCTGACCGCAAGCTTCGTCGTCCGCACCATTGCGCACGGCAAGGTCGACTTCTTTGGTTCGGCGCTGGTCGCGCTCAGCCAACAGTCCGAACAACGGGTGAGAGCACTGCTGGCCGGCGGCCATGACGTGGCTCTGCAGGCACTGTTCCGCAGCGCCGGGCTTGCCGCCGCCACCCACGCCATCATTCTGCGCGCGCTGAAGGTCTGGCGCGAGGTCGCCAACGGCAAACGCCTCGCCGGCGTCCAGGAAGTCAGTTGGCTGATGCTGAAGGAATTGGGCGGACAGTCCGCAGAAGGCGATCTCGCCGGGCTGGTCAAATCGATCCATCTCGACGCGCTGCGCGAGAACGCACGCGGGCACGCGCTGGCGATCGCCGCTGCCTAAACCCGGTCCTTCGCGAAAAAATCCGGAAAATCCTCGATCGCGGCGGCAATGATGCGCAGCGAGGCGGCGATCTGCAGCATTTCGGCCGCGACGCTGCGCTCCGCGATGCCAGCTGCATATTGCCTGGCGACGGCGACGGTCGCCGTCTGCGGCTCGCCGGGCCGCCTGAACAGCAGCTCGCGTGCCAGACCGCGCAGGAAATTGGCGATGGAAAGTGCTGTTTCAGGTGGGATCGCGGAACTCTGTTGCGCGTTGCGCAGCCGCAGGATTTCGAGGCCGACAGTAACGGCAGCAATGCCGCCGTCGAGAACGGCGTTGCCTTTCTCGCCGGCGTTCTGCAGCAGCGGCATCAACTGATTGACCCGATCATAGGCAAGGCTCTCGAAAGCCAGTCGCCGCGGCATGCGCTCATGCAGACAAAGGCGGGCAAGATCTTCGCGCATGGCTTGCAGGATGCGGTTGACGGTGACCCAGGGGTCGGCGGGCAGCACGATGGCGAAGACGCCGATCGCCAGAAGAATGCCGACCAGGACCGATGCCGAATTGGCGAGGAACGGAAACGGATCGTAGGTCATCGCCTGATGTGGGCTGAGGAAGGCGAGGAAATTGATGGCAAAGGCCGTTGCCACGCCGACATATCGCGGATTGGCCATGCCCAGTGCTGCTGGTACCAGGATCGGCACGACAAAGACCATGAACCATCCGAAGCCTGGCAAAGCCGGAAGCGCCAACTGGCCGATGAGAAACGCAAAGGGCAGGGCGAGCAACGTGCCCTCGAAGAAGTTCCATGCCGACCGGATCGGATCGGGGCGAGCCGCGAACAGGCTGGAGACTACGGCGACCAGAATGACCGTGCCCGTCGCGTCCGACCATTTCGTCGCCAGCCAGAAGCCGGCGACCAGAAGCGTGGCGATTGCTGCGCGCACGGCATTGCGCGATGCCGCACGGTAATCGCGGTGCACCACCAGCGCCGGCTGCCGCCGTTCGCGACTGGCACGAGACGGGGGATAGCGGAGTGCATCCAGGCCGCGCAGCACTTGCTGCATGGCCTCGGCGAAGTCGGCGGCAATGGTTAGGCGGGTGACAGTGCCAGCCCAGTCAATGTCTTGCCCGGCCGCGACGTCAGGCATCTGTCGCGCCTTGCCGGCGATTGCGTCGAGCCGCGCCACCCAGGGCGCCGTATCGTCCAGCGCGCCCGGCTTGGCTACCAGTTCGCCGACAACGGCCTGCAACTCGGCGCGAACTGGGATGAGGGCTGCATTCTTCGGCGCGGCGTGGGCATGCAGCGCACGCGCCGCCGACAGGGCCGACAGAAGCTGGCCGATGGTACGCCGGACCGGATAGGCGCGGGTGGCGAGGCTCGGCCCTTCCAGCCTTGCGTAGGTGCGCATCTCGCCGAGCGTCTGGACATCGCCGATCAGCTTGCGGTGCAGCCCGGCAAGCTTTTCCGCATCGCCGCCGGAAAAAGCGCCGTCCGCATAGGCCGCCAGGTCGAGAATGCTGCGTTTCAGTCTTGAGATGATGGCGTCGGCGGCCAGTTTCGGCAGGATCAGCCGGCTGGTCAGCGCAGCGCAGACGATACCAAGCACGATTTCCGCGCAGCGCGCCACGGCGAGATCGATGACGAGGTGCGGCTGGCCGAAAGCCGGCAGGCCGATGATCATCGCGGTGTAGCCGGCAAGCGCCGCGCCATAGGCTTCCGGATTGCGTAGCAGCGACGAGACCAGCGAGCAGATGCCGATCCAGACGGCAAGAACTGCAACCAGCAACCAGGGGTTGGCATCGAAAAGAGTGGTAATGCCGATCGCCGCCAGCGCGCCGGCAAACGTGCCGAGGAGACGATAAAACCCCTTCGCCAGCACCATGCCGGCGACCGGCTGTGCGACGATGAACACCGTCATCATCGCCCATTGCGGGTGGTCGAGCTTCAGCGCATAGGCGGCCAATATCGCGATGAGGCCGGCCGAAACGGTGCGCAGGGCAAAGATCCAGTCCGAACGCGTCGGCCGCGTCAGGCCAGCGATCCGCGTGCCGATATCGTCCTTCAGCCGCGCCCAGGTCAAGTGCTCGTCTCCAGCTCAGAAGGCCAAGCTAGCGGCGGGAGCTCAGATATCCAGCACTTCCGTCTCGGCGAATTCCGCGCGTTCCTGGATGAAGCGGAAACGGGCCTCGGGCTTGGTCCCCATCAATGCGTCGACCGCATCCTTGGTCGCCGCCTCGGCATCGATAACGTCGACCCTGAGCAGCGTGCGCTTTTTCGGGTCCATGGTGGTTTCCTTGAGCTGCGCAGCCATCATTTCGCCCAGCCCCTTGAAGCGGCCGATTTCGACCTTGCCGCGCCCGGTGAATTCGGTGCGCAGGAGTTCGTCCTTGTGCGCATCGTTGCGGGCATAGGCGACCTTGCCGCCTTGCCGGATCGAATAAAGCGGCGGCACCGCCAGATAGAGATGGCCGCCGCGGACCAGGCTCGGCATCTCCTGGTAGAAAAAGGTGATCAGCAACGAGGCGATATGGGCGCCGTCGACGTCGGCATCGGTCATGATGATGACCCGGTCGTAACGCAGGTCCTCGTCGCGATATCTCGAGCGCGTGCCGCAACCAAGCGCCTGGATGAGGTCGGATATCTGCTGGTTGGCGGCAAGCTTGTCGTTGCCGGCGCTGGCGACGTTGAGGATCTTGCCGCGCAGGGGCAGCACCGCCTGGCTGGCGCGGTCGCGCGCCTGCTTTGCCGAACCGCCGGCCGAATCGCCCTCGACGATGAACAACTCGGCACCGGCGGCGGCATTCTGCGTGCAGTCGGCGAGCTTGCCGGGCAGGCGCAGCTTGCGCACCGCACTCTTGCGCGACACTTCCTTTTCCTGGCGGCGGCGCACCCGCTCGTCGGCGCGCGCGATCACCCATTCGAGCAGTTTCGAAGCCTCCTGCGGATTGTCGGCCAGCCAGTGGTCGAACGGGTCGCGGATGGCGCTTTCGACGATGCGGATCGCCTCGATCGTCGCCAGCCTGTCCTTGGTCTGGCCGACGAATTCCGGTTCGCGGATGAACACCGACAGCATGCCCGCCGCCGAGATCATCACATCCTCGGAAGTGACGATCGAGGCGCGCTTGTTGCCGACCAGGTCGGCATAAGCGCGCAAGCCGCGCGTCAGGACGTTGCGGAAGCCGGCCTCATGCGTGCCGCCTTCGGCGGTCGGAATGGTGTTGCAATAGGAATTGATGAAACCGTCGCCGCCGAACCAGGTTACCGCCCATTCGAGCGAACCGTGGCCACCCTGCTTCTCGCTCTTACCGGCAAACATTTCACGGGTCACCTGGAATTCATCGCCGAGCGAGGCTTTCAGATAATCCTTGAGGCCGCCCGGAAAATGGAATTCTGCCTTGGCCGGCGTCGTGTCCTTTTCCCTGATCAGCGACGGGTCGCAGGTCCAGCGGATTTCGACACCGCCGAACAGATAAGCCTTTGACCGCGCCATGCGGTAGAGCCGCGTCGGCTCGAAAGCAGCGCCCTTGCCGAAAATCTGCTCGTCTGGATGGAAGCGGATCTTCGTGCCGCGGCGGTTGTGCACCTCGCCGAGCTGCTCCAGGCCGGTCACAGGAATGCCGCGCGAGAACTTTTGCCGATAAAGTTTCCTTCCCAGCGCCACCTCGACCTCGAGATGGTCGGACAGCGCGTTGACCACGGAAACGCCGACACCGTGCAGGCCGCCGGACGTCTCGTAAACCTTGCTGTCGAACTTGCCGCCTGAATGCAGCGTCGTCATGATGAGTTCGAGCGCCGGCTTCTTGAATTTCGGGTGCGGATCGACCGGAATGCCGCGGCCGTTGTCGGTGACGGACAGGTATCCGTCGGCGGAAAGCTCGACATCGATGAAGGTCGCATGGCCGGCGACCGCCTCGTCCATCGAATTGTCGATGACCTCGGCGAACAGATGGTGCATCGCCTTGTCGTCGGTGCCGCCAATGTACATGCCCGGGCGGCGGCGCACCGGCTCCAGCCCCTCCAGCACTTCGATGTCGGCGGCACTATAGCTCTCGCTGGCGTCGCGGGGCGCCGGCCGCTTCGCCGCCTGCACCAGCGGGTCGGCCGGGCGCGCGGCGGCGCGAGCCGGTTGCGGCTGCTTGTCGAATTTGGCGAAAAGATCGTTATTGTCGTCCATGCCGGTCCTGGATTCCGATGCTGCGAATCACCACCCGATACTGCCACGCTTTTGGCGGGCAGGCGACGGAGGTTCCTGTTACGTTCGAGGATAGGGCCTCTTACTGCAAAACCATTCGACAACCAAGCGGCGGAAATGGGGTCGAGGGTGGAGCATCGACGCTTTGTAAACCCTGTCCGAAGGTTACGCCGCAAGATTGGCTGAAAAAACGGTATTTGCGGACTGTCGCTGACCTATAATGCAGCGAAACCCTCAAGAGGCTGTCGCTTAAGCATGTTGGATTACAGTTCGCTCCTGCTCGCGGCGGCGCTGTCGGGCACGTGCCTTAGCATCACCATGTTTGCCATCTGGTTCAGCGCGCCACAGGCACGCTTTGTGCTGACGGTGGCGTGTGGCATTCTCGTGCTCGTCGCACATGTGGTGTTGTTCTGGCATTACACCAGGGATCCAAGCGCCTGGCTTTGCCAGATCGTGCTTGCGCTGCTCAGCCTCGGCTTCCTGATCATCTGCCTGTCGGCCATGCAATACCTCGGCATAGGCGACTACAGGCGCGCCATCTTGCCGACCTTGATTGCGATGGCTGTTTGCACAGGCGCGACGTATCTCGGGTTTGATGGTGTAGGCTTCATTGTCACCTACGCGACGGTAACGGCGCTACTCTCGCTTATCGGGGCGATGTTCTGGATTGAGGGTGGTCACGATCGCCGGATATTGCTGGTCGTCTCGTTCCTGAGCGGCGTCTGTGCCCTGTCGTTCGGACTTTGCGGCGCGGTCCTGCTGGTCAAGGGCCAATGGGTGCTGGGTGTTGCGCCCGACAATTGGGCCGAGCGGGTGAATTCCGTCGTAGCCGTCGCCTGCATGACCGGGCTCGGCGCATTGACGCTCTCCCTGCACCATTTGCAGGCGCAGATCGAACTGAAGGCCGAGACGATGACCGATCCGTTGACCAGGCTGATGAATCGGCGGGCGTTGACGGCACTCTACGGCGAGCGGGTCTTCGGTCCGTTCATGTCCGTCGCCATGTTCGACCTTGACCATTTCAAGAGGACGAACGACGTATTCGGTCACCCGGTCGGCGACCAGGTTCTGTGCCGCTTTGCCGCTGTCATCAGGAAATACGCCCGGACCGGCGTCGACGCCTTCCGGTTGGGCGGCGAGGAATTCGTGCTCGTCATGTCGCGGATGACGGAAGAGAAGGCCTATGACATTGCGAGCAAGATCAGCGTCGCCTTCGGCACGGAAGTCGTGGCCACCCAACTCGGTCCATTGCGAAGCACAGTCAGCGGCGGCATCGGCTTTGGCGGAACAAACGGCACCGGTCTCGACGATGTGCTGGCCGAAGCCGACGCAGCACTCTATGCGGCAAAGCGCGCCGGGCGAAATCGCGTCGTCGTCCGGGACCGGGCGAGCAAGGCCGACGGGCCGGCCTTGCGTTCTGCCTGATTGAGGTTTCTATCTGCTTGTTAGACCATGATCTTGTCCGAAAACCGGGATTCCATTTTTCGGGATCATGATCTATTCCGCCGCACCCAGATATTCCGACAGCGGCGGGCAGGAGCAGACGAGGTTGCGGTCGCCGGCGACATTGTCGATGCGCGATACGGGCGGCCAGTACTTTGCCGCCGTGTCGGCATCGCCGGCTGGATAGGCTGCCTCCAGACGCGAATAGGGATGGGTCCACTGGCCGGCCAATGCCTCGGCGGCGGTGTGCGGAGCGTTGACCAGAGGATTGTCGGCCAACGGCCATTCGCCCTTCGCCACCTTGGCTGCCTCGCCGGCTATGGCGATCATGGCCTCGCAGAAACGATCCAGCTCGCGCTTGGGCTCGGACTCGGTCGGCTCGACCATCAGCGTGCCGGCGACCGGGAACGACATGGTCGGCGCGTGGAAGCCATAGTCGATCAGCCGCTTGGCGATATCGTCGACGCTGATGCCGGCGCTGTCCTTGAGCACGCGGGTGTCGAGGATGCATTCATGCGCGACGCGTCCGTTGCGCCCTTTGTAAAGCAGGGGGAAATGCTCGCCAAGCCGCGTCGCCACATAGTTGGCGGAGATGATCGCCGTCTCGGTCGCCTGCTTCAGGCCGGAAGCGCCCATCATGCGAATATACATCCAGGTGATCGGCAGGATGGAGGCACTGCCGAACGGTGCCGCCGCCACGGCATGGGCCGAGCCTTCGGTGACGTGGCCGGGCAGATATGGCTTCAGATGCGCCTTGACGCCGATCGGGCCGACGCCGGGGCCGCCGCCGCCATGCGGGATGCAGAAGGTCTTGTGCAGGTTCATGTGGCAGACATCGGCGCCGATATCGCCGGGACGGGCGAGGCCGACCAGCGCGTTGAGGTTGGCGCCGTCGAAATAGACCTGGCCGCCATGGCTGTGAACCAGCGCACAGAGGTCGCGCGCGCCTTCCTCGAAGACGCCATGCGTCGAAGGGTAGGTGAACATCAGCGCCGCGAGGTTGTGCGCATGCTCGGTCGCCTTGGCCTGCAGGTCGGCCGTATCGATATTGCCGTCCTCGGTGCAGCGCACGACGACGACGCTCATGCCGGCCATGGCAGCACTTGCCGGATTGGTGCCATGCGCCGAGGACGGGATCAGGCAGACGGTGCGATGGCCTTCGCCGCGCGAGAGATGATAGCCGCGAATGGCGAGCAGCCCGGCATATTCGCCCTGGCTGCCGGCATTGGGCTGCAGGGTCACCGCGTCGAAGCCGGTGATCTCGGCCAGCCAGCCTTCCAGCTCGTCGATCATGGCGCGATAGCCTATCGAATGGTTTGCCGGCGCGAAGGGATGCAGGTTGGCGACATCAGGCCAGCTCACCGGCATCATTTCGGCGGCGGCGTTGAGCTTCATGGTGCAGGAGCCGAGCGGGATCATGGCGCGGTCGAGCGCCAGGTCCTTGTCGGCCAGCCGGCGCAGGAAGCGCATCATGTCGGTTTCCGAGTGGTTTTCGCGGAAGACGGGCTGGGTGAGAAACTCCTTGCCGCGCGGTTTTCCTGGCATGGAACTGCCGGCGGCAACGCCGGCCTTGGCGCCGAAAAGTGCTGCGATCGCCTCCAGATCGGCCTCGGTGGAGGTCTCGTCGAAGCTGATGCCGACATGGTCGGCGTCGATGACGCGCAGCAGCCGGCCGGTCTTTTCTGCGGCGGCGGCAATCGCGCCGGCTCTGCCCTTCACTTTCACGGTCACCGTGTCGAAATGGCTGTCGCCGACCACCGAAACGCCCGCTGCCTTGAGGCCGGCAGCCAGGCGGTTGGCCAGCGTGTGGACGCGGCCGGCAATCGCCTGCAGCCCGGCAGGGCCATGCCAGATCGCGTAGGCCGTCGCCATATTGGCGAGCAGCGCCTGTGCGGTGCAGATGTTGGACGTCGCCTTGTCGCGGCGGATATGCTGTTCGCGTGTCTGCAAAGCGAGGCGATAACCAGGACGGCCCTTGCTATCCGTCGACTGGCCAACGAGCCGGCCGGGCATCAGCCGCGTCAGCCTGTCGGAGACGGCGCAATAGGCGGCGTGCGGCCCGCCAAAGCCCATCGGCACGCCAAAACGCTGCATCGGGCCGACGGCGATGTCGGCGCCAAGCCTGGCCGGCGCATCGGTCAGCGTCAGGCCAAGCGGGTCGGCGATGAAGACGACCAGCGCGCCGGCAGCACGGGCCCTGTCGATCGCTGCCTTGTGGTCGCCGTAGACGCCGAATGTATCGGGCCAGGAGACCAGCAGGGCGGCGGTGTTGTCGTCGATCACCTCGCCGTCGACCTCGATGCCGAGCGGCTCGGCGCGGGTGCGCACGACGTCCAGCGTCTGCGGGTGCGGCGTGCCGGCCAGTGCCACCTTGGTGCGCTTGTCGCGATGATGGCGCAGCGCGATCCCAACCGCTTCGGCCACCGCCGTCGCCTCGTCGAGCAGCGAGGCCGATGCCACCGGCAGGCCGGTCAGTTCCGTCACCAGTGTCTGGAAGTTGAACAGCATCTCCAGCCGGCCCTGACTGATCTCGGCTTGGTAAGGCGTGTAAGCCGTATACCAGGCCGGGTTCTCGAACAGGTTGCGCTGGATCACCGGCGGCACGTGGACGCCATGATACCCGGCACCGATGAAGCTCTTCTGCACCGTGTTCTTTGCCATCGTCGCCGCGAGCTCGGCCAGCGCCTCCGCTTCGGTTGCGGGCGCGGGCAGGGCCAGCGGCCGGTCGAGCCGGATCGACTTCGGCACTGCCTGGCTGATCAGGGTCTCGACCGAAGGAACGCCGATCGTCGCCAGCATGGCTCTGACGTCATGGAGGCCCGGGCCGATATGGCGAGCCGAGAAGGGGTAGGGTGCTGCGGTCATCTTCCTGGTCCTGCTATCAACCAATATGGGCTTTGTAAGCGGCTTCATCGAGGAGTCCGTCGAGTTGGCGCTCATTGGCCAGCTTCATCTTCCACAACCAGCCGTCGCCGGTTGCCGCCGAATTGACGAGTGAAGGATCCGATGACAGCGAGGTGTTGGCCTCGGTGATCTCGCCGTCGACCGGCGCGTAGACGTCCGATGCGGCCTTGACCGATTCGACCACCACGGCGGTGTCGCCCTTGGCCAGCTTCTTCCCCGGCTCCGGCAGTTCGACGAAGACGAGATCGCCGAGCTGCTGCTGCGCGTAATCGGTGATGCCGACCGTGGCGATGCCGCCCTCGACGCGCAGCCATTCGTGATCTTCGGTGAAATAGGTCTTTGCCATTGAAATCATCCTTTGCGGTAGCGATGGGGCGTGAAGGGCAAGGGGTGGATGTCGACCGGGATTTCCGTCCCGCGGACATCGGCGAACAGTTTTGCGCCGGATTTGGCAAGCGGCGTCTGGACGTAGCCCATGGCGACCGGATGACCGGCCGAGGGGCCGAAGCCGCCTGAGGTGACATGGCCGGCAGGGTTGCCGTCAGCATCGAAAAGGGCAGCACCGGCGCGCACCGGCTGGCGGCCTTCCGGCTTCAGGCCGACGCGTTTTTGCGCCGGACCACGCTCCAGGATGGCGCGCAGCGCATCGGCGCCGATGAAGGCGCCAGAGGCGCGAACCTCCTTGGGGATGGCCCACATCAGCCCGGCGCTGGCCGGATCGATCTCCGGCGTGATGTCCAGCCCGTGCAGGCACAGTCCGGCTTCGAGCCGCAGGCTGTCGCGGGCGGCAAGGCCGACCCACATCACCCGCTCGTCCTCGAGCAGCCTGGCGACGAGGTTTCTTGCATCCGCTTCCGGCAGGCCGATCTCGAAGCCGTCTTCGCCGGTATAGCCGGACCGGCTCATGAACCATTTTTCGCGCGGCTCGATGCCGTGCATGAACACCAGCGAACCGGTCTCGATGCCGGCGCGGGAAAGGGCAGCCCACGCCTCGGGGCCCTGTATGGCCAGGAAGACGCGGTCGAGCGCATCCACTTTTACATCGAAATCGCCCTCTGCATCGAAATTTTTGGCCAGTGCGCGCAGATGCTTTTCGTCGGCGGCGGCGTTGCCGGCATTGGCGACCATCATGAAGCGCTCGGCGCCGAGCCTGGTGACGATCAGATCGTCCAGAATGCCGGCCGCCTCATTGAGGAAGAACGTGTATTTGGACTGGGAAACCTCAAGTGCGCCGGCATCGAACGGGCAGGCGCGGTTCAGAAGCGCTGCTGCCCCCGTACCGCTGATTTCGAACAGCTTCATGTGCGAGATGTCGAACAGGCCGGCATGCTCACGGCTGTGCAGGTGCTCCTTCATCACGCCGGCCGGATAGGTCAGCGGCATCGACCAGCCGGCGAAGGCGCCAAAGCGCGCACCAGCTGCCATGTGCAGATCTTCGAGGGGAAGGTGTTTGGTATCGTCGCCCGTCATGTCATCTCCAGAGTCGCACGCAAGCGGCCGCGAATGGCGACCAGTCCGTGCCCCTCTGTCTGAAGCCTGAGAGACTCGCGCCCCGTAACTCTGTCGGCAGCGCTTACACCTTCGGCGCGGGGGCAAGCCCCGACTTTCCAGAGTGTCTTTCCCGTCTACGGTTCTTTTGCCTGAGAGATTTCGGGCGATTTCCCCTTCGGCGGCAGCTCTCGCTGCTCTCTCCCACAAACAGGTAGGACTCGGTCAGGAGCCCTCGACTCGTCATCCATAGCCCGTGGACGACACCTTGTCACCTGCCGGCGACATTTTTACTGCCAGGTCTTCCGCGGGCCTTCTTTACGGGCAAGCCTTCGCTAACCACGCCGCTTGCCGGTTTCTCAAGACCTTGCCGATATACCGCATAAGGGCCGGCAATTACCGGCGGCGGGCGGGGAAGACAATGGGCGAATTGATCATGAGCGCGCCGGTGGCCGGGCTGGCCTCGAAAAATCGGATCACGGCGGAAGACGTGGTCATGCTGCGCGGCGAAGTGTTCGGCGACGGCCTAGTAACGCGCGGCGAGGCCGAGGCGCTGTTTGCGCTGGATGCAACGGCGAGGGACAAATGCGCAGAATGGCTTGAGTTTTTCGTCGAGGCCGTCACCGATTTCATCGTCCACCAGGAAAAGCCGGCGGGCTATGTTTCGCAAGACAATGCTGACTGGCTGATCCGGACGATTTCGCGCGACGGCATGGTCGACAGCCAGACCGAACTCGAGCTGCTGGTGCATGTGCTGGAAGTTGCCAAATCATCGCCGAGCACGCTTTCCAGCTATGCGCTGGAGCAGGTCGCTCATGCGGTCGTGGACGGCAAGGGGCCGCTGATGACCGGCGGCAGGCTTATCCCTGGGTCGATTGCCAAGGCTGAGGTCGAGCTGTTGCGCCGCATCCTTTACGCCTACGGCGGCGATGGCAACATCGCCATCAGCCGCGCCGAGGCCGAGGTGCTGTTCGAGATCAACGAGCGGACAGCGGCGGGCGACAACGATCCGTCCTGGAACGATCTGTTCGTCAAGGCGATCGCCAATTTCGTCATGTGTTCGGCCGGCTACGAACCGCCGGTGCGCGACGTGGCGCTGCGCCGGGATTCGTTCTTCGAGCAGGCCGATCCGGAGATCGGCGGGTTCTTCAGCCGCATGGTATCGGGCGGCCTGTCCGACATCATGGAAGCCTATCTCTCACCGGGCGACGTCGAGGCCGAATGGGAATCGAGGAACAAGGCAGCCGAGGCACTGGCCCGCCGCGCCGAGACGGTCGACGCCGGCGAAGCGAAGTGGCTCGCCGAACACATCGGCGACCGGCCGCTGCATGAGAACGAGCGCGCGCTGCTGACGCTGATCAAGCACGCCTCGCCGGAAATCCACCCGGCGCTGAAGCCGCTGATCGACAAGGTTGCGTGAGCCTTTCACGAGCAACCGAGCGTCACTGCCAACCCTGAAGCGATGCGAACGGACAGGCAGCCAATTAACTGGACAGGCTCAAGCGCATCTCTAGCGACTGATTACAGCCGACGGCAGCGCATTAACCTTTCCGAGGACAGGCAACATCAGCCAGGATCGGTAGGCAGCCCTTAAGCGACAATGTCCTGAATCAGGCGCGTGAGTGGGGCTTCGTCGCCGGAAAAGCTTGAGATCATGGCCTTCATTACACGATCGCGATCCAGCTCGTCATCGTCGAAACCATGGCCGGCGTTATCGGCTAATATCGCCAGAAACGCCAGCTGAGTGCGGCCGTTGCCTTCTCGGAAGGGGTGTATCGCATTGATCTCAGCGAGAACGTGCGCTGCGCCAGCTGCAAAGACCTCGGCTGATGTGCTGGAATAATGGCCGGCGGCTGAGAGTTCTCCGAAAACCCGCTGCATCTCGGCATCGATGTACTCAGGGTAGCAAAACCAGTTACCGCCCTTGCCGATGCGGATGGTGCGCGGTTCACCGGCCCACGCATAGACGTCCTGAAACAGGTGACGATGCAGTGCCAGATAGTGCGGATAATCCAGATCACCAGCTGGAAAAGCCTCATCCTGTTTCTGACCCGGGCCGAGCGAGCTCAAACTCGTCGAGCTCGGACTGATCATGAATGCCGAGGAGGTTGCGAAGGACGGTCGTGCCCGGATAGCACAGAGGATCGGATTCTGCGGCATAGACCAAGGTCCGCTACTTCTTGCGCGCCTGTTCTTTGATGAGCTTGCGTCGCTCATCACCGCTCAGCCCACGCTGCGAGCTTTGCTCAAGGATATGCCCCATGCGTGGACTTAGCTTCATACCTTCGACGGCGCTGATTTTGGCGCCTCGACTGCTCGTCAGGACATAGTGTCCGCTCTTTGGCGAGCGATCTAATTTGGGGGAACGACTTTTCATCTGGCAACGCTAGCACATGCCGGCCAAGGGGACCAAAGCGAATTTTGCGGCCGTGAAACAGCTGAATCCGACGATCATGGAGCGAGCGCGCCACTGTCGCTGAAATACGGTCGCTGATCGACAAGGTCGCATAAGCAGTCGCGCGACGCTATTGTTTGGCGGGCTCCGGCTTGGCGCTGGTGTCGAACCGCGACATCCATTTGAAGCTGCCGAACCAGTAGCGGCGCACGCCGCCTATGGTGCCGTCGGCGGTGCGCGCGCCGATCCAGTTGTTGACGTATTGGATGAGGCGCACATCGTCCGGGCGCATCGCAAACGCCTCCGGCGTCCGCAACAGCGGGCCGCCCACCATTGTCAACTTCGCGTCATAGAGCCTGGCGGCCATTTGGGGCGTTGGCGATGTCGCGACCATTGCCTGTGCGTCGCCGCCGATGATCGCGGCGAAAACATCTGAGGTATTGTCGAAAGACAGGATGGTCGCCTTGGGAAAAGCTTCCTTCGCGGCGGCTTCATCGGTGGAATTGGACAGCACGGCGATCTTGTATCCCGGCGCCGCCACTGCCTTTCCCGGCCTTTTCCCAAGGCTGGCGATCGTCGCAACCATGCGGATATCGGCGGTGCCGGTCTGGTTGGAGAACACCACCTCGCGTGCGCGTTCCGGCGTGCTGGCGTAGCCAGCCGCGATCATGTCGAAATCACCCTTGAGCAGTCTTGTCTTAAGGTCGTTCCAGGGCACCTCGACCAGCTTCAGGTCGACGCCGAGATCAGACGCCAGCGCACTGGTCAGGTCGACATCATAGCCGGCCAACTTCCCGTCGGCCTTCTTGAGGATCCATGGCGGGTTGAGCGCCACGCCGATCGTCAGTGCCTTCTGGTCGATGATGCGCTTGAGGCTGTCGTCCGCCCGGGCCGGCAGCAGCGACAAAGCCAACCAGGCAGAAAGGGCAAGTATAGTTGTGGCGATCATCTTAGCGCGCATTAATATAACCTCGCTGAGCCCGTCCGGTTGTCAGATTTACACAGAGGTGCCATTCTGTCGATAGCGGACCCTGATGGAGAGTTGCGATGTCGACACGGATGACGGTTACCGGTTCGATGATGTTCCTGGTTTGCATCCTGGGCAATCCGGCGAAGCTTTCGCTGCTGCCGGCGGCAGCGCAGGCTGCGGGGGCAAAACGCGTGGTCTGCTCCAGCGCCGATTACCGCTATTCCTATTGCGGGGTCGATACGCGCCGCGGCGTGCAGTTGACCTCCAGGCTTTCGAAGGCGCGTTGCGTATACGGTAGAAGCTGGGGCTATGACGGCGGCGGCATCTGGGTCGACAATGGTTGCTCGGCCGAATTCGCAGTCGCCGGCCCCGACCGCAATCCCTCTGCTGGCGACGTCGCCGCAGCCATTATCGTCGGCGGCGTGGTAGGCGCCATTCTCGACAACGGCAATTCGCATCGCCATCATTCCGATAATTACTATCCGAAGCCGCGCCCGCGCCGTTACGACCAATCGATCGATCCGACGCCGCAATTCGACAATCAGGGCAACCCCAACTTCGATACCCACGGCAACTACCAGGGACCGCACGGGCTGGGCAAGCTTGTCACCCCTGACGATAATCCTGACCTGAATCCGGCCCTGCGCAGCGACGGCGACGACAGCGACGACGACAGTTAGATGAAGCTTGGGTCAGGTTTCGGTCAGATGCCGCCGTACCAGTCGTAGCCATTGTCCTCCCAATAGCCGCCTCTGCCGCCGCCGAGATTGGCGAAGCCGTCGACCAGCTCGATCTTGTAGAGGTATTTCGGCATCTTGTAGCCGAGCTGGCGCTCGACGCGGACGCGCAGCGGCGCGCCGTTTTCGACCGGCAACGGCTTGCCGTTGAGGCCATAGGCAAGGATCGTCTGCGGATGGCGGGCATCGACCAGGTCGATCGAGCCGTAATATTTGATATCGCCGGCCAGGCTGCGGTCGATCGTATCGAGGCAGTGGAACATGACGTAGCGCGCCTGCGGCTTGACCACTGCCTGGTCGAGCACCAGCGACAGCGGCGTGCCGGTCCATTTGGCAATGCAGCTCCAGCCTTCTACGCAGTCGTGGCGGGTGATCTGGGTGCGGCTCGGCATGTTCATCAGCTGCTCGCGGCTCAGCGACAGCGGTTTTTCGACGAGGCCTGAAACCTCCAGCCGCCAGTCGGCGAAATCGCTGGCGAGCAGGCCCTTGTAGAAATCGTCGTCCGGTGCGGTGACGCCGTTCGGCCGCTGCGGCTGGCGAATGTCGGCCTCGGTGAACTCCGGCGCCAGCGCATCAGCGCCGGCAAGCAGTCGCTGCGCCCGCCAGGTCATGCCATTGGCGCTTTCGAGGAAGCTGCGCAGGCCGTTGCCGACGCCAAGCTGGCTGTCGAAGGCGTCGCAGCCCGACAGCATGATGCCGGAAAGGCCGAGGCTGGCCGAGGTCAGGAACTTTCTTCGGCTTATTTGTAGCTTGGGGCTGATCTCGAATTTCGCCATGTCAGGCACTCCTCTCTGGCGCTTTGTCGCCATGCGCCGGCGTGTCGGTTCGGTACCAGCCGGTGATGATGGAGCGCAGCTCGTTGATCGGGCCGGCGGCGAGGATCATCAGGATGTGGATGATGAAGAAGGCGACGAGCAGCAGCATCACCGTGAAATGAATGGTGCGCGCCGTCTGCCGGCCGCCGAGCAGATCATTCAGGAACGGCAGCACCGAATCCATGCTCGGCGACATGGCAAGGCCGGTGATGATCATCAGCGGCAGCAGCACGAACAGCACGCCGCCATAGGCCAGCTTCTGCAGCGTGTTGTAGTCGCGCGTGTGATGGAACCTGAGTTTGGCGTGCTCGACAATGTCTCGCGGCAGGCGCCTGAAATCATCGAGGCGCGGGGCAAGATCGCGGCGCAAATGGCCGTTGATCAGGCTGGCGACCAGCCAGACCAGCAGCGTGGTGGTCAGCACCCAGGCGAAGAAGAAATGAACAACGCGCGCGGTGCCGAGATCGTAATAGGAAGGGATCGTCGCCCAGGACGGGAAGGCACGGGAGGTCTCCTGGCCGGCCGGACCCGACCAGCCGAGCACGCCAGTGGTATCGAAGCGCTTGCCGAAGATTTCGGTATAGCCGCGCGGGCCAGTCGCCGTATTCTCGGCGCCAATGGCGAAGACGGTGTTGTTGTAGCCAAAACCCGACTCCTTGCCGATGTAGAGCTGTGGGCGGGCGTTGAAGATCTGCAGGCCGGAAAGCAGCATGAAGAACAGCGCGATCGCCCACAGCCAATGCGTCAGCCGCGTCCAGCGCGACTGGCGATAGATCAGCGTCGCATCCGTCGAAGCAGCGCTATCTGCCTCGGTGCTGGCTTCGCCTCTGGCAACTGATTCCATGTTTTCCGTGCCTCCCTGCCAAGCGGTTCCGCATGGCCTGTCAGATCTCTTCTCCTCCCAATACGTCGCCAGCCTAAGCGATGTTTCACCCGATCACGGATTTATTACGGACTGCCGAGGCTGACGGCGAGGTTGACCGCGGCTGCCACGATGACCGTGTTGAAGAAGAACGACAGGATCGAATGCACAAGCACGACACGGCGCATTTGCGAGGTCGTGATGTTGGTGTCGGCGGTTTGCGCCGTCATGCCGATCACCGTAGCGAAATAGAGGAAATCCGAGCCTTCCGGCCGCTTGCCGCCCGGGAAGTCAAGGCCGCCGACCGGAATTTTCTTTTTTGTGTCGCCATCCATCGCATCGCCATCCAACCAGTAGATATGCGCGTAGTGAAGTGCCGCCATCGCATGGATGGTCAACCAGCCAAGCGGGATAGACAGCAGCGCCACCATAAGCTCGACGGTGTCCGCGCTCTTCTCCCTGTTGATCAATTGAAACAACGACATGATGGCAATAGCGACGACAATCAGCGTGACCGCGAAGATGGCCAGTACCGGCAGGTCCGTGTCGCCTGCATTCTTGCGCAGATAGCTGCCGGTAAGCCGCGGCATATGGGCGATGACAAGGACGAGATAGGCGGCAAAGAACACATTGGCGCCGATCGAATAGGCAAGCGGCGCACGCCAGACCAGCGCGGCGCCAAAGGCTGCCGCGCCGATGCAGGCCGACACCGCGAACGGCGTGTGGCGTTGCATGGGCATCTTGGTCGGGGTACCAGTCGCCATGGCCTTCAGTCCGCTGACGCGGATTTCAGCGCTCGCCGTAGGATGCGGTCAAGCTCGCCTAGGAACCGCGAGCGGTCCTGCGGCGCGAAGCTCGAATTGTAGCCCTTGCTTTCGCCGGTCTCGCGCAGATGCTGCTTGAGATCGCGCATTGCCACCGCCATGCCGATCGTTTCCGGCGTAAACGGGCGTCCCGTCGGGCCGAGCACATGGGCGCCAAGCGCCACCGCGCGCGCGGCAAGCGGGATATCGGCGGTCACCACAATGTCGTTGGACCGGGCGTTTTCGACGATCCAGTCGTCGGCGGCATCGGCGCCCTTGGAGACGACGACATTGCGGATCATCGGATCGCGCGACGGACGCAAGCCGCCATTGGAGACGAAGGTGACGACGATGCCGTGCCGCTCGGCGACTTTTTCGACCTCGGCCTTCACCGGGCAAGCGTCGGCATCGACGAGAATAGCAGGTGCGGGCATCGTTGTTCCAAATGTGAAAGAGCCGGGCGGCGTCGCCCGGCTCGATCGATGATAGTCGAGCGGCTACTAGGCCGGCAACGCGCCGGACCGCTTGGCCGTCCAGGTGGCGATATAGTCCATCAGTCCTGGATTGAGGCAATCATAAGGTTCGAGCCCGATCGACTTCAGCTGTGACCTTATGCCGTCCATGCGGCTCGGATCGACACCGGACTCGATGATCGAGGAGACAAAGGCGGTGAAGCCCGGCGGCGACCAGCCGTCTTCCTGGAAGCGTTCGGGATGGATGAAGGACAGCCCCTTGAAAGCGTGGTCGCGCTCGACCGGGCCGTGCATGTGGACGCCGCAGCCGGTGCAGGCATGGCGCAGGATCAGCGCGCCCGGATCGACGATCTTCAGCTTGTCGCCGTTTTCGGTCACCGTCACGTCGTTTGTACCGGCAACCGCCACGACCGAGAACAGCGCGCCTTCCGGCTTCCAGCATTTGGTGCAGCCGCAGGCATGGTTGTGGGCGATCTGGCCCTTGACCTTGACCTTGACCGGGTTGCTGGTGCAGGCGCAGACCAGCGTGCCGCCGGCAAAGTCGGCCTTTTCCCGTGGCAGTCCATTGTCGATTTTAGGATGCAGTTTTTCCGGCATTTTTGTCTCCTCCCTTGGTTCTATGCTGGTTCCGTTTCGATTACCGCTTCATTCTCCATACGGTGTTCTTGCCTGACGCGCTCTACCACCTTGAGCGCCTTGCTCAGATATGTATCGCGCACGAGAAACGATATTTCTTCTCTGCCGCGGTCGATCTCGTCGAGGTCGATGCGAACGCGGTTGTTATTCCTAAGCGCTACCCAAAGATGTTCGCCGAATTGCCAGCTCTGCATACTGAGCGACTCGCCGAAATTCGGATATCGGATCCGAACCCGGATCAGTACCTCCTTCAATAGACTACCACGCTCCTGATCGACTTGCCTTCATGCATCAGGTCAAAGCCCTTGTTGATGTCCTCGAGCTTCAGCGTGTGGGTGATCATCGGATCGATCTCGATCTTGCCGGCCATGTACCAGTCGACGATCTTCGGCACGTCGGTGCGGCCGCGCGCGCCGCCGAAGGCGGTGCCCATCCAGGTGCGGCCGGTGACCAGCTGGAACGGCCGCGTCGAGATCTCCTGGCCGGCGCCGGCAACGCCGATGATGACCGACTTGCCCCAGCCGCGATGCGAGGCTTCCAGCGCCTGCCGCATGACTTTGGTGTTGCCGGTGCAGTCGAACGTGTAGTCGGCGCCGCCGATCTGGTCGGCGCCGCGCTTGGTCATGTTGACGAGATGAGCCACGACATCGCCGTCGATCTCCTTCGGATTGACGAAATGCGTCATGCCGAATTTCTCGCCCCATTCCTTCTTGTCGTTGTTCAGGTCGACGCCGATGATCATGTCGGCGCCGGCAAGGCGCAGGCCCTGGATGACGTTGAGGCCGATGCCGCCGAGGCCGAAGACGACCGCGGTCGCGCCTTGCTCGACCTTGGCCGTGTTGATCACAGCACCGATGCCGGTGGTGACGCCGCAGCCGATGTAGCAGATCTTGTCGAACGGGGCGTCGGCATTGACCTTGGCCACCGCGATCTCGGGCAGCACGGTGAAGTTGGAGAAGGTCGAGCAGCCCATGTAGTGGAACAGCTTGTCCTTGCCGATCGAGAAGCGCGAGGTGCCGTCCGGCATCAAGCCCTGTCCCTGCGTGGCGCGGATGGCGGTGCACAGATTGGTCTTGCGCGACAGGCAGGACGGGCACTGCCGGCATTCCGGCGTGTAGAGCGGGATGACATGGTCGCCCTTCCTGACCGAGGAGACGCCCTTGCCGACGTCGACGACGATGCCGGCGCCCTCATGGCCGAGGATCGCCGGAAACAGGCCTTCCGGGTCGGCGCCCGACAGCGTGAACTCGTCGGTGTGGCAGATGCCGGTTGCCTTGATCTCGACCAGCACCTCGCCATCGCGGGGACCTTCGAGGTCGACCTCCATGATCTGCAGCGGCTTTCCGGCGGCAACGGCGACAGCGGCGCGCGTTTTCATCAGGCAATCCTCCCAAGGCAGTCTGCAATCCAGGTTAGATTTAACTTACCATTCAGCTCTGCGCTATGCATGAAGCGACGTTCTGACCCCGGATTTTCGTCAGCGCCCGCCAATTTGCATGCGGGATAGGCTCCGACTTTGCCTTGACCGGCCCCCTGAAGCCCATAAAACGGGAAGCCCGTAAAAGAAGGGCAGCCGAGGGACGAGGCCTGCATGTTCACAAAGATCCTGGTCGCCAACCGTGGCGAGATCGCCTGCCGCGTGATCAAGACGGCGCGCAAGATGGGCATCGCCACCGTCGCGGTCTATTCCGACGCCGACCGCGACGCCGTGCATGTCGAAATGGCCGACGAGGCGGTGCATATCGGGCCTTCGCCGGCTGCGCAAAGTTATCTGGTCGCGGAAAAGATCATCGCCGCCTGCAAGGCCACAGGAGCAGAGGCCGTGCATCCCGGCTACGGTTTCCTGTCCGAGCGGGCATCCTTCTGCGAAGCGCTGGAGCAGCAAGGCATCGTCTTCATCGGCCCGAAGCCCAAGGCCATCAAGGCGATGGGCGACAAGATCGAATCGAAGAAGTTCGCCAACGCGGCCAAGGTGTCGACGGTGCCCGGCTGGCTCGGCGTCGTCGAAAGCGCCGCCCATGCCGAAAGAATAGCCGGCGAAATCGGCTATCCCGTGATGATCAAGGCTTCGGCCGGCGGCGGCGGCAAGGGCATGCGCATCGCCTGGAGCAAGGCAGAGGTGCGCGACGGCTTCGACCGGGCGCGGTCGGAGGCCAAAAGCTCGTTCGGCGATGACCGCGTCTTCATCGAAAAATTCATCGTCGATCCGCGCCATATCGAAATCCAGGTGCTCGCCGACGCGCATGGCAATACGCTCTATCTCGGCGAGCGCGAATGCTCGATCCAGCGCCGCAACCAGAAGGTCGTGGAGGAGGCGCCGTCGCCGTTCCTCGACGCCAAGACCCGCAAAGCCATGGGCGAGCAGTCGGTGGCGCTGGCCAAGGCCGTCGACTACCAGAGCGCCGGCACGGTCGAGTTCATCGTCGACAGCGACAAGAACTTCTATTTCCTGGAAATGAACACGCGGCTGCAGGTCGAGCATCCGGTGACGGAGCTCGTCACCGGCATCGACCTGGTCGAGCAGATGATCCGCGTGGCGGCCGGCGAAAAGCTCGCCATCAAGCAGAGCGACGTCAAGCTGAACGGCTGGGCGGTGGAAAGCCGCCTCTATGCCGAAGATCCGTATCGCAACTTTCTGCCGTCGATCGGCAGGCTGACGAAATACCGGCCGCCGGAAGAGGGAAAATTCGGCGAAATCGTCATCCGCAACGATACCGGCGTTACCGAAGGCTCGGAAATCTCGATGTTCTACGACCCGATGGTCGCCAAGCTGTGCACCTGGGCGCCGACACGGCTGGCGGCGATAGACGCGATGTCGGAAGCGCTGGACAGTTTCGTCGTCGACGGCATCGAGCACAACATACCGTTCCTGGCGGCGCTGATGCAGCATCCGCGCTGGCGGGAAGGGCGGCTATCGACGGCGTTCATCGCCGAGGAATATCCCGACGGCTTCGCGCCCATTGTGCCGAACAGCGAAGAAAACGCGGTGCTGGCCGCGATCGCCACCGCGGTCGAACTGCTGCGCCGCGACCGGCTCGACCGGCTGGGCGGGCGGCTGGCGCCGCATTCGGGCGCCTTGAAACGCGATTGGGTGGTGAAGATCGGCCGGGATTATCTTTCGGTTGCCATCGTCGAAGGCATGATTTCCATTCCGATGGAGCTCGACCTCACAATCGACGGCGGCAAACCGCTGACGGTGGCATCCGACTGGCGGCCGGGCGATCTCATCTGGCGCGGCACGGTCGGCGGCCGCAAGGTCGCGGCGCAAGTCAGGCCGGTGCTGAACGGGTTCCGCATCGCCTGGAAAGGCATCTCGGTGACAGCCCGCGCCATGCTGCCGCGCACCGCCGAACTCGAAAGGCTGATGCCGGAAAAAGTGGCGCCGGATACCTCGAAGATGCTGCTATGCCCGATGCCCGGCCTCGTCGTGTCGATTGCCGTTGCCGAGGGGCAGGAGGTCAAGGCCGGCGAGACGCTGGCCGTGGTCGAGGCTATGAAGATGGAAAACGTGCTGCGCGCCGAGCGCGACCTCATCGTCTCGAAGCTCAACGCCAAGCCCGGCGACAGCCTTGCCGTCGATGCTGTGATCATGGAATTCGCGTGAGGTTGGACCCGCCCTCGACGCTCTGTCTGAAGTTGGCGGGACAGCGCGCCCCTCTGTCCTGCCGGACATCTCCCCCTAAAATGTCCCTAAAGTGGGGAGATTGGCAGCTTCGGCGCCTAGCTCGCTCCTGCAACGTTGGAAATTGGCGAAAGCCGAGATGATGGCCAATCTCCCCCCTCGTGGGGGAGATGTCCGGCAGGACAGAGGGGGGCGCGAAGGAACGCGACCTTGCAATTGGTTGGGCACGCTCAGTGGAGGAGGGACAAGGCGAGGCCGCGAGGAATTCGCATTTTTCCCCGTCGCGCCGTATTTTGTTCTTGCTTTGTGCCGGCAGCTATGCTAGTAATTTGGGTATGGTGCTAATTGGCTCCAGCGACCCGCCCGCAGTGGCGGGTTTTTATTTGCAGCCTGACGTCGGCGGGACAGCGCCCCTCTCTGTCCTGCCGGACATCTCCCCCACGAGGGGGGAGATTGGCAGCTTCGGTGGCAGCGCCTTTCTGCCGGCGGAAGCGATTGCTAAGTTCACAAAGCTCCAATCACTACCGCTGGACTCGTGTTACCCGGTGCCGGACAATACAATACAATACAATACATCTTCATCGACTGAGTCCTTGTGAGGCGGCGCGAAAAAACCATGGCGGATGAAAGACTTCCACGCGATCCCTTGCTGCGCGAGGCCTATGCAAAGGCGTCGCGGGCGGAGGCGGCGGCGCGTCGATTCATTCATCTGCGCGTGCATTCGGCCTATTCGCTGCTCGAAGGTGCCTTGCAGCTCGGCAAGATCGTCGGCCATGCGGTGCAGGACGAATGCCCGGCAATCGCCGTCACCGACACCAACAATCTGTTCGGCGCGCTGGAATTCGCCCAGAAGGCGGTAAAGGATGGCATCCAGCCGATCATCGGCTGCCAGATCGACCTCGCCTTTTCCGGCGAGGCGAGCGACAGCCAGCGCGACCGCAGGCGGCAAGGACCGGAGATGCGGCCGGTCGTCCTGATCGCCGCAACCGAGGCCGGCTACGGCAATCTGGTCAGGCTGGTCAGCCGCGTCTACCTCGAGACACCGCCCGGCGAAGCGGTGCATCTGACGAGCGAGATGCTGCAGGGCCACACCGACGGATTGATCTGCCTTACGGGCGGGCCGCGCGGTCCGATCGGCACTGCCTTGAAACAGGATCGCCGCGAACTCGCCGAGACCAGGCTGTCGGCGCTCAAGGGCCTGTTCGGCGACCGGCTCTATGTCGAGTTTGAGCGGGTCTCCGGTTACGACCGCGCCATCGAGCAGTCGTCGGTCGACCTCGCCTACCGCCACGATCTGCCGCTGGTTGCCACCAACGAGGCGTTTTTCTTCTCTCGTGAAGACTATGAGGCGCATGACGCCCTGATCGCCATCGCCGAAGGTTCCGTGGTGGCGGCCGACAATCGCCGCCGCCTTTCGCCCGACCACTTCCTGAGAAGCCAGGCCGATATGGCGAGGCTGTTCGCCGACCTGCCGGAAGCTATCGACAACACCGTCGAGATCGCGCTGCGCTGCTCGTATTACCCGAAGACCCGCAATCCGATTCTGCCGCGCTTTGCCGGCCGCGATGTCGCCGACGCCGATGCTGCGGTCAAGGCGGAGGCGCAGGAGCTTGCCAGGCAGGCGCATGAAGGGCTAGAGGCGCGGCTGGCGGCGCACGGCCCGACGCCGGGCTACACGGTCGAGCAATATCGCGAAAGGCTGGATTTCGAGCTCGGCGTCATCGAGAAGATGAAATATCCGGGCTATTTCCTGATCGTTGCCGACTTCATCAAATGGGCCAAGGCACAAGGCATTCCGGTCGGCCCGGGCCGCGGTTCGGGCGCCGGCTCGCTGGTCGCCTATGCCACGACCATCACCGACATCGACCCACTGCGTTTTTCGCTGCTGTTCGAGCGCTTCCTCAATCCCGACCGCGTGTCGATGCCCGACTTCGACATCGACTTCTGCCAGGACCGGCGCGAGGAAGTCATCCGCTACGTCCAGCAGAAATACGGCCGCGACCAGGTTGGCCAGATCATCACCTTCGGCACGCTGCAGGCGCGCGCGGTGCTGCGCGACGTCGGCCGCGTGCTGCAGATGCCTTACGGGCAGGTCGACAAGCTGAGCAAGATGGTGCCGTCGAACCCGGCCAATCCGGTCAAGCTCGCCGACGCCATCGCCAACGAGCCGCGCTTTGCCGAAGAGGCGGAGCGTGAGCCGATCGTGCAGACGCTGCTCGATACGGCGCAGAAACTGGAAGGTCTTTATCGGCACGCCTCGACGCACGCCGCCGGCATCGTCATCGGCGACCGGCCGCTGTCGGAGCTGGTGCCGATGTACCGCGATCCGCGCTCGGACATGCCGGTCACGCAGTTCAACATGAAATATGTCGAGCAGGCCGGGCTGGTGAAATTCGACTTCCTTGGCCTGAAGACGCTGACGGTGCTGGACAGGGCCGTCAAGCTGATCCGCCGCCGCGGCATCGAGATCGATCTTGCCCACATTCCGCTCGACGACCCCGAAACCTACGCCATGCTGTCGCGCGGCGAGGTGGTCGGCGTGTTCCAGGTGGAAAGTGCCGGCATGCGCAAGGCGCTGATCGGCATGCGGCCCGACTGTATCGAGGACATTATCGCGCTGGTCGCGCTCTACCGGCCGGGGCCGATGGAGAACATACCGACCTACAACGCCAGAAAGCACGGCGAGGAGGAGATGGCGTCGATCCACCCGAAGATCGACCATCTCGTCAAGGAGACGCAAGGCGTCATCGTCTACCAGGAACAGGTGATGCAGATCGCGCAGGAGCTCTCCGGCTATTCGCTGGGCGAAGCCGATCTGCTGCGCCGCGCCATGGGCAAGAAGATCCGCGCCGAGATGGACAAGCAGCGCGAGCGCTTTGTTTCGGGCGCGGTCGAGCGCGGCGTCGGCAAGCCGCAAGCCGACTTCATCTTCGACCTGCTGGCAAAGTTTGCCGACTACGGTTTCAACAAATCGCATGCCGCCGCCTATGCCGTCGTCTCCTACCAGACCGCCTATCTGAAGGCGCATTACCCCGTCGAATTCCTGGCGGCATCGATGACGCTCGACATGGGCAATACGGACAAGCTCGCCGATTTCCGCCAGGATGCGCTGCGCCTCGGCATCGAGGTGGTGGCGCCGTCGGTCATGACGTCGTTCCGGGATTTCGAGGTCGGCGAGAACCGCATCTTCTATTCGCTGGCCGCGCTCAAGGGCGTCGGCGATGCGGCGGTCGAGCACATCGTCGCCACGCGCGGCGAAAAACCCTTCAAGAGCCTCGCCGATTTCTGTGAAAGGGTCGATCCGAAGATCGTCGGCAAGCGCGTCTTCGAAAGCCTGATCATGGCCGGCGCGCTAGACTGCTTCGGTCATGACCGCGCGGCGATGATGGCCGGCGTCGAGCGGATGATGGGGCTGGCGTCGCTGGCGCAGCAGAATGCCGTCACCGGCCAGCATGACATCTTTGGCGCCTCGCTCGGCGCACAGTCGCAGGCGCTCAACTTGCCGGCGACCGATCCCTGGCTCGCCGCCGACCGCCTGCACCGTGAATTCCAGGTGGTCGGGTTCTATCTCTCGGCGCATCCGCTCGACGAATACAAGGCGGCGCTGCAGAAAATGCGGGTGCAGACCTGGGGCGAGTTTTCGGCCGCCGTCAAACGCGGTGCTGCCGCCGGCCGGCTCGCCGGCACGGTGACCACCAAGCAGGAGCGCAAGACGCGCACCGGCAACAAGATGGGCGTCGTGCAGTTCTCCGACACCTCCGGCCAGTATGAAGCGGTGCTGTTTTCCGAGGGGCTGGCGCAATACCGCGACTTGCTCGAACCCGGCCGCTCGGTGGTGATCACCGTTTCGGCCGAGGACAGGCCTGAAGGCGTCAATCTGCGCATCCAGACCGTGCAGTCGTTGGAGGAAGAGGCAAGCCGTATCCAGAAAGCGTTGCGCATCTTCGTCAGAAATGACGCACCGGCATTGACAATCCAATCGCAGCTTGGCCAGCGTGGCGACAGTCAGGTGAGCATCATCGTCATCAAGGAAGGCGGCGAGGGCGAGGTCGAGATCGAGTTGCCCAACCGCTACCGCGTATCGCCGCAGATCGCGTCGGCGATGCGGGCGGTGCCGGGCGTGGTCGAGGTGGAACTGGTCTAAGAGTTAGCGCACGCTTATGAAGCGGCGATCTCCGCCGGTTGCGGTGCTCTCCGCTGCAGGTTGAGCAGATTTCCCATGAGGATCAGCAGGGCGCCACCGGCGGTGAAGGCGTCGATCTGCTCGTGATAGAGCAGCCATCCGATCACCGCCGACAGCGGCACGCGCAAAAAGTCCATTGGCGAGATGACCGTCGCATCGGCATAGACAAGTGCGCGGGCCATGCAGAAATGCGACGACATGCCGGTGAAGGCGATGAGCAGGATCCACGGCCAGAGCTCAAGCGGCGGGTTGCGCCATTCGTAAAGCGCCGGGACGAGGCCAAGCAGCGACTGGATGATCAACATCCAGAAGATGATGCGCACGACGCTGTCCGTCCGCGTCAGCGACTTGACGAGAACCATCGAGACGCCGAAGCAGACCGCGGCTCCCAGCACGATAACATGCCCCGGATTGACCGCGCCGACGCCCGGACGCACGATGATCACAACGCCGATCAGCCCGAGCACGATTGCCGCCAGCCGTGGCCGGGACAGCCTTTCGCCGAGGAAAGCGACGGCCAGCAAAGCGGTCCAGATCGGCGTCGTGAATTCGATCGAGATCAGTACCGCAAGCGGGATCAGCGTCAGGGCGTAGAGCCAGGCAGCCTGGCCGGTATAGTGGACGACGTTGCGGGCGATATGAGCCAGCGGGCGTCCGGTGCGCATCGCCGCAAAACCGCCTGACATCATGACCAGCGGCAACAGGATGAAAAAGCCGATCACCGAGCGCAGCTCGAGCACCTGGAAGACGTTTAGTTCGGCCGTCGTGGCGCGGCCGGCCACCGACATCGCCAGGAACGAGGCGATCGACAGCGCCATCCAGAACGCGGCCTTGGGGATCGAGGGTGCGGGTGCCATGCGGCTATGTCGCAAGCCGGAGCGCTCATCGCAACCGCTAGCCGACGCATTCGACTGGGCCAGCCGTGCAGCGTTGCAAACAGTGATGTTGAAGCCGGAACCCGCCGCTGAGGGAAGCGTTGGTCCCTCAGTGTTTGCGTGCTGTGTTTTGGACACCAACGAGGAGCGGTCCGATGAAATCACTTGCACGATTTGTACTTGCCGGCTGCCTGACGGCCGGGGCCGGGGCAGCGCATGCCGACGATCCGGATTTTCTTCGCTCATTCCAGGGGAATTTCGCCGGCAAAGGCATCGTCAAGGTGACCACCGATGCGCCGACGGTGAATGTCTCCTGTCATTTCAATTCCGACGCAACGTCGAGCTCGCTATCGCTCGACGGCAGCTGCCGCGGTCTTATCGTGGTAACGCGCGCCATCAGCGCCGATCTCAAATCGAGCGGGACGAAATACACCGGCACCTATGTCGGATCGCGCACCGGGCCGGCGCAATTGAGCGGCAGCCGCTCCGGCAACGCAATCAATCTCGGCATCCGTTGGGCCAAGGAGGTCAATGGCGATCGCAAGGCGCAAATGACGGTCGAGAAGAACGGCGAGAATGGCATGCGGCTGATCGTCGTCGATACCGATCCGAAAACCGGGAAGAGTGTGGTGACCACCCGGATCGATCTGCAGCGCACGTGACTGGGGCAAGTTGATATTCAGGTGAGGCCGGCCTGCGAAAGGCGGTTTCCTGCGCATCCAGTGCTCACGTACTCACAAGTGCGCTCCGCTCCGGTTCTCGGAAACCACCCTTCTCGACTCGGCCTGACCTGAATCTCAAACATGCCGGTATCATTCCTCGACCGGTTCGGGCGGATGGGCATCGCGGCCCTTGCCGAAGGTATAGCCGGTTTCCACCGCCCTGCGGCCGAACTTGCCGCGCAGCGTGTCGATGGCGCCTTCGGCCATGGCGCGCTTGCGTGACTGGACGTCGACCAGGTCGGGCGGGTCCGCCCGGTCATCGTCGGAGAGATCGCTGACGCCAATGCCGAGCAGCCGGTATTTCGTGCCATCCGCTTCCTTGCGCAGCAGCTCGAGCCCGGTCTGAAAGATGCGGTCGGCCAGCCGGGTCGGATCGCCGAGCTGGCGATTGCGCGTGCGGATCCTGAAATCCTGGGTCTTCAGCTTGAGGACGACGGTGCGTCCGGCAATGCCGGATTTCTTCAGCCGGGCCGAGACTTTTTCCGACAGCGCCCTCAGCACCGAAACCAGTTCGTCGACGGAGGCGATGTCGGTATCGAAAGTGGTTTCCGCCGAGACGCTTTTCGCGTCCTGGTCGGGAACGACGCGACGGTCGTCCTCGCCGCGCGAAAGCCGGTAGAGCCGGTCGCCCATGACGCCGTAGCGGCGCATCAGATCGCCACGTTCCATGCGCTGCAACTGGCCGATGGTGCGGATGCCGTCGCGCTCGAGTGTGGCGGCAAAGGCCTTGCCGACCCCCCAGATCAGCGTCACCGGCTGCTCGGCCAGGAAGCCGATAGCCTCGGCCTCGCCGATCACCGAAAAGCCGCGCGGCTTGCGGAAGTCCGATGCCACCTTGGCCAGGAACTTGCAGTAGGAAAGACCGGCCGAAACGGTGATGCCGATCTCCTTTTCCACGCCGAGTGCGAAGCGCGCCAGGACCACCGCAGGCGGCAGGCCATGCAGGCGCTCGGTGCCGGCGAGGTCGAGAAAGGCCTCGTCGATCGAGAGCGGCTCGACCAGCGGCGTCAGCGCCTGCATCATGGCGCGCACCTCACGGCCGACGCGGACGTATTTTTCCATGTCCGGCGGCAGGACCACCGCTTCCGGGCAGGCTTCGAGCGCCTTGAACATCGGCATTGCCGAGCGCACGCCGTGGATGCGGGCAATGTAGCATGCGGTGGAGACGACGCCGCGCTTGCCGCCGCCGATGATCAATGGCCGGTCCTTCAACGCCGGGTTGTCGCGCTTTTCGACCGCCGCGTAGAACGCGTCGCAATCGATATGGGCAAGGCGCAGCCGGTAGAGCTCCGGATGGCGGGCGAGCCGTGGACTGCCGCAGCGCTCGCAACGGCGTGCCTCGCTGCGCTGAAAACTCAGGCAGTCGCGGCAAAAACCGTGTTCGGGATTGTTGACAGGGGCCGCCATCGCTGCGAACATAAAGAGAACAAATGTAATGGTACGTCAGGACGGATGCCACGACAAGGCGGTGGGCCGGGAGAGAGCTCATGAATACGACCATAGCGCCGCTAGTGCCCGAGCTTTGGGCGGATTTCGAAGATCTTTTCGGTAGGCAAGGCGCCTGCTACGGCTGCTGGTGCACACATTTCCGGCTGTCGCCCGCAGCACGCCGCGCGAGCAACCGGGAGCGCAACAAGGACCACATCAAGGCGCGGATCGGGGCCGGGCCGCCGCCCGGCGTGCTGACTTTCGAGGGTGGCCAGGCGGTCGGCTGGATGCAGATCGGCCCGCGTGCCGACGTGCCCGAATGGAACAACCAGGGCAGGGGGTCGGCGCCGATCGACCCCGCCGACGCCAGCGATCCGGGCGTCTGGGCGATCTCCTGCTTCTTCATCCGCACCAAAGCACGCGGCAAGGGCCTGTCGCACCGCCTGGTCCAAGGCGGCATCGAGTTCGCCCGCGAGAACGGCGCGCGGCTGATCGAGGCCTGCCCGATCGACCTGTCGAAGGATTCGCGCTCGATCGGGCTGTTCGTAGGCTCGTCGCGGGTCTTCGAGAAGGCCGGGTTCCAGCGATTGGTCGAACGTAAGCCAGGCCGACCGCTGGTGCGGCTGGTGCTTTAGCCGGATGCGCTTTTGGCCTACAGCCGGCGTCTTGCCGCTGTAACGCTGTTTCACTAATACAAGCAATGATTTGGCCCGAGACAACGGAGAATCGACGTGAAGCGTGTATTGCCACTTGTTCTCGCCGTCGCGTTTAGCGCGCCCGCTTTCGCCCAGACCGTCGACAGCCAAGGCGCGAAGAAGCTTACCGATGATCTGGCACATTATTTCGGCAGGCAGGGTTTCGATATCGGGCTGGTGAAAATCACTGCCGACGGCGATGCGTACAAACTCGCCGTCGATTTCAAGCCGCTCGTCGCTTTGCTGTCGAAACAGGATTCCTTCAAGTTCGACGTCACGCCTTACGACATGCGGGTCAAGCCGCGCCAGGACGGGCAGTGGGACGTGTCGGCGGATACGTCGCTGACCGGATCGTTCGATTTCAAGGGGCCTCAAGGGCCGCAGCACATCGACTTTTCGGTGTCGAACAACAAGTTCACCGGTGTGTATGATCCGGCCCTGGTGGCCTTCGTCAGCGCCACGGGGTCAATGGACGCTATGACGATGAAAACCCGGGAGCCGAAGCAAGAGGCCGATGTCTCTGCCGGTGCCGGCACCGCCACGCTAAATTCGACGAAATCGGCGAACGGCGGCATCGATTTCACTGTCGCGGAAAAGATCTTGAATTTTGCTGAAGTCCTCAAAATCAACGATCCCGAGCGAGGGTTGAATTTCCCGGTCACCCTCAATGCGCCGGAATTTTCGGTGCATGCAAACGGCAAGGGTGTTCGGACAAAGCCGTTGATGGATCTGCTTGCTTTTGCCGTCGCTAATGAAGACGAGGCGAAACTGAAAGTAAATCAGGCGGAACTTAAGTCACGTCTCCTTGCGGCGTTGCCTGTCTGGGAAAGAATCGATGGAACGTACGCCTTCAAGGATTTCGCAATTGAGAGCCCAGTCGGCAAGTGGGGTGCGAAGCAGTTGGATTTGGCTAGCGGCATGGATGGCGTCTCCCAGAACGGCAAGATCAACTATGGGATCAAGGCCTCCGGTCTGACGATCCCCCGGCAATTGCTGCCCGCCTGGACTGGTCCACTGGTGCCGACGGATATCGACCTCAACTTCGGCGGTACCAATATCGATCTCGACACGATGGCGAAGAAGGCGATCGAAGCCTTTGATCTCAATAAGAATCCGCCGTTGCCGGGGGAATTCGGCAAGGCTTTGGTCGCCGATTTCAAGGCCAAGAAACCCAAAGTAATCCTCGGCCACTCGACCGTGAAGAATGGCGACGTCGAAGTCGCCATGGAAGGCGAGATGACTTTCCCGGGCGGCGAAAAGCCTGATGCGACCGTGACCGTCGCTGTGGCCGGCTACGACAGGATCGTCGATGCCTTGAAGGAAGGCGCCAAGAGCGATGAGCAGATGGCGCAGGCCTTCCCCTTTGCGCTGGCCGTCAAAGGTTTTGGCAAGACGCTGCCGGATGGCCGGCTGGAATGGGTGATCAACACCAAGGCCGATGGGTCCGTTGCGGTCAACGGCGCCATGCTGAAGGGGCCGGATGAAGTCCAGGACGACAGCGCCGGCCAGGATGACAACTCGGGCGATGATGGCGCGAATGGAACGGACAATTCGACCGGGGGCGAGGATTCGGACGGCGGCGACAATGGCGGGGCAGGACCGAAGCTGCAGCCCTGAGCGCTCGCATTAAAGCCCCAGAGCGCTCGCGATCTTCGGCGCGGCGTCGCGCCAGTCTTCGACGACTCTGACGCCGTCCGGCGGCGGCGGCAGGAAAGCGCGCAGCGAATTGTCGGCCATCAGATGGAAGAGATACGCATCGGCGACCGAGTTCTGCACCGACACAAGATTGGACGGCTGATCGTCGACGAAAGCGACCGGGCGGCCCTTGTTGCCGCGCAATTTGGCCACCGCCGGTCCCTTGGCCATTTCGGTGGTCAAAAGCGGGTAGGGCAATCCGAGCGCGTCGAGATGCGCACGGCGCACCACGCGGTGCTTGTGCGGCATGGCGGTTAGCAGAACGATCTCGGCGCTGTCGCTAAGCGCTGCAAGAGCATCCTCGGCACCGTCGGTGATGCTTTGCCAATCGGCCTGGGCGTCAAAGAATTCCCCCAGAAGTGCCGTAACCTCGGGCTGTTCGATCAAACGGCCGCTCGCCGTTTCGGTGATGTTGCCGGTGAGGCGGAAGGAAGCCAGCGTCAGGCCGAAGCCGCGCGATTTGAGGAAATGCGGAAACGGCCGGATGAATTCGAGCACGACGTCGTCGACGTCGAGCACCAGCAGCGGCCGGTCGTCGGCGGCCAGCTCCTCGATCTGCCGCGCCGTCTCGGGATCGTCGCTCATACCGAATGCTCATGATTGTCGTCGCCGAGCGGCAGCGCCCGCAATGCCTTGCCGACTGCGGCGGGCGGCGTTCCGGTCTCCTCGGAAAAACGCATCAGCGTCGGCTCATGGGCAAGGATGAACTGCAGCACGCCGGCCAGGAATCCCGGCTCGCCTGCCGCCCGGCGGATGGAATGGGCTTCGATGCCGGTGATCGCCAGGAAGCGGGGCAGAAGTTCCGGATCGGCGGCGACGAAGCCCAACGCCTTTACGGCAATGGTTTCCGCTTCCTCGCGCATTGACGCTGCGTTTGCCATCGCTACCTTCCTTCATGGGCGGAATCGTTCTGTTTTCGCAGTAGTGGCAAGTGTCGCCGGCAGCAAGCTCGCCCACCTGGAATCCGAACGCTTTTAGGGCGGCCGGTTTGCGTTTCGTCAATCATATTGCCGTATAGTGGGAACAGGTTTGGTGCGTGCCGACAAGGGGCGCATGACGGCACCCTTCGAGTGGAAGGTCAGCCGGGACGGGAAATCGATGCCAAAGAAGGTTATGATCGTCGAAGACAACGAGCTCAACATGAAGCTCTTTCGCGACCTCATCGAAGCGAGCGGCTACGAGACGGTGCGCACACGCAACGGCCTGGAAGCGCTGGATCTGGCGCGGCAGCACAGGCCGGACCTCATCCTGATGGACATCCAGCTGCCGGAAGTGTCGGGCCTCGAGGTCACCAAATGGCTGAAGGAGGACGATGATCTCCACGTCATCCCGGTCATCGCCGTCACCGCCTTCGCGATGAAAGGGGACGAGGAGCGCATTCGCCAGGGCGGCTGCGAGGCATATATCTCCAAGCCGATCTCGGTGCCGCGTTTCATCGAAACCATCAAATCCTACCTGGGCGATGCCTGATGTATCTTTCCAGCCGAGCCGGAGCTTTGTGAAATGACCGCGCGGATCCTCGTCGTCGACGACATCCCAGCCAATGTCAGGCTGCTGGAGGTTCGGCTGCTCGCCGAATATTTCGAGGTCCTGACCGCCACCAACGGGCCGGACGCGATCGAGATCTGCGAGAACGGCAAGGTCGACGTCGTGCTGCTCGACGTGATGATGCCCGACATGGACGGGTTCGAGGTCTGCCGGCGGCTGAAGGGCGACCCGGCGACATCGCACATCCCTGTCGTGATGATCACCGCGCTCGACCAGGTTTCGGACCGGGTGCGCGGCCTCGAGGCCGGCGCCGACGATTTTTTGACCAAGCCGGTCAACGATCTGCAGTTGATGACGCGCGTCAAGAGCCTGGTCAGGCTGAAATCGCTGACCGACGAGCTGCGGCTGCGCGCCTCGACGACACGCAATATCGGCATCGAGGAGCTTTTGAGCCGCAACTTCGCTGCCGACGATGCGGTGCCGAAGGTGCTGCTGGTCGACGAGCGCAAATCCTCGTTCGAGCGCATCCAGAAGATGCTGCGCGGCAGTGCCGATCTCGACGTCGCCAACGATCCGCATGCCGGCTTCTTCCAGGCCGCCGAGCAGCCGTATGAATGCGTGATGATCTCGACGGCCTTCGCCGATTTCGACCCGCTGAGGCTCTGCTCGCAATTGCGCTCGCTCGATCGCACCCGTTTCCTGCCGATCATCCTTCTGGCGGACGAGGGCGAGGAGGGACGTATCATCCGCGGCCTCGAACTCGGCATCAACGATTATCTGATGCGGCCGATCGACCAGCAGGAGCTGACCGCGCGGCTGCGTACGCAGGTGCGCCGCAAGCGCTACAACGACCAGCTTCGCGCCAGCGTCACCCAGACCATCGAGATGGCGGTGACCGATGCCCTGACCGGCCTGCACAACCGCCGCTATCTCGACAGCCATTTGCAGACGCTGTTCGACCGCGCCGTGGCACGGCGCCGGCCGCTGTCGGTGATGATCACCGATCTGGACCGCTTCAAGAGCATCAACGACGCGCATGGCCATGACGGCGGCGACGACGTGCTGCGCGAATTCGCGCGGCGGCTGCGCAAGAATGTGCGCGGCATCGACCTGGCCTGCCGCTTCGGCGGCGAGGAGTTCGTCGTGGTGATGCCGGACACCGACGGCGCGGTGGCCGAAAAGGTCGCCGAGCGCATTCGCGCCGAAATCGCCCAACTGCCGTTTCCCGTCGGCGCCGAAGGCAAAGCCGTCGAAGTCACCGTCAGCGTCGGCGTTTCGTCGGTGCTGAAAGGGGTGGACACGGTCTCCGCGCTAATGAAACGCGCCGACCTTGCGCTCTACGAAGCCAAGAGCGGCGGCCGCAATCGCGTCGTCGCCAAGGCGGCTTAGCACCGAACACCAATTGCCGGGTCAACGCGACAAGGTTACGAATTTACCTTAATCCAAGCGATTTGCGAGGCTTGGTTAAGAAACGGTTGATTTCCATAAGTTGTTGCGCAAATGTGCAGCCCTTAGACGTAACCGGCACGAGGCTAGATCGCCGGTTCGACCCGAAGAATACCCCATGATGCTCAGGTCCGCCGCATCTCCTGGGTCCGTGGGGTCGGCCGGCCGGCGCTGGCACATAGTGGCCTCCTCGTACCGCTGCCAAACGCCGGCCGGCCCCCAATTTTCAAAACACATCAGGATTATACGCCAAGACCCGGAAAATGTTTGGTTTTTGTTGCGGCAGCGACAGCGCCCTTTGAAATAGCCGGCTTGGGCAGGGCGTATGCGCCCGCAGTCGATTGACAGGCCCTGTCTTCTATGCAGAAATTGGTTGGACCATTGAGCCATTTGGTGACCCGTTGGCATGACCGAATTCGGCCTTTCCCCCATACAGGCAACTGCTCGTGACGACGCGGTGCTCAAGGCGCTGGCCGGCTTTGTGATGCGGGAAGCTCTCGGGCCCGGCCAGAGACTGCCGACCGAACGAATCCTTGCCGAGCGCCTCAAGGTGAGCCGCAACACCGTGCGCGAGGCGTTGACGCGCTGGGAAGGGCTAGGCCTGGTCGAACGGCGGCAAGGCAGCGGCACCTATCTCAAGGGAGTGGTCTCGCTGGACATGCTGCACATGCCGCTGACGCTGGCCGGCGGCAATGATTTCACCAGCCTGATGCAGACGCTGGAAATCCGCCGGGCACTGGAAGCGGAAGCCGCCGCCCTGTGCGCCGTCCGCGCGGGCCAGGCAGATCTCGTCGAGATCGGGCGCAAGCTCGACATTATGGAGCAGGCCTTCCACACCCGCGCCGGGATGTCGGCGGAGGAGGACTGGGAATTCCACCAGTCGATCTACCGCAGTTCCGGCAATCCGCTGTTCGAGCAGATCATCGCCGCCATGCACGAACTGTTCCATCGTTTCTGGGAGCATCCGCTCGGCGTTCGTGATTTCGGCCACGCCAGCTTTCCTTACCACCGCACCATCTACGAACGCATTGCCGCGCACGATCCGGAGGGGGCCCGGGCCGAGGCGCTCAAGCTGATCGCCACCGTCGAGGACGATCTGAAGCGCGGCGCGGCCAAACTCGAACTTTCAGGCCAGAAATGAGCGATCATCCCGCCGGTTTCGAAAACGACTATCTCGCCGAGGCAGCGACGCTTCTCGCCCATGACGAGCCTTTCCCCGGCGGCGCGGTGGTCCCGCCGATCTACCAGACTTCGCTCTTCACCTTCGCCAACTATTCCGAGATGGCCGACACATTCGCCGGCAGGCGACATCAGCCGATCTATTCGCGCGGCGACAACCCGACGGTCATGGAGTTCGAGGCGCGTGTCGCCGCTCTCGAAGGCGCGGAGGCCGCGCGCGGCTTTTCCAGCGGCATGGCGGCGATCAGCGCCACGGTGCTTGCTTTCGTCGGTGCCGGTGAGCGCATGGTTGTCGTGCGCAATTGCTACGGCGATGCCTACCGGCTGTTCGAACGGCTTTTGCCACGGCTCAACATCAAGGTCGACTACGTCGACGGTTCCGATCCGGACGCGGTCGCGGCAGCACTTCCCGGCGCCAAGCTGCTCTACCTGGAAAGCCCGACGTCGATGATATTCGAGCTCCAGGACATAACCCAGCTCGCGCGGCTGGCCAAAGAGCAGGGCATCATCACCTCGATCGACAATTCCTGGGCGACGCCGGTGTTCCAGAAGCCGATTTCGCACGGTGTCGACCTGGTGCTGCATTCGGCCTCGAAATATCTCGGCGGCCACAGCGACACCGTCGCCGGTGTGGTGGCCGGTTCGGCCGCCCATATCCGACATATCAACGAGCAGACCTATTCCTATCTCGGCGGCAAACTTTCGCCTTTCGAGGCCTGGCTGTTGCTGCGTGGCCTGCGCACATTGCCGCTGCGGTTGCCGCACCACATGAAGAGCGGGCTGACCATCGCCGAACGGCTGAAAGCGCATGACCATGTCGAGCGGGTCAACCACCCGGCCTATTCCAACCATCCAGGCAAGGCGACGCTTGCCGGCTATGCCGGGCTGTTCTCGTTCGAAGTGACGGAAGACGTCGACATCCCGGCTTTCGTCGATGCGCTGAAACTCTTTCGCATCGGCGTCAGCTGGGGCGGCCATGAGAGCCTGGTCGTTCCGGCAAAGGCCTCGCTCGAGCAGACGCCGGGCCTGAATTCGATGGCGCGCTTCGGCGTCAGCCCACGAACCATCCGCTTCAGTGTCGGATTGGAAAGTGTCGAAGACCTGTGGGCGGATGTTGCCCGGGCCTTCGACAGAGCAAAAAGATAAAGGAGCCGTTCAAAATGGGAGTGCTGAACATGAAAAAACTGAGCATCCTTCTTGGTGCCGTCTTGGGTCTGGCGATTTCCGCCGGCAGCGTGCTGGCCGATTCCACGGTCAAGATGGTCGAGGTCATCACCAGCCCGCCGCGTACCGAATTCCTCAAGAAGCAGATCGCCGAATTCGAGGCGGCCAATCCGGGTGTCAAGGTCGAGCTGGTATCACTGCCCTGGGGACAGGCGTTCGAGAAGTTCCTCACCATGGTGCAGGCCGGCGACACGCCCGATATCGTCGAGATGCCGGAACGCTGGATGGGTCTCTATGCGACCAACGGCCAGCTCGAGGATCTCGGGCCATACATGGCCAAATGGGACGATGCCAAAACGCTTGGCGAGCGTGCCAAGCAGTTCGGCTCGACGGTCGATAACAAGCAGTACATGATCCCTTACGGCTATTACCTGAACGCGCTGTTCTGGAACAAGAAGCTGTTCAAGGAGGCTGGTCTGGACGGTCCGCCGGCAACGCTCGATGAATTCGTCGAGGACTCCAAAAAAATCTCGGCGATACCGGGCAAATACGGCTACTGCCTGCGCGGCGGCCCGGGCGCCTTCAACGGCATGCATATGTTCATGAACATCGCCGCCGGCAAGGGCGGGTATTTCAACGAGGACGGCACCTCGACCATCAACGAGGAAGGCTCGGTCAAGGGCCTGCAGATGCTCGCCGACATGTACAAGAACGGCCTGGCGCCGAAAGATGCGGTGAGCTGGGGTTTTAACGAGACCGTCACCGGGTTCTACAGCGGCACCTGCGCCATGCTGAACCAGGATCCCGACGCGCTGCTCGGCATCGCCGACAAGATGAGCGCCGACGATTTCGCCGTGGCGCCGATGCCGGTCGGACCGAGCGGCAAATCCTATCCGACGCTCGGTTATGCCGGCTGGGCGATGTTCGCCAATTCCCAGCACAAGGACGATGCATGGAAGCTGATGGCGACGCTGTTGTCGCCCAAGGACAATCTGGAATGGGCAAAGGAAGTCGGCGTCATTCCAATCCACAACGGCGCCGACCAGGACGCCCACTTCAGGACCGAGCAGTTCAAAGGCTGGTTCGAGGAACTGAACAACGGCGACAAATACGAGATGGTGACGCCGCCGACTCACCTGGAAAACCTTGGCAATTTCGTAGACCAGGTGGCGATCAAGAATTTTCAGGAAGTGCTGCTTGGCCAGAAAGCGGCCAAGGACGTGGCTGACGAATGGGCCAAGTTCCTGACCAAAGAACAGCAGGACTGGCTGGCCAAGAACAAGAAATAGCTCTTCTTCCTTCTCCCGTTCACGGGGAGAAGGTGTCACGAAGTGACGGATGAGGGCGGCGCCAACCCGTCGTGGCTCGTGTTGCCTCTCATCTGCCTGCCCGTCCTCCGCAGCAGCTGCGCTGCAGCTGCGGAGGGTGGACCGGCATCTCCCCGTAAACGGGGAAGGCGCTGTCGCCAGCCCGTGGTTACCCAGGAGACGATCCAGTACCAATGACCTATGCCGTGTCCGAAATCCGATCCGCCGGCAGGCCGCGAAAGAAGCGGCTATCCCATGCCGTGATCGAGCCTTGGCTCTATCTCAGCCCGGCGATCGCGCTGCTGGTCGTCGTGCTCCTGGTGCCGCTGGTTATCGGTGTCGGCTACTCGTTCCGCAAATTCTCCGCTTTCAAATCCGAATATGTCGGGCTTGGGCAGTATCAGGCGATGCTGTCGGATCCTGTGCTCGGGCAGGCGCTCGTCAACACGCTATGGTGGACGGCAGCCAGCCTGTTCTTCCAATTTTTCCTTGGACTTGGCCTGGCGCTGCTGCTCGATACGCCGTTCCGGGGCAGAAAGATCGTGCAGGCCGTGGTGTTCCTGCCTTGGGCGGTACCGTCCTTCCTCTCGGGCCTGACCTGGGCCTGGCTGTTCAACCCGATCATCGGGCCGCTGCCGCATTGGCTCTACGCCTTGGGGCTGAAAGCCGAGCCAACCAACGTGCTCTCCGATCCCTCGACAGCCATGTGGGGGCCGATCGTCGCCAATGTCTGGTTCGGCATTCCCTTTTTTGCCATCACCCTTTTGGCGGCGTTGAAGTCGATCCCGTCAGAACTGCATGAGGCGGCGGCGATCGACGGCGCCTCGCCGTGGCAGCGCTTCACCAAGGTGACGCTGCCGTTCCTGGCGCCGACCATCGTCATTACCGTCATGCTGCGCACCATATGGATCGCCACATTCGCCGACCTGATCTTCGTCATGACCGAAGGCGGGCCTGCCGGTTCGACCGCCACAGTGCCGGTCTATATCTATGTCAGCGCGTTCAAGTCGCTGGACAAAGGCTATGCCTCCGCAGTGGCGGTCCTGCTGCTTGTGCTGCTCATCGTCTACGCGGTTGCGCTTATCGGCATCCGCCGTTCGCTGGTGAGGCACGTCTGATGATTGCCGGACGCTCCGCTTCCTCGCGCGTCCTCGGCGGTATCGGCCTTTACGGCGCCATCGCCGCCTATATGGCCTTCGCGCTGTTCCCGATCTTCTGGACGTTGAAGATCTCGGTCACGCCGGAGCGGCTGCTCTATTCCGAAGGCATCACTTTCTGGCCGTCGCAAACGACGCTGCAGAACTTCGTCACCGTGCTCGAAGCCAGCGATTTCCCGCGTTACTTCCTGAACAGCGTTATCGTTTCGGTTTCGACGGCAGCCTTCGTAACGGTCATTGCCACGCTGGCCGGCTACGCCATGTCGCGATTTTCCTTCCGCGGCAAGGCGACCCTGGCCATCCTGCTTTTGCTCACCCAGACTTTTCCGCTGGTGATGGTCATTCCGCCGATCTACCGCATCATGGGACAGATCGGCCTCATCAACAGCCTGACCGGCCTCGTCATCATCTACACCGCGTTCAATACGGCCTTTGCGACCTTCCTGATGCAATCTTTCTTCGACGGCATCCCGAGAGACCTGGAAGAGGCAGCGATGATCGACGGCTGCACGCGCCTGCAGGCGATGCGCAAGGTGATCGTGCCGCTGACGCTGCCCGGCATGGGCGCGACGCTCGGCTTCGTCTTTACCGCCGCCTGGAGCGAGTTGCTGTTTGCGCTGATGCTGATTTCCAGCGACGACCAGAAGACCTTCGCGGTCGGCCTGCTCACCTATATCGGCAAATTCGCGGTCGACTGGGGACAGATGATGGCGGCTTCCATCCTGGCGCTGATCCCGGTCTGCGTCTTCTTTGCCTTCCTGCAACGCTACCTCGTCACCGGCCTTACCGCCGGCGCTGTCAAGGGATAGATCGATGGCCTCCGTTACACTTGACAAAGTCCGCAAAGACTATGGAGCGGTGCGCGTTCTGCACGCAGTCGATCTCGAAATCGCCGACGGCGAGTTCGTCGTTCTGGTCGGCCCGTCCGGCTGCGGGAAGTCGACACTGCTGCGTATGATCGCCGGGCTGGAGGAGGTCTCCGACGGCGAAATCCATATTGGTGAGCGCCTGGTCAACGATATGGCGCCAAAGGACCGCGACATTGCCATGGTATTCCAGTCCTACGCGCTCTATCCGCACATGGACGTGTCGAAGAACATGGGCTTCAGCCTGATGCTGAGAAAGGCCGGGAAGCCGGCGATCGATGCAAGGGTGGACAGTGCCGCCAAGCGGCTCGGGCTCGATGCGCTTCTGCAGCGCCTGCCTCGGCAATTGTCCGGCGGCCAGCGTCAGCGCGTCGCCATGGGCCGTGCCATCGTACGCGACCCGAAGGTCTTTCTCTTCGACGAGCCGCTTTCGAACCTCGATGCCAAGCTGCGCGTTCACATGCGTGCCGAGATCAAGGCGCTGCACCAGCAATTGAAGACCACTTCGGTCTATGTCACCCACGACCAGACCGAAGCGATGACAATGGCCGACCGCATCGTCGTCATGCATGACGGCCTCGTCCAGCAGGTCGGTGTGCCGCTCGATCTGTACGACCGGCCGGTCAACATGTTCGTCGCCGGGTTCATCGGCTCGCCCGGCATGAATTTTCTGTCTGCCGTGGTTGAAAAGGGCGCCAAGCCGGATGCCATCCTGGCCGACGGCCAGAAGCTGAGGCTGCCGGACGGCCTGCCGCTCAGGGATGGCGATGCGATCACCGTCGGCTTGCGGCCCGAGCATATCCGGCTCGCCGACAATGGCGCGCTGAAGGGCGAGGTGGGTGTCGTGGAGCCGCTCGGCCTGTCCACCCAGTTCTATGCCAGGCTTGCCGGCCAGCAGGTCTGCGTGTTTGCCATGGGCCGGGCCAGCGTGAAGCCGGGTGAGGCCGTGCGCCTGTCGGCTGATCCGGCATCGCTCCATCTGTTCGATCCGGCAAGCGGCGATCGCATCGGCTAGCCCTGTATCCCCGAAATGAAAAACGCCGCCCGGAAGGCGGCGTTTCGGTACTGCGAGAGAAAACCCGATTACTTGATCTTGGTTTCCTTGAATTCGACGTGCTTCTTGGCGACCGGGTCGTATTTGCGGAACGACAGCTTGTCCGTCTTGGTGCGGCTGTTTTTGCTGGTCACGTAGAAGAAACCGGTGTCGGCGGTCGACAGAAGCTTGATTTTGATGTTTGCGGCTTTGGCCATGATGTTCGTCCGTTGAATGTTCGTGGAGTTTTGGCCGCTGGAGCACGGGAAACACCCGGACGCGGGAAACTTGCCGCGACACATAAAGAACGCGCCCGGAAAGTCAACCCTTGTCCAGGTTCTGTGTCGTAAGCAGATGAGTTGTCCGGATTAGGTAGCACATGAGTTGTCCGGGTTTATGCCAGCCGATGGAGGCTGGGGACGAAGCGGACATTGAGTGCTACCAAAACCCGACAAGTTGATTGGGTGCCGACAGCCGCGGGAGGCTCCTGTGTGCCTCCGGCCGTCCTCTGGGTGGCGTCTCAGTTTGAATGCTGGCTATGAATATCGAGCGATGGACGGCTGATCGATCACCCAAAGCCAGTTCCCGTCACCTTGCCGGCGAGCGATTTCCGCAGTAACGGTGCCGTCGGCAAGGCGCGTGGAAGTGAGCGCCAAATCCCTGTTGATGATAGCCGGACGCTGATCTCCGAGATCAAACTTTCGTCCCGCTGCCACCAACTTGGCGTAAAATCGGCGGATGGCATCTCTGCCGCAGGCCAACTGTCCGTTGCCGGTATCGAGGATGGCACCGGGTTCGTAAAGAGCAGCCATTCCTTCCGCGTCTCCCGCTTGCTCGCGAGAAACCAATAGCCGCGCCAGGTCCTGGGGATCGCTTGCCGGTTTGCGGTTTGCTTCATCATTCATCGGCAGGCTTCCTGACAGCCAGATTCAAACCGAGATACGACCAGGTTCCGGTCACTCCGCCGCGACGGTTTCCGGTTGTAACGCCTTCTTCCAGTCTCCCGTCGTGTTCCACCAGCGGTTCGGGTTGGTGCGGTCGTCGAGACCCTTGGAGCGGCTGGCAAGCAGTGGCTGAATGCGGATCACCGGTTCCTGATAGCTGTGAACCTGATAAATCGCCTCGACGACGCGTGCGGCGAGCTTCTGGTCATCAGGCAGTTCGAACGACACCTCGACAGTCCCCGACCGCCTGCGCAATTCCGTCTCGGCGCCGGCGGCGGCACCTTCAAGCGGCCGGTAACGTTCGATGCCGTCCGCCGACTGAAAGGCATTGCTGTCATATTTGCCCATTTCGAGCGGCGCGATCGCGACCACCGCCTCCATGATGCGGTCGACATCGGCTGCCGGTGCCTGAAAGGTCACCAGCAGCAGCAATTCCATCCGCAGCGATTTCGTTTCAAAGCCACTATCGATCATCCGAGGTCTCCCTGCTTATGCACTTTGGGGGAGCATATACTCGAGCCCTCCTGACATGGTTGTGTCAGGAGTTGGTCAGCAGTGGGAGCGATGTCGGCAGCTGGGCCGAGTCAGAGGATTTTGTGGAGCAGCCTGGTGCCGACCAGCACGATATAGCAGGCGAAGAACAGGCCGAGCGCCCAACCGAAGCCCGACGGCCCGAAAGCGTCCATGCCGATGCCGATCGCCTGCGGGCCAAGCACCATGCCGACGCCGTAGCAGAGCACGAAGGCGGCGTTGGCGGAGGCCAATTCGTGGCCGGAAAGCTGCGAGCCGAGATGCGCCAGGCCGATTGTGTACATGGCAGCGACCACACCGCCCCAGACGAACAGAAGCGCTGCCATCAAATGCCAGTTCTGCGCGAAGTACGGCATGAAGACCGTACCGGCAAGCCCGACGGTGGCACAGGCCATCAGCAGATAGCGACGGTCGCTTACGCGGTCGCTGATCATGCCGATCGGGATCTGCAACAGCACGTTGCCAAGCCCGATCATGGTGAGCAAAAGGGCGGCGTCCGCCTCTGAGTAGCCGATGCGGCTACCGTAGACCGGGAACAGTGCAAAGCCGCCGGTCTCGACCGCGCCGAACACCAGCACGGCCGCGGTCGCCGTCGGCACCAGCCAGATGTAACGCAGGAAATTGCTGGTTTCGCCGTCCGAGACGATCGTCGGGCTCTCGTTGCGTGCCGCCAGGACCGGTATGGCAGCGAGCGTAACCAAGGCGATGGTAACGCCGAAGGGCAGGAAGCCGCTGCTGCCGAGATGGGCGAACAGCCAAGGCCCGGCGGCAAAGCCGAGAGACAGCACGGTGGCATAGATGCCGAGGACCAGTCCGCGCCGGTGTGGCGGCGCCGAGGTGCTGATCCAGAATTCCGACAGGATGAACAGCACCGTTAGCGCGATATGCAGCAGCACGCGCAGCGGAAACCACATCCAGAAAGCTGGCGCGAAATGGAAACCGACAAAGGCCAGCGCCCCGGCGGCGATCATGGCAAGCATCGTCCAGGCGACCCCGAACCGCATGGCAAGCGGGGTGGCGAGCGGCGCGCCGGCGATAGAGGCGAGGCCGGCGACCGCGGTGTTGAGACCGATCATCGACGCGGAATGGCCACGCGTTTCCAGGATCACGCTGAGCAGCGGCATGCCAAGGCCGATGGCAATGCCGACGACGCTGATCGACGAGATCGCCGCGACCATCGGCAGCCAGTGTACGCGTTCCTTGCCCTGCGGCTGGGTATCGACTGTCATGGAATGCCTGGCTGCTCTAGAGAATTTCGCGGACGAAGCGATTGTGGACAAGCCGGTAGAACGGCACGGGACTGCCGGGGCTCAGCAGCGGATCCCAGGCGAGCCGCGTTTCCAGTTCCTCCAGGACCGTGCGCGTGATGTCTGGAATATCGGCTTGCCTGGCCTTGGCCAGCGGCAGCCAAACGACGTCCTCCAACTCGTTGGTCGGACCGCCACCCGGCAGTTCAACGGCGACATCGTCGCGCCATGCGGCGAGAAAGCGCGTATCGAAGCGGCGCACCCGGTTGGGCGGGGTGATGGCGCGTGCGACGAAGCGCAGCGCTTGCAGTGATGGGATGACGCCGTGTTCGACAAAGCCCTGCCAGTCGCGCCTGGCGGTTGCGAACGCGCCTTTTTGACCGATCAGCAGGCCGGCCTCCTCATAGGTTTCGCGGATTGCCGACAGGGCAATCGCGCGGGCGCGAGCCGGGCTGGTGCGACCGATACCAGCGGTCAATCTCGCTTCTTCCTCGGGATGAAGTGCGGTGGCTATTGAGATGCGGCTGTCGGCCGGATCTGTGCGGCCGCCAGGAAACACGAATTTTCCCGGCATGAAGGCATGACCGGCGTGGCGCCGGCCCATCAGCACCAGGAATTCGTCGCCTTTGCGGTCGAGCAGGATCAGCGTCGCGGCGTCGCGTGGGCGTATAGGCTTGGCCTCGAGCGCGATCCGCTCAACCTTGTCGACTTCCGCCTTGGTCATAACGTCCATGCGGTCGACCTAGCGGAATCTTCTCCGATGCGAAAGTGGCGTCCAGCCATGCCGATTGCGCCAGCCTCGGTTTCAAGCCTCGGGATGCGACTCGATCAGATCTTCTTCACCGCCAAAGCCGTGCATATAAAACGCCCATTGCAGGCCGATGACAGCGCCCTTGACCGGTTGCAGCAGGACGACGGCCAGAATGATGGTCAATGGCACCCAGATGGCGATGTGCTGCCAGGTAGACAGCGTCGAGGTCGCCTCGACACCCATGAAGGCCCCGAGCACGATGTGGCCGACAATGACGACCACGAGATAGGCCGGCAGGTCGTCGGCGCGATGGTGGTGGAGCTCCTCGCCGCAATGATCGCATTTGTCGACGGTCTTGACGAAGGCGCGAAACAGCTTGCCCTCGCCGCAATGCGGGCAGCGGCCGAGCATACCGCGCTTCATTGCCGTCCATAGCGGCCGGGCGGTCCGGCCCGAGTGATGTTCGCCACCGAAAATCCGTTCTTCCACCTGCAGTTCTGTTGGCATTACCGTCTCCTGCCGCGCGAGCCTGGACGCGATTGCGACGCCCGGGCGCGGCCTTTGGCCTTGTGGAACGACCGTTTGGAGCCGGGCAGCGGCTTTGGCTCGGTCAGCATCTCGAAACGCATCGCGCCGGCCATCGGCGCCACCTCGATCAGGCGAACCTCGACGCGATCAGCAAGCTGATAGCCCTTGCCGGTGCGTTCTCCGAAAAGCGATCGAGCAGTTTCGTCGTATATATAGTAGTCGCCGCCCAGGGTTGAAACCGGAATGAAGCCATCCGCGCCGTACTGCGGCAATTGGACAAACAGGCCCGATTTGGTGACGCCCGAGATGCGGGCGTCGAAACGGTCGTCGATGCGCTCGGCGAGAAAGGCGGCGATCAGCCGGTCGACCGTGTCGCGCTCGGCGGCCATCGCGCGCCGCTCGGTCGCCGAAATCAGCGCCGAGACCTCTTCCAGCCGCTCCGCCTCGTCCTGCGTCAGGCCCCCCGGACCAAGGCCGAGTGCGGCAATCAGCCCACGATGCACGATCAGGTCGGCATAGCGACGGATCGGCGAGGTGAAATGCGCGTAGCGCTTCAGGTTGAGGCCGAAATGGCCGATATTGGCGGGCGAATATTCGGCCTGGCTCTGCGAGCGCAGCACCACTTCGTTGACCAGCCCCTCATTATCGGCGCCGCGCACGCGAGCGAGGATGCCGTTGAACTGGTTCGGCAGCATTTGCGCGCCGCGCGCCAGCGACAGGCCGAGCGTCTGCAGGAATTCACGCAGCGATTCCTGCTTGGCGAGCGAGGGCGCATCGTGGATGCGGTAGACCAGCGCCTGGCGCTTCGCCTCGAGTGTCTCGGCGGCGGCGACATTGGCCTGGATCATGAACTCTTCGATCAGTTTGTGCGCGTCGAGCCGCTCCGGCACGACGACCTTGTCGACGGTGCCGTCCTGCTTGAGCAGGATCTTGCGCTCGGGCAGATCGAGTTCGAGCGGCTGGCGGGTGTCGCGGCCGCGCTTCAGGATCGCGTAGGCGTCCCATAGCGGCTTCAGCACCGTATCGAGGATCGGGCCAGTCGTGTCGTCCGGTGCGCCGTCGATCGCCGCTTGCGCCTGCTGATAGGCGAGTTTCGCCGCCGACTTCATCATGACGCGATGGAAGGAATGTCTGAGTTTGTGGCCATCGGCCGAGAAAGTCATACGCACCGCTATCGCCGGACGATCCTGGCCCTCGCGCAGTGAACAGAGGTCGTTCGAGATGCGCTCCGGCAGCATCGGTACGACTCGGTCGGGAAAATAGACCGAATTGCCGCGCTTCAGCGCTTCGCGATCGAGCGCCGTGGCATAGCGCACGTATGCAGCGACATCGGCAATGGCGACGGTGACAATCACGCCGCCGGCGTTCTTCTCGTCGGTGTCAGGCATGGCGAACACCGCGTCGTCATGATCCTTGGCATCGGCCGGATCGATGGTGAGCAGCGGCAGCTCGCGCCAATCCTCGCGGCCGGCAAGCGTCGCCGGCTTGACCGCCTCCGCCTGGGCGATGACGTCGGCTGGGAAAATATGCGGAATGTCGTGTGCGTGGATGGCGATCATCGAGACCGCCTTTTCGCTGGTCAGCGACCCCAACACCGCCAGAACCTTGGCTCGCGGCAGCCCGTAGCGCGAGGCCCGTGCCGGCTCGACCTCGACCAGGTCGCCGTTCTTGGCGCCGTTCTGGAATTCCTTGTCGACGACCAGCTCCGGCTGACGCCTTTCCACCGGTTCGATGCGGAACGTGCCGTCCTTCAGCACACGGAAAACGCCGAGAACCGCATCGGTGCGCTTCTCGAATATCTTCATCACCCGGCCCGTATAGGCCGGGCCTGCCGGATCGTCGGTCGGAAAGGTCTTGGCCAGCACGCGGTCGCCGATGCCCGGCGTCGGGCCATTGCCGCCGCGCGACACGCGGATCGCTATGACCGGAGGTTCGCCATTGCCAATCGCTTCGGTCGGGTGCGCCAGCAGCACACCGTCGGCGTCACGGCCGAAGATGTCGAGCACCGCGACGTGGGGCAGGGCGCCGATACGGGCAAGCCGCTTGCGCTCCTTGGTGAGCAGGCCTTCATCCTGCAGGTCGCGCAAGACGTCCTTCAGCCAGATACGGTCTTCGCCGCGCAGCGCAAACGCCTTGGCGATGTCGCGTTTACCGGCGCGGTCCGGATTTTCGGCGATGTAACGCAGTATCTCGTCGCGTGAAGGCCGGTAATTGTCCCTGACCTTGGCACGGGTATCGGCGGTGCGCAGATCGCCGTGGCTTCTTCCGGAGACTTTGCGCGCCAACCCGTCCTATCCCTTTTTCCTGGCCGCCGGTTTTTTGGCCGCAGCCGGTTTCTTGGCAGGCGCGGCCGCTTTGCGGAAGGGCTTCCTGGCGCCGTTGCCGCCCTTGGCTTCCTTTTCCGCAATGAGCGCCACCGCATCCTCGATCGTCACCGATTGCGGATCCTTGCCCTTCGGCAGCGTCGCATTGACCTTGCCGAAATTCACATAAGGCCCGTATTTGCCGTCGCGCACGACTATGTTGCCGCCGCCGGCAGGATGCTCGCCTAGTTCCTTGAGCGCAGCGGCTGTGCCGCCATTGCGGCCGCCTTTGCCCTTCAATTGCTTCTCGGCGATCACCGAGACGGCGCGATTGAGGCCGATCGAGAACACGTCCTCGATGCTGTCGAGATTGGCGTAGGTGCCGTCATGCAGCACGAACGGCCCGTAGCGCCCCAGCCCGGCCGAAATCATCTTGCCGGATTCCGGATGCTTGCCGACGTCGCGCGGCAGCGACAACAAGGCGAGCGCCTTTTCGTGATCGATCGAATCGACCGTCCAGCCCTTGGGCAGGCTGGAGCGCTTGGCATCCTTGCCGTCGCCGCGCTGGATATAGGGGCCGAACCGGCCATTGCGCAGCGTGATCTCCTCGGCGGTATAGGGGTCCTTGCCGAGCACTTTGGTGCCGTCTTCACCACCGCCATTCTCGCCATTGGGATTGGCGGCGTCGCCGAGCTGGCGGGTGAAGGAGCATTCGGGATAGTTCGAACAGCCGACGAAGGCGCCGAACTTGCCGAGCTTCAGCGACAGGTTGCCGGTGCCGCATTTCGGACAGATGCGCGGGTTCGAACCGTCTTCCCGCGCGGGAAAGACCAGCGGCGCCAGTTCCTCGTTCAATGCATCGAGGACGTCGGTGACGCGCAACTCCTTGATGTCGGCGACGGCGCCGGAAAAATCCTTCCAGAAATCGCGCAGCACGTCCTTCCATGCGAGCTTGCCGTCGGAAATCTCATCGAGCTTTTCCTCCAGCGAAGCGGTGAAGTCGTACTCGACATAACGCTCGAAGAAGCTTTCGAGGAAGGCCGACAATAGCCGGCCCTTGGCCTGCGGCACCAGCTTGCGCTTGTCGATGGTGACATAGTCACGATCCTCGAGCGTCTTCAGGATCGCCGTATAAGTCGACGGCCGGCCGATGCCCAACTCTTCCAGCTTCTTGATCAGCGAAGCTTCCGAATAACGCGGCGGCGGCTCGGTGGTGTGCTGGGTGGCGTTGATCGCCTCGCGTGTGAGCTGCTCGCCGGCACGGATCTCGGGCAGGCGGCGGCTTTCCTCGTCTTCCGAATCTTCTTCCTTCTGCTCGATGTAAGCGGCAAGGAAGCCGTCGAAGCGAACAACCGAGCCTACAGCACGAAGCTCGGCGGTGCGCGGGCCGTTGATGGCCTCGACCTCGACCGTGGTGCGCTCTATCTCGGCCGGCTGCATCTGGCTGGCGATGGCGCGTTTCCAGATCATCTCGTAAAGCCGCGCCTGGTCAGCGTCGAGATACTGCCTGACGGAAGCCGGCGTGCGCATGAAATCGGTCGGACGGATCGCTTCGTGCGCCTCCTGGGCATTCTTGGCCTTGGCGGAATAGTAGCGCGGCTTTTCAGGCAGGTATTTAGGGCCGAATTCCTTGGCAATCGCATCGCGCGCGGCAGAGATCGCCTCCGGCGCCATCTGCACGCCGTCGGTTCGCATGTAGGTGATCAGGCCGGTGGTCTCACCGCCGATCTCCATGCCCTCATAGAGCCGCTGAGCCACCTGCATGGTGCGGTTGGCCGAAAAGCCGAGGCCCGATGAGGCTGCCTGCTGCAGCGTCGAGGTGGTGAAGGGCGGCCCGGGATTGCGCTTGGTCGGCTTGGCTTCGACCGACGCCGCCTTGAAGCTGGCGCCTTCGAGCATCGCTTTGATGTCGTCGGCCTGCGCCTTGTTGGAAATGTCGAGCTTTTGCAGCTTCTTGCGCTCGAAGGCGGTCAGCCGCGCCTCGAAATTATCCTTGCGCGGCGTACCGAGAATGGCGGCGACCTGCCAGTATTCCTCGCGGATGAAGCGCTCGATCTCGGATTCGCGGTCGCAGACCAGACGCAGCGCCACCGACTGGACGCGGCCGGCGGAGCGGGCGCCGGGCAGCTTGCGCCACAGCACGGGCGACAGCGTGAAGCCGACCAGATAGTCGAGCGCACGGCGAGCGAGATAGGCATCGACCAGCGGCGCGTCGATCTGGCGCGGATTGGCCATCGCCTCCAGCACGGACGCCTTGGTGATGGCGTTGAAGACGACGCGGCTGACCGGCTTGTCCTTCAACGCGCGCTTTTGCTTCAGCACTTCCAGGACATGCCAGGAGATCGCTTCGCCCTCGCGGTCCGGATCGGTGGCGAGGATCAGCCCGTCGGCGTCCTTGACCGCCTTGGCGATATCGGCGAGACGCTTTCCAGACGCGGTGTCGACGGCCCAGGACATGGCAAAGTCCTCATCCGGACGCACCGAGCCATCCTTGGCCGGCAGATCGCGGACATGGCCGAACGAGGCCAGAACCTTGTAGTTCTTGCCGAGGTACTTGTTGATTGTCTTCGCCTTGGCCGGCGATTCGACGACGACGACGTCCATACGGTCTCATATCAGTTGTGATGCGGCAGAAGAATTCCGCTGCGCGCGACGAAATCTCGTTCAATGTGTCGCTCACATGGCCGCGCTTTTGCATCCGGTCAAGGCCAAGCAGTCAAAATGCGGCCCTGTAGCGAATGCGCAACCCAACGGCGCGCCATGCGATTTCCGCAATCCTGGACAAGGGAAATGAGCAGCCTATCGCTGGACAAACCCGACAATTGATCCTGGAGAACGGGACAAACTCTCCCGCGGATATAAGAGAAACATCGAGCACGCGCCAGCCCTGCTTGAACAGATGCTGTAAAGCGCGCAATCGCTTGCCCGGCATTTTGCTCGGACAGTCGCAAGGAAGTACCGTGCTGAAAAGCTGGCCGCCGGGGCGGTTGGGTCGAGTTCCCAGCGACCAGCCGTGTTGCTGCCTGTTACAGCCGATCAGAAGCTCAAGGCCTAGTCGGCCTTGGCGATATGCCAGACGCCGCCGACACCCTCGCCGGTCACGTCGCCGGCCTTCTTGTCCTTGATGAACGTGTAGAGCGGCTTACCTTCGTAGGCCCACATCCTGGTGCCGTCGGTGCGGTCGACGATCGTCCACTCGCCCTCGGCCTTGGCGTTGGCGTCAGCCTTCAGCGGCGGCCAATTGGCGGCGCATTTGTCGTAGCAGTTCGACTTGCCCGCCTCGTCCTTGTCGTAGGTGTAGAGCGTCATGCCGCTGGCGTCGGTGTAGATCTTGGTGCCGCCGACCTCCGCTTCCTTCCACGCCTCGGCAGCGAAGGATGCGGCAGTGCCGAGCAAAAGCGCGGCTATGCCAATTGCGATCGTTTTCATGGACTTCTCCCTGGGTCATTTCGAAAAGCGTGCGGAACAACGCAGTTTCGTTTGATCAACGCTGCCTGGCTGCCCTTTCTTCCCGGGCGGGCGCCGACTTGCTACCCAATGTGATGGGGCCACGCGATGGTGATTGGCGGACGGCTGTTGTCGCGGCTATATGGCTGCGCAGTCATCGGGAGACGGAAATGGCATTGGACGTCGGCTATGTCAGTGCGATCGGGGCGGGAGCAATTTCCTTCCTGTCCCCCTGCGTGCTGCCGCTGGTGCCGCCTTACCTGTGCTATATGGCCGGCGTGTCGGTCGACGATTTCCGCGGCGAGGCCGGCATTACGGCAAAGGCCGGCGCGCGAGGCGCGCTGATTAATTCCTCAATCGCCTTCGTGCTCGGCTTCTCGACCGTCTTCGTCGCGCTCGGCGCCGGCGCCTCGACCATCGGCCATTTGCTGCGAGTCTGGCAGGAGCCGCTGGCAATGGCGGCAGGCGTGCTGATCATCCTGATGGGGCTGAATTTCCTCGGCGTACTGCGCATCCCTTTGCTTTCACGCGAGGCGCGCTTCCAGTCACAAGGCAAGCCGGCCAGCCTGATCGCCGCTTACGTCATGGGCCTGGCCTTCGCCTTTGGCTGGACGCCCTGTATCGGCCCGGTGCTGGGGCCGATCCTGACGCTTGCCGGCGGCCGCGAGACGGTGGGCGAGGGCGCGCTGCTGCTCGCCGCCTATTCGCTCGGCCTCGGTATTCCCTTCCTCGTTGCGGCGCTGTTTTCAGGCGCCTTCATGCGCTTTCTCGGGAAATTCCGCGTCCATCTCGGCCGCGTCGAAAAGGCCATCGGCGCGTTGCTGGTGGTCGCCGGCGTGTTTTTCCTGACCGGCGGCGTGCAGGCGGTGTCCTATTGGTTGCTCGAGAATTTTCCGGTGCTGGGGCAATTGGGATAGGTTTGCCGCCCGACATGGGTCTGTTCAGCCTTCGAAATAGCCCGGCTGGTCGATATCAGCGATCAGCCCGGGTCCGCTCGGCTGCCACCCCAGCAGCGCCTGGGTTCGTTCGCTCGAGGTCGGGACATCCATCGCCGCGAACATCGCGAACCAGCCAAAATGATCGGCGGCTTCTTCCGCGGACTTGGCGACGACCGGCACGTCCAGGCGCCGGCCGATCACGCCGGCGACGTCCTTGAACGGCACGCCTTCTTCGGCGATCGCGTGATATCGCCCGCCACCGGCTCCATGCTCGAGCGCAAGCCGGTAGACGCGGGCGGCATCGAACCGATGCACGGCAGGCCAGCGATTGAGCCCTTCGCCGATATAGGCCGACACGCCCTTCTCGCGAGCGAGGTCGATGAGAATAGGAACGAAGGCATGGTCGCCTTGGCCATGGACCGACGGAGGAAGGCGCACAACCGACGCGCGCACGCCGCGTGCCGCCAGCGCGGCGGCTGTCGCTTCGGAGGCGCGGGGATACGAAGCGGAAGATGGGACAGGCGCATCTTCCTCGGTCGCGATACGGCCCCGCGCCTGGAGCGCGGTCCCGGAGGTGACGAGCAGGGGCCGCTCGGAGCCTTCGAGTGCACCGCCCAAGGCCTCGATGGCGCGCCGGTCCATCTCGCAATTTTGCGCGAATTTCGAGAAGTCGTGGTTGAAGCCGGTATGGATCACTCCATCAGCTGCCGCTGCGCCCCTGCTGAGGCTTTCGAGGGCTTCGAGGTCACCTCGATGCACCTCGGCTCCGGTGGCCGCAAGCGACTTGGCCGACGCCGCCGAGCGGGCGAGGCCGAGCACCTGATGGCCGGCGCCGATGAGTTCTTGAACGACGGCAGAACCGACGAATCCGGTCGCTCCGGTAACGAAAACACGCACCACGACTTCTCCTTGTTCGTTTCTGGCCACGACCATTTTCGCGGCTCAGTTGTGTCGTGATAGGCGCTTGAGAAAATACGATCTATGCGGTAAAGTCCGTATTATCTTCGCAATCGTCCGGAATGACCTGTGGATCCCCTTTCAGATGTGCTCTCGCTGCTGAAGCCGCGAAACTATATGTCGGCCGGTTTCGATGCTGGTGGTGAATGGTCGATCCAGTTCCCCGACCAGCAGCAAAGCATCAAGACCGGAGCGGTGGTCTCCGGCCGGTGCTGGCTGTCTGTGGAGGGTGTTGCTGACGCAGTGCGCCTTGAGACGGGAGACAGCTTCCTGCTGCCGAGTGGACGGCCTTTCCGCCTTGCAAGCGACATGAGCTTGACGCCTGTTGAAGCCGTCAAGATTTTTCCGCCTGCGCGAGCCGGCGGGGTCGTGACCCACAATGGCGGTGGTGATTTCTTTCTGGTCAGCAGCCGCTTCGCGCTTGGCGGCAATCATGCCGGCATGCTGTTGCGGATGCTGCCAGCCATTGTGCATATCCGCAAAGAGTCGGACCAGTCGGCGCTGCGCTGGTCTGTGGAGCGGATGATGCAGGAGCTGCGCGAGCCGCAGCCGGGCGGCTTTCTGATGATCCAGCACCTCGCCCACATGATGCTGGTTCAGGCGCTGCGGCTGCATCTTTCGGAAGGATTGAAAGGTGGCATCGGCTGGCTCTTTGCCCTCGCGGACAAACAGATCGGCGCGGCGATCAGGGCCATGCATGACGATCCGGCGCATGGCTGGACGCTACAGGAACTGGCGGAACGGGCCGGCATGTCGCGATCGACCTTTGCGCTCAGATTCAAGGAGACGGTTGGCGCGTCGCCGATGGACTATTTGACGCGCTGGCGAATGCTGCTGGCTGGCGACCGGCTGACGAATTCCAGCGATCCCGTCGCCGTCATAGCGCTTTCGCTCGGCTACGAATCCGAAAGCGCCTTCAGCACAGCCTTCAAGCGGGTCATGAACTGTTCGCCACGGCAATACGGCCGTGGCCGAGCCCCCAGCTTCGCATCACGCAACGAGGCGGAAGCCGCCTGAGCCGATCGGCTTGAGCGTGTCGCGGGTTGGAGGTTCCACCGTCTCACCGGAATTTAACCGCATTGGTGCAGCATGGCGCCGGTGCTACTAACGCTTCGATTCCAGACCCCTTTCAACGGTTGCTGTCCCCATGAGCCAGAGATCCTGCCTGTCCATCATCCTCGCCGCCGGTGAAGGCACGCGCATGAAGAGTGCAGTGCCGAAAGTGCTGCACACAATCGCGGGCCTGCCGATGGTTGCCCATGTCGTCAAGGCGGCCGAAGCCGCCGGCAGCGGCGAATTGGCGCTGGTGATCGGCCATGGCGCCGATGAGATGCGCAAGGCTGCACTCAAGTTTGCGCCGAGGGCCGAGGCTTTCGTTCAGGAAAAACGTCTCGGCACCGCGCACGCCGTGCTTGCCGCACGTGCAGCAATATCAAAAGGTTATGACGATATCTTGGTGATGTTTGGCGACACGCCGTTGATCGATCCGGAAGCGCTCGCGGCGGCGAGGCTGAAGCTGGCGGAAGGTGCGGCCGTCGTCGTGGTCGGCTTCCGTACGGAAAATCCTTCGGGCTACGGCCGGCTTATCGAAAAGGCCGGCAAGCTCGTGGCCATCCGCGAGGAGAAGGACTGCTCGGACGAGGAGAAAAAGATCACCTTCTGCAATGGCGGGCTGATGGCGGTCGCCGGCAGGCACGCGCTGAAGCTGCTCGATCAAGTCGGCAGCAAGAACGCCAAGGGCGAGTATTATCTCACCGACATCGTCGAGATCGCCGCTGCCCAGGGACTTGATGTCGTCGCCACCGAAGCCAGTTTCGAGAACGCGCTCGGCATCAACAACCGTGCCGAGCTTGCCCAGGCGGAAGGTATCTGGCAGCAGCGCCGGCGGCGCGAGGCGATGCTTTCTGGCGTTACGCTGATCGCGCCCGAAACTGTGTTCTTCTCGCACGACACCGAGATCGGCGCCGATACGGTCGTCGAACCCAATGTCTGGTTCGGGCCGGGCGTGAAAATCGCGACGGGGGCCAAGATCCATGCCTTCAGCCATATCGAAGGCGCCACCATCGCGTCGAATTGCGATGTCGGGCCGTTCGCGCGGCTGCGGCCCGGGGCCGATCTGAGAACCAAGGCCAAGGTCGGCAATTTCTGCGAGGTCAAGCAGGCGATCGTCGAGGAGGGCGCGAAGGTCAACCATCTGACCTATATCGGCGATGCCCGCATCGGTGCCGGCGCCAATATCGGCGCCGGCACCATCACCTGCAATTATGACGGCTATTCGAAATTCTTCACCGATATCGGCGAGGGCGCCTTCATAGGCTCGAACTCCTCGCTGGTGGCGCCGGTGTCCATCGGCAAGGGCGGCTACATCGCCTCGGGCAGCGTCATTACCGAAAGCGTACCCGACGATGCGCTGGCTTTCGGCCGCGCCCGCCAGCGGACTCTACCCGGCAAGGGCAAGGAGTTGCGAGAGCGTTTTTCTCAGGCCGCGGCGGCCCGCAAAAAAGGGTAGACTAGCGGAACTCGGCGACAAGCTGGATTTCGCCAACGATTGCATCGTTGAAGGCCGACAGGTCTTCGGCCGGAATCCAGTATTCCAGATGCGCCCGGCTGCCGGCATGCTGGACGCTGTAACGGTCCAGAAAGCTGCGACTCACCTCGAAACGCGTCACGAAACCTGATCCGCTCGCGGGCACGTTCCAGTCTCGGGCGATCTGGGTGGCATAGGCCTCGCTGGTAACCGGATAGAAGATCGGCTGATCGGCAAGTCGAGGAGGAAAGGCGCGCATCCCTGCCCTCTGGATCAACTCCAGTTCGCGGGGACCAACCGGACGCCAAAGCGTCACCGTGTCAATTCGTTCGTTCATAGCCGCATCATGTCTTTGACTGATTTCTGGAGCCGTTGAGCCGAGATAGGATACATAAGCGGAGGAACTGAGCAATTGCAGTAACCGGATTGCAAGTGCGCCCTGTCATGGTGCATCTGTGCAGGATAGTCCGGCTGATACCGGACGAAATGGAATGTGATTTTTCGCGGCAGCCCGGCAGTCTCTAAATAGTGCCGGGTTTGAGGTCGGAATCGGGGGCAGGCGCCATGTGCGGTATCGTTGGAATTGTCGGTGACTCGCCGGTCGCGCCGCTTATCGTCGATGCGCTGAAAAGGCTCGAATATCGCGGCTATGACTCGGCCGGCGTCGCCACGATCGAGCACGGCAGGCTTGACCGCCGCCGCGCCGAGGGCAAGCTGGTCAATCTCGAGCGCCTGCTGAAGGACGAACCGCTCGACGGCATGATCGGCATCGGCCACACGCGCTGGGCCACGCATGGCGTTCCGAACGAGAGCAATGCGCATCCGCATTTTTCCGACGGCGTCGCCATCGTCCATAACGGCATCATCGAGAATTTCGCCGAATTGCGCGACGAGCTGATGCGCGACGGCTACAGCTTCGCCTCACAGACCGATACCGAAGTCGTCGCGCATCTGGTGGCGCGCGAACTGGCCAGGGGGCTGAAGCCGGTTGAGGCGGCGCACAAGGCGCTGAAGCGGCTGGAAGGCGCCTTTGCGCTCGCCATCATGTTCAAGGGCGACGAGGATCTGATCGTCGGCGCGCGCAATGGCCCGCCGCTCGCGGTCGGTCATGGCGACGGCCAGATGTTCCTTGGCTCCGACGCCATTGCGCTTGCCCCTTTCACCAATTCGATCACCTATCTGGAAGACGGCGACTGGGCGGTGGTGCGCCGCAACGAGGTCGATATCTTCGACATGGGCGGCAACAAGGTCGACCGCAAACGCCAACAGTCGCTCAGCACGAGCTTCATGGTCGACAAAGGCAACCGCCGCCATTTCATGGAAAAGGAAATCCATGAGCAGCCGGAAGTGATCTCGCACACGCTGGCGCATTATGTTGATTTCATCAGCGGCGTCTCGAAGCCGCTCGACCTGCCGTTCGATTTCGCCAAGATCGACCGGCTGGCGATCTCGGCCTGCGGCACCGCCTATCTCGCCGGGCTGATCAGCAAATACTGGTTCGAGCGCTATGCGCGGCTGCCGGTCGACATCGATGTCGCTTCGGAGTTCCGCTATCGCGAGATGCCGCTGTCGAAGAACGATGCCGCTTTCTTCATCTCGCAATCGGGTGAGACCGCCGACACGCTGGCGTCGCTGCGCTACTGCCGCAAGGCCGGCATGAAGATCGGCGCGGTCGTCAATGTGCGCGAATCGACCATGGCGCGCGAATCCGACGTCATCCTGCCGACGTTGGCCGGCCCGGAGATCGGCGTCGCTTCGACTAAGGCGTTCACCTGCCAGCTTTCCGTGCTGGCCTCGCTGGCGGTGCGGGCGGGCGTGGCGCGCGGAACGATTTCGCAGGAGCAGGAGAAAACGCTGATACGCGAGCTGTCGGAAGCGCCGCGTTATGCGAACCAGGTGCTAAAGCTCGACGGGCAGATCGAAAAGGTCGCGCGCGACCTCTCGCACTACAAGAATGTGCTTTATCTCGGCCGCGACACCAATTTTCCGCTGGCCCTGGAAGGCGCGCTGAAGCTCAAGGAAATTTCCTATATCCACGCCGAAGGCTATGCCGCCGGCGAGTTGAAACACGGCCCGATCGCGCTGATCGACGAGAACATGCCCGTCATCGTCATCGCCCCGCATGACCGTATCTTCGAAAAGACCGTCTCGAACATGCAGGAGGTGGCGGCGCGCGGCGGCAAGATCATCCTGATCACCGACAGCAAGGGCGCCGCGCACGCCACGGTGAAGACGATGGAGACGATCGTTTTGCCGGACGTACCGGAAATCATCTCGCCGATCATCTACGCACTGCCGATCCAGATGCTCGCCTATTTCACCGCCGTGTTCATGGGCACGGATGTCGACCAGCCGCGCAATCTGGCGAAATCGGTAACGGTGGAATGATCGGTTCCAAACGGCTACCGATAGGGTCCAAGTTGATCGTTTCGTTCAAAGGCAAAGCGGTGGAAGCGGTTGCCGAGGGGAAGGCACCGAAAGGTTTTCCACCGGATCTGGTTGCCCGTGGCGAACGTCGTCTTCGAGCGATCGAAAACGCCGGACAATTGAACGATCGCCACCCGGAAATCGCCTTGAAGCCCTGAAGGGAGCAGAGCTGGGCAGCATTCAATTCGTATCAACGACCAATGCCTGCTTCAAATGGACCAACGCTGGCGCCGAAGAGGTGGAGATCGTCGACTACCATTGAGCGGGCACTTGCCCTAAACCCTTGAGGTCTCTGAACCATGCTCAAGTTCGTACGTCCAATTCACCCCGGAGAGTTCCTGCGCGAGGAATATCTCGTCCCGCTCGGTATGAGTGCCGGTGCGCTGGCGAAGAAGCTCAATCTTCCTCGTACCCGTATCGAACGCATTGCCAAGGAAGAGATCGGCCTGACTCCTGATACCGCGCTTCGCCTCGCCAGGTTCTTCAACACCACGCCGGAATTCTGGATGAATTTTCAGCAGGCTTATGAACTTGAAACCGAGGCGAAGAAACTCGCACCGGAGCTCGAGAAGATCGAACCGCTGGAAGCCGCGGCATAGTTGATCTTTTAAAAACTTCGCCATTCCAAAGCGCCTTGGGGTTCAGTAGTGTCGCGCTGCAAACACACGCTGCGGTGAACCATGTCGGATGCTCTCAAGACCTCAGGCATGACCCGGCTGAGAAACTATTTCCTGACCGGCTTCGTCGTTTGCGCGCCGCTGGCGATTACCGCCTACATTGCCTGGTCGCTGATCGGCTGGGTCGATTCCTGGGTGAAACCCTACATTCCGGTACGCTACAATCCGGACACGTACCTGCCGTTTCCAGTGCCGGGTTTTGGGCTGATCGTTGCCCTGATCCTCATCACCTTCATCGGCTTTATGACCGCCAATATCGTTGGCCGCGCCATCGTCAACTTCGGCGAGCGCCTGCTTGGCCGCATGCCGCTGGTGCGCGGCATCTACCGTTCGCTGAAGCAGATTTTCGAGACAGTGCTGTCGAACAAGGGCGACATGTTCCGGCAGGTCGGATTGGTCGAATATCCGCGCAAAGGGGTCTGGTCGCTTGTCTTCGTCGCCAGCGAGAAGGAAACCGAGATCAACCAGAAGCTCGACCGGGAAGGCGATCCGCTGATTGCCGTGTTCATGCCGTGTACGCCCAACCCGACGACCGGCTTTCTGATGTATGTGCCGAAATCCGACATTGTGCTGCTCGACATGACGATCGAGGACGGAGCCAAGCTGATCGTGTCGGCCGGCCTGGTGGCGCCAGCTGTCAAAATGGTGACGGTGAACGGCGAGCATATCCACGGCGCGCTTGCCAATCCTCCGCTCGACACGATGCCTCAGCCGGCACGCAGGAGCCGCACGGCCTCGTCGCGGCCGAACAGATAGAGCAACAGGCGCAGCGCCGTGCCGCGTTCGGACTGCAGTTCCGGATCGCGCGACAGGATCAGCCGCGCATCGTCGCGTGCGGCCTCGAGCAGGTCGGCATGCGCCTCGATGCGCGCCACCTGGAAGCCCGGCGTGCCGGACTGGCGGGTGCCGAGCAACTCGCCTTCGCCGCGCAGCTTCAGATCCTCTTCGGCGATACGGAAACCGTCCTCGGTCTCGCGCATCACCGACAAACGGCGTTTTGCCGTCTCGCCGAGCGGGTCCTTGTAGAGCAGCACACAGGATGAAGGCTTGTCGCCACGCCCGACCCGGCCACGCAATTGGTGCAACTGGGCGAGGCCAAAACGCTCGGCATGCTCGATGACCATGATCGTCGCATCAGGCACATCGACGCCGACCTCGATGACGGTGGTGGCGATCAGGATACGGGTGTCGCCCTGCTTGAAGGCGCGCATCGCCTCGTCTTTGTCGGTGCCTTTCATGCGGCCGTGCACCAGGCCGATGCGGTCGCCGAACAGCGGCTTCAGCGAGGCAAAACGGTCCTCGGCCGACATCAGCTTGATCTCCTCGGATTCCTCGATCAGCGGACAGATCCAGTAGATTTTCTGGCCATCGGCGACGGCGTCGAGCATGCGTCCGATCAGTTCGTCGAGCCGTTCAAGCGGCAAGGTGACGGTGCGGATCGGCTGGCGGCCGGCCGGCTTTTCCGTCAGCTTCGACACATCCATGTCGCCGAATGCAGTCAGCACCAGCGTCCGCGGTATCGGCGTTGCTGTCATCACCAGCATGTCGGGCGCATCGCCCTTGGCGGTAATGGCAAGGCGCTGATGGACGCCGAAACGGTGCTGCTCGTCGACGACGGCGAACACGAGGTCACGGAACGTCACCGTTTCCTGGAACAGCGCATGGGTGCCGACGACGATGTCGATGTCACCATTGGCCAGCCCGGTCAGCGTGTCGGCACGCTCGCGGCCCTTTTCGCGACCTGTGAGGACGGCGACACGCAGGCCGGCCCGTTCCGCCAACGGCGCAATTGTTGCCAGATGCTGGCGCGCCAGGATTTCGGTCGGCGCCATCAATGCCGCCTGGCCGCCGGCCTCGACGGCACGCGCCATGGCAAGCAGCGCGACCACCGTCTTGCCGGAGCCGACATCGCCCTGCAAAAGGCGCAGCATGCGTTCGGGGTCACCGAGATCGGCGTTGATTTCGGCAAGCGCCATTTCCTGCGACATGGTCAGCGAATAGGGGAGTGCCACGCGCAGTTGTTCGACTATGCGGCCGTCGCCGACCAATGGCCGGCCAGATAATCGGCGGACCTTGGCCCGCACCAGCGCCAGCGATACCTGGCCGGCCAAGAACTCGTCATAGGCAAGGCGCCGCCACGCTGCGCCGTCGACGGAGACGTCGATCGGGTCGGCAGGATTGTGGATGCGGTTGAGCGCATCGCTGAAAGCAGGAAAGGCATGGCGGCGCCGGAACTCACCGTCCTGCCATTCGGGCAGCACCGGCAGGCGGGCCAGCGCCTGGCCGATGGCCCGGCGCAGTACCTTGCCCGAGAGCCCGGCGGTCAGCGGATAGACCGGCTCGACCAGCGGCAGGTTTTCCGCGTCGTCGGCAAGTGCGATATGGTCGGGGTGAACCATGGTCGGGCGGCCGTTGAACCATTCCATGCGGCCGGAGACGACGACATGCTCGCCTACGGGCATTGCTTTTTCGAGATAGGCGGCATGGGCATGGAAGAAGGTCAGCGCGATCTCGCCGGTGTCGTCATGGGCGTAGACCCGGTACGGGACCGACCTGTTGCCGCGTGGCGGCGGCTGGTGGCGGTCGATGCGGACGTCGAGCGTAACGATGGCGCCTTCCGCCGAGCCGGCGATGCCAGGCCGGTTGCGGCGGTCGATGACAGTATGCGGCAGCACGAACAAGAGATCCCCGGCGCGCGCGGCCCGGTCGCCGAGGTCGGCTGCTACGACTTTTTCGATCAGGGCGCCAACTTTTGGCCCGACCCCGGCAAGCGAGGTGATCGGGACAAACAGCGGATCGAGGAGGGAGGGACGCATGATGTCAGCTTATGTTGCGGCGACTGTAGCGCAAGGCTGACACCGCCTTCTATCCACGCTATATGCGCCGCCTGGGCAAGGATGTTGCAAGATGACCGGAACGAAACGATCAAGCGAGGGGCTCGATGCCCGCCGCCGCAAGCTTCTGTTTCGTTCGTGGCACCGCGGCATGCGCGAGATGGACCTTATACTCGGCAGCTTCGCCGATGCCGAGATCGGCGCCTTGACCGGCGACGAAATCGACCAATATGAGAGGCTCCTCGACATTCCCGACACCGAATTCCTGCCTCTCGTCACTGGCGAACGCCCGGTTCCGGCGGATATCGACTGTACCGTCCTGCAAAAAATCCTGGCTTCGCGCCGGGAGATGACCTTCTGAACAACGTGTAGCCATGAGCCTTATCCCTACGATCGGTCTGCCGAAAGGCCGCGCCGGCCAGTTCATCGTCGATGGCGTCGCCGACGGCTACGAAGCCTTTGCGCTGGTGCAGGCTGCGCACGAGATCGCCCCTGACAAGCCGGTGCTGTTCGTGGCGCGCGACGGCCAGCGTCTGCCGGCGATCGTCGAGGCGCTTGCCTTTGCCGCGCCGGGCCTGCCGGTGCTGGAACTGCCGGCCTGGGACTGCCTGCCTTACGACCGCGTCTCGCCCGGCGCCGACGCCGCCGCAAGGCGGCTCGATGCGCTGGCAGCGATGATCGCGCTGGCGAAGAAGCCGCACCGCGCCGTCATTCTCACCACCGCGAACGCCTTGCTTCAACGCATTCCGCCGGCGGAACTCGTCGAGGCGCAGACCTTTCACGCCAAGCCCGGCAACCAGATCGACATGAACGCGCTGGTGTCACGGCTGGAGACTTCCGGCTTCGAGCGGGTGCCGACGGTGCGCGGCATCGGCGAATTTGCCGTGCGCGGCGGCATTCTCGATCTCTTCGCGCCCGGCTGGACGGAGGCACTGCGCCTCGATTTCTTCGGCGATACGCTGGAATCGATCCGCGTCTTCGACACCGCAACCCAGCGCACCATCGGCCAACGCAAGTCGATGGCGCTGCAGGCGATGAGCGAGGTGGCGCTGACGCCGGAAACCATCAGCCGCTTCCGCCGCGCCTACATCGAAGCCTTTGGCGCGCCCTCGCGCGACGATGGGCTCTATGCGGCGGTCAGCGAGGGCAGGCGGTTTGCCGGCATGGAGCACTGGCTGCCGTTCTTCTATGAGCGGCTGGAAACCGTGTTCGATTACCTGCCGGATGCGCCCGTGGTGTTTGATCATCTGGCGCATGAGGCACTGGCCGAGCGCCACACTCTGATCCTCGATCATTACGAGGCGCGAAAAAAACAGGCCGACGGCGCCTTGAAGGATGCCGTGCCCTACAAGCCGGTGTCGCCGGATCAGCTTTATCTGTCGCCCGAGAACCTGATTGCCTCGCTTGGTCCGCGCGAAGCGATCGACTTCACCTCCTTCGACGCGCCCGATGCCGGTGCGAAAAAGGTGTTCCATGCCGGCTCGCGCCATGGCCGCAGCTTCGTCGAGGAACGCGCCGACCCTAACGCCAACGTCTTCGACGTCGTCGTCAAACACATTTCCGACGAGCGCGCTGCACGCCGCCGTGTCGTCGTCGCCGGCTGGACTGAAGGTTCGCTCGACCGGCTCGGCCAGATCCTGGTCGAGCATCACCTTGGCAATCTGGAGCCGGTGGCGACGCTTGCCGAAGCCGAAAGGCTTGAGCCAGGGCAGGCGGCCCTGGCCGTGCTGCCGCTCGAATCCGGCTTCGAGACCGAGAAACTGGTCGTCGTCGCCGAGCAGGACATTCTCGGCGACCGGCTGATCCGGCGCTCGAAGCGCAAGAAGCGCGCGTCCGACTTCATCGCCGAGGCTTCGGCATTGTCTTCAGGCGATATCGTCGTGCATGCCGACCATGGCATTGGCCGCTTCATCGGGCTGCGCACCATCGAGGCAGTCGGTGCGCCGCACGATTGCCTTGAAATCCACTATGCCGGCGACGATCGGCTGTTCTTGCCGGTGGAAAACATCGAGCTGCTGTCGCGCTATGGCTCGGATTCGGCCGAGGCGACGCTCGACAAGCTTGGCGGCGGCGCCTGGCAATCGCGCAAGGCACGGCTGAAGAAACGTCTGCTCGACATGGCCGGGCAGCTGATCCGCATCGCCGCCGAGCGACAAATGCGGGCCGCACCGGCGCTGGTGCCGGCGGAAGGCCTCTATGGCGAGTTTGCGGCGCGTTTCCCCTATGAAGAAACCGACGACCAGCAAACGGCAATCGATTCGGTCATGGGTGATCTGGGCGCTGGAAAGCCGATGGATCGGCTGATCTGCGGCGATGTCGGCTTCGGCAAGACCGAAGTCGCGCTTCGTGCCGCCTTCATCGCGGCGATGGAAGGCTTTCAGGTCGCGGTGGTGGTGCCGACGACATTGTTGTCGCGCCAGCATTTCAAGACCTTCTCGCAGCGCTTCTCCGGCCTGCCGATCCGCGTCGCCCAGGCCTCGCGGCTGGTCGGCGCCAAGGAACTGGCCGAGACCAAGAAGGGCGTCGCCGAAGGCCAAGTCGACATTGTCATCGGCACGCACGCACTGCTCGGCTCCTCGATCTCGTTCAAGAATCTCGGCCTGCTGATCATCGACGAGGAGCAGCATTTCGGCGTCAAGCACAAGGAGCGGCTGAAGGATCTCAAGACCGACGTCCACGTTCTGACGCTGTCGGCGACGCCGATCCCGCGAACGCTTCAGCTTGCCTTGACCGGGGTGCGTGAGCTGTCGCTGATCGCCACGCCGCCGGTCGATCGCATGGCCGTGCGTACCTTCATCTCCCCTTTCGATCCGCTGGTCATCCGCGAGACGCTGCTGCGCGAGCGCTACCGTGGCGGCCATTCCTTCTACGTCGTACCGCGTATCAGCGATCTCACGGAAATCCATGATTTCCTGCGCGAATCCGTGCCTGAGCTGAAAGTGGCGGTGGCCCACGGCCAGATGCCGCCCGGCGAGCTCGACGATATCATGAATGCCTTTTATGACGGCCAGTACGATGTGCTTTTGTCGACCACCATCGTCGAATCCGGCCTCGATATACCGACCGCCAATACGCTGATCGTACACCGCGCCGACATGTTCGGCCTGTCTCAGCTCTATCAGTTGCGTGGCCGCGTCGGCCGTTCGAAGGTGCGCGCCTATGCGCTGTTCACTCTGCCCGCCAACCGCAAGCTAACCGATACAGCCGAGCGTCGGCTGAAAGTGCTGCAATCGCTCGATACGCTAGGCGCCGGTTTCCAGCTGGCCAGCCACGACCTCGACATCCGCGGCGCCGGCAATCTGCTTGGCGAAGAGCAGTCGGGCCACATCAAGGAGGTCGGCTTCGAGCTCTACCAGCAGATGCTGGAGGAGGCGGTGGCCGAAGTGAAGGATTCCGGCGAGGTGCAGGACGGCGGCTGGTCGCCGCAGATCGCCGTCGGCACGGCGGTGATGATCCCGGAAAGCTACGTCCCGGATCTGCAGCTCAGGCTGGCGCTCTATCGCCGTCTTGGCGATCTCGAAAATACGGAAGAGATCGATGCTTTCGGCGCCGAGCTGATCGACCGGTTCGGACCGTTGCCGGAAGAGGTAAAGCATCTGTTGAAGATCGTCTTCATCAAGGCGCTTTGCCGCAAGGCCAACGTGGAGAAGCTCGACGCCGGGCCGAAAGGTGTCGTCGTCCATTTCCGCAAGCGGGAATTCCCCAATCCGGTCGGGCTGGTCAAGCTCATCGGCGAACAGGGCTCGCTGGCCAAGATCCGACCCGACCAGAGCGTCGTCTTCAGCCGTGACTGGGCGACGCCCGAGAAGCGGCTGGCTGGCTCAGCGGTTGTCATGACGCAGCTGGCGCGGCTGGTGGAGAAGGCGGCGTAGCAGCGCGTCGCTGGTGCTCTGGGCACAGCCGCACCGGCACTTTCGCAGTGCCGTGCTCATTCGCCACGCGCCCAATTCCGGTCTAGAATAGGAAATCGGCTTCGTGTATGGAGCCGCGACCCCATATGGGGCGGATTGGCGGGCGATGGCGTCCGTGTGAAAGAGCGTTAGGTGCTTCGATGACGAAATGGTCGCCGAATTCGTGGAGAGCTAAGCCGATCCAGCAGGTTCCTGCCTATCCGGATCTTGCCGCGCTGAGGAACACGGAAGCCCAGCTTGCCACGTTTCCGCCGTTGGTTTTTGCAGGTGAGGCACGCAAACTGAAGAAGCAGCTTGCAGCCGTCGCTGCCGGTGACGCATTCCTTCTGCAGGGCGGCGATTGCGCCGAGAGCTTCGCCGAGCATGGCGCCGACAATATCCGCGACTTCTTCCGCGTCTTCCTGCAGATGTCGGTGGTGCTGACCTTCGCCGGCGCCCAGCCGGTGGTGAAGGTCGGCCGTGTCGCCGGCCAGTTCGCCAAGCCGCGCTCGTCCGACAATGAGACCAAGGGCGGTGTAACGCTGCCGAGCTATCGCGGCGACATCATCAATGGCATCGAGTTCGACGCCAAGTCGCGCATTCCCGATCCTGCAAGACAGGAGATGGCGTACCGCCAGTCGGCGGCGACGCTCAACCTTTTGCGTGCCTTCGCCCAGGGCGGCTACGCCAGCCTGGAGAACGTGCATCAATGGATGCTCGGCTTCGTGTCCGACAGCCCGCAGGGCGAGAAATACGAGTCGCTCGCCAACCGCATCACCGAGACGATGGACTTCATGAAGGCCGTCGGCATCACCTCGGAGACCAATTACGCGCTGCGCGAGACGGATTTCTACACCAGCCACGAAGCGTTGCTGCTCGGCTACGAGGAGGCGCTGACCCGCGTCGATTCGACCTCCGGCGACTGGTACGCCACCTCTGGCCACATGATCTGGATCGGTGATCGCACGCGCCAACCCGACCATGCCCATGTCGAATACTGCCGCGGCATCAAGAACCCGCTCGGGCTGAAATGCGGTCCGTCGCTGACGCCGGATGGCCTGTTGCAGCTCATCGACCTGCTCAATCCGGAGAACGAGCCCGGCCGGCTGACGCTGATCGCCCGCTTCGGCTCCGACAAGGTTGCCGACCATCTGCCCAAACTGGTGCGCGCGGTGCAGAAGGAAGGCCGCAGCGTGGTGTGGTCGTCCGACCCGATGCATGGCAATACGATCGAGGCCGCCGGCTACAAGACACGGCCGTTCGACCGCATCCTGAAGGAAGTGCAGACCTTCTTCGAGGTGCACCGCGCCGAAGGCACGCATCCGGGCGGCATCCACATCGAGATGACCGGCAAAAACGTCACCGAGTGCACCGGTGGTGCCCGCGCCATCACCGCCGAAGAACTGCAGGACCGCTACCACACCCATTGCGATCCGCGCCTCAATGCCGATCAGGCGATCGAGTTGGCGTTCCTGGTCTCCGATCTGCTCAAGAAGACCCATCCGGTCCAGCACAAGCAGGCCGTTAACGGCTGATATGATCTGAACTTTGATGTCATTGAAGAAGCGCCGGGCGAAAACCGGCGCTTTTTGTATTCAATCCCGCCGGTGTCGCATTTGCTCGTGCCTAACGCGCGCAAAACTGGAATGCTGCCAGGCGATGGCAATTGCATCGGGAGGCCGACATGGCTGACAGTCACACCGGATCATGCTTGTGCGGGGCAGTGCGGTTCAAGACACGAGGACCGCTACGCGGTGTCGTCTACTGCCATTGCTCGCAGTGCCGGAAGCAGAGCGGGCATTTTTATGCGGCGACCAACGTTGCCGACCGCGACATTACAATCACCGGCGCGAAGAGCATCACCTGGTACGAGGCCTCTTCGTTCGCCAGGCGCGGCTTCTGCAAGACATGCGGCTCTCTGTTGTTCTGGAAGCCGAGCGATGACGGCTATGTTTCGGTCATGGCAGGGCTGTTCGACGCGCCAACTAGGCTCCAAGGCGAATGTCATATCTTCGTCGGCGACAAGGGCGATTATTACGCGATCGATGACGGGCTGCCGCAGTTCGAGAAGTCGACGCCGTCGATCAAGGTGGCAGCCGGCTGATTCTTTGCAGAGGCCGCCTTATTCCCTTGGTCCAGCCATTGCGCTATCCCCTGCCGGTGATTCCGAAGGGTTTTGGCATGCAGCGACTGATCGACGCTTTTTACAATTCGGTGCGGGCGTTTCGCAAACTGGCCGCCGGCGAGGAGGCCTTCCAGCTGGAGCTGACGCTGCTCGTGCTTGCCTTGCCGCTCGGCTGGTTCCTTTCGGAATCGTGGCGCGGCTATGCGTTGCTGATCGGCGCGGTGCTGCTCATGATCATGATCGAGGTGCTGAACACCGGCATCGAGGCGGCATGCGACGCGTTCAGCCGCGAATTCAACGTCGATATCCAACTGGCCAAGGATTGCGGTTCGCTGGCGGTGCTGATTTCGGTGGTGATCGCTGCCGGGGTATGGGGCGTCGCCGTCATCGAGCGGATCCTCGGGGTACCGATCTGACGTTTCAGACACTACATGCAGGTCAACTGAGGGGCCCGACATGGCCGATACCACCGGATTTCTGTTGCTTGAACGTGAGGGCCTGCCGGACGATCTGCGCTGGCTGGTCGAAAAATATCCGCGCGAGGACTGGCAGGCGCATGCCAATATCCACGGCATAGCCAATATGTGGCTGCAGCGGCACGACATGTTCCGCGAGCTTGGCGGCATGCTCACCAATGGTATCGGCGATTATCGAGAAAGTAGGCTGAACGCGCCGGAATTCGCGCGCTGGTTCGCGCCGCGCCTCAACCATTTCCTCGGCAATCTCGACGGCCATCACAATGTCGAGGACCATCATTATTTCCCGGTCTTCGCCAGGGCCGAGACCCGTCTGAAGCGCGGCTTCGAGATTCTCGATGCCGATCACCACACAATCCATGAGGGACTGGAGCGCAATGCCGAGGCGGCAAATGCCTTCATCCGCACGCTTCAGAAGAGCGAAGACAAACAGCGTTTCGCCGCCGATGCCTATGCCGACGAGAACGGCCGGCTGATCGCCATGTTGACCCGGCATCTTGCCGACGAGGAAGACCTGATCATTCCGCTGATCCTCGAGAAGGGTGATCGCGCGCTCGGCATTGATTGACGATCAGCTTCCCTTGTGGAGTTCCTTCTTGGCGACGATATGGGCCGCGAGCCAGCCGAGGATGGCCACAACGAGGCCGATTGCCAGAGCGATCAGTAATCGCTCGTGACGAGCCAGCGCTTGGCCGACGATGTGCTCCGCGCCCAGCCCGAAGACATAACCGACAGTGCAGAACAGTGCCGCCCAGACCACCGATGAGATGGCGTTGAGGATGACGAAGCGCGCCGCCGCAATGCCCGACAGCCCGGCGGCGATGCCGCCGACCAGGCGGAGGCCATAGATGTAGCGGTTCGACAGCACGAAAATGTTGGGATGAGAGGTGACAAGGCGGTAGGCGTGGCTGAAGCCCGGCCGGGCTCGGAGCCTGATCACGAATTTATGGTCGGCGAAGCTCCGTCCCAAGATGAAGAAGAACGTGTCGCCACCGAAGGCGCCGAGCGCGGCTGCGAGAAACGCCTGCCACGGGATGAAGACATGCTGATGCGCAAAAAAACCGCCAAGAATTGCGGCGCTTTCGCCCTCTGCGACGCAGCCCAGAAAAACCGCGACCAATCCATATTGCTCAATGAGACGATGGATGACTTCCGTCATGAAGACGTTCGCTGCTTCGACAGAATGTCGTCGATGCGCTTCACCTGCTCGGCCAGCCGGGCGATCTCGTCTCGCATGCCGATGATCTGGCTGTGGCGCAGTTCGTCGAGCTTTTCGTGTAACGCCATGATCTCGATCTCGGCCTTGAGATTAACCTCATAGTCGTGGGCGGCGTCGATTCGATCGCGCTCCGTCTGGCGGTTTTGCGCCATCATGATCACTGGCGCCTGCAGGGCGGCAACCATGGAAAGCACGAGATTGAGGAAGATGAAGGGATAGGGATCGAAGGCGGCGCGCGACAAGAGCCAGACATTGCCTGCCGTCCACAGGATCAGGAAGCCAATGAATGCCAGGATGAAGGACCAAGAGCCGCCGATCCGGGCGATGGTGTCGGCCAGGCGATCTCCAAACGTCTGGTGAAAGGCGACGGCCTTGTTGGTGTCCTTGGAGATCGTGGTGCGCTCGAGCGTAGATTGCAGTACCCGGCTTTCGAGCGCGCTGAGGCCGTCCGGCTTTCGCTTCAGCCAGCGGCTTGCCAGGTCCTCGATCGTTTTGTTCATCGTCGCCTCCGTCGTCCGCGATGAGGTAGACGCTGCCGGTTCCTACGGGAAGTGGTAGATTGACGCGATGGGGTCAGGAAACAATGGTGGATTTTCAGAAAATTCGCGCCCGTGCAGCGAAGCGCAAAGGCGGTGAGGCAGCGCTGACGTCGCTGCTGGGTCCTATGCCCGACAATGCCGCGGTGGCAAAGATTACGGACGACCGGATCCTGTCGACCATGGCCGAGCGGGTTTTTGCCGCCGGCTTTGTCTGGCGCGTCATCGAGCAGAAATGGCCGGGTTTCGAGGAAGCATTTCTTGGCTTCGAGCCGAAGCGGCTGCTGTTCCAGCCTGACGATTTCTGGCACGATCTCACATTCGACAAGCGCATCGTCCGCAATCCGCAGAAGATCAAATCCGTACGCGACAACGCAGCCTTCGTCGAGCGCGTGTCGAAGGAGCATGGCAGCTTCGGCAAGTTCCTGGCCAATTGGCCGGCGGATGACCAGGTCGGATTGATGGCCTATCTCGGCAAGCATGGCAGCCGGCTCGGCGGCAATACCGGCCAGTATTTTCTGCGCTGGCTGGAGTGGGACGCCTTCATCGTCTCGGCCGACATGGCGGCAGCGCTGCGCGACGCTGGGCTCGACCTCGCGCAGAGCCCGACGTCGAAGAAGGACCTGGACAAGATCCAAGTGCAGATAAACGCCTGGGCGGCGGAAACCGGGCTGCCGCGCCGGCACATTTCGCGCATTCTGGCAATGTCGATCGGCGAGAACCATCCGCCGGAAGCCTTGCGCGAATATATGGGCGAATAGGATCGACTGTTTGGTCCAAACGAACGCCATTGCTCGACGAATTTTGCCGCGCTAAACCCACGGGCATGACAGACAAGACCGCTCCAGACATATTGCGCATCGCCGTCGCCCAGCTCAATCCGACGGTCGGCGACGTCGCCGGCAATCTTGCCAAGGCACGCGAGGCGAGGGCGGATGCCGCCCGCCAAGGCGCCGACCTCGTGCTGTTTACCGAGCTTTTCCTTGCCGGCTATCCGCCTGAGGATCTGGTGCTGAAGCCCGCCTTCCTGAAGGCCTGCGAGCGGGCGGCGGAGGATTTCGCCGGCGATACCGCCGACGGCGGCCCGGGTTTCGTCATCGGCACGCCGTTGAAGCGCAAGACCGGCACGCACAATTCGATCATCTTTGCCGATGGCGGCAAGATCCTTGCCGAACGCTACAAGCTCGATCTGCCGAATTACGGTGAGTTCGACGAGAAGCGCGTCTTCCAGGCCGGCCCCGAGATCCAGGGGCCGGTCAATTTCCGCGGCGTGCGCGTGGGAGTGCCGATCTGCGAAGATATCTGGGGCGAGGTTGCCGTCTGCGAGACGCTGGCCGAAAGCGGCGCGGAAATCCTGCTGGTCCCGAACGGCTCGCCCTATTACCGCGGCAAGGTCGACGTCCGCCACCAGATCGTCATCCGTCAGGTCATCGAATGCGGACTGCCGATTATCTATGCCAACCAGCTTGGCGGCCAGGACGAGCTGGTTTTCGATGGCGCATCGTTTGCCATAGGTTCTGACAAGACGCTGGCCTTCCAGATGAGCCAGTTCGAGGAGACGGTCAACGTCACCACCTGGAAGCGAAAGAATGACATCTGGGTCTGCTCTGACGGACCGATGTCGAAAATCCCGGAAAAGGAGGAGGCCGACTATCGCGCCTGCATGTTGGGCCTGCGCGATTACGTCAACAAGAACGGCTTCAAGAATGTCGTGCTCGGCCTCTCCGGCGGCATCGATTCGGCGATCTGCGCGGCACTTGCCGTCGATGCGCTCGGCGAGGAACGGCTGCGCGCCGTGATGATGCCTTACCGCTACACTTCGAAGGACTCGCTCAAGGATGCCGAGGACTGCGCCCGCGCGCTCGGCTGCCGCTACGACATCGTGCCGATCTTCGAGCCAGTCGAGGGTTTCCTGCACACGTTGACACAGCTTTTCGAGGGCACCAAGGAAGGCATCACCGAGGAAAACCTGCAGAGCCGGGCCCGCGGCACCATCCTGATGGCGATTTCCAACAAGTTCGGCTCGATGGTCGTTACCACCGGCAACAAGAGCGAGATGTCGGTAGGCTACGCCACGCTCTATGGCGACATGAATGGCGGCTTCAACCCGATCAAGGATCTTTATAAGATGCAGGTCTATGCGTTGTCGCGCTGGCGCAACGCGCATGTGCCGCCGGGTGCGCTCGGTCCGTCCGGCGAGGTGATCCCGGCCAACATCATCGACAAGGCGCCCTCGGCCGAACTGCGAGAGAACCAGACCGACCAGGATTCGCTGCCGCCCTATCCAGTGCTCGATGACATATTGGAGTGTCTGGTCGAGAACGAGATGGGCGTCGACGAGATCGTTGCGCGCGGCCATGACCGGGCGACGGTGGCGCGTGTCGAGCACCTGCTTTACGTCGCCGAATACAAGCGCCGGCAGGCGGCGCCTGGCGTGAAGATCACCAGGAAGAACTTTGGCCGCGATCGCCGTTATCCCATCACCAACCGGTTCAGGGATGGCGGGTAGGCGATTGGCTGCATAACGGTTTAGCCATGGCCAACTTTGAGATCAGCTTCGACCTGTCGCGAATCGACTTCCGGGCGACATCCGACATTTTGAAGGAGAGCTATTGGGCAGCGGCCGCAGCGACGAATTGCACCGCCGCGCCTTTGCCAACTCACTGTGCGTCGGCGCCTATGTCCGCGGCAATCAGGTCGGCTTCGGCCGGGCGATCACCGACCGTACGGTATTTGCCTATCTCGCCGACATCATTGTCTGGCCCGGGTATCGCCGGCAAGGCATCGGAACCCGGCTTGTCCAGACGCTTATCGGTCATCCGGATTGCAAGACTGTCACGCATTGGAGCCTGTCGACCAACGACGCACACTCCATGTACGAGAAGCTCGGCTTCAGGCCTTCCACCGACGGCCGCTATATGCGCCTCGACCGTATCCCGGCAACCTGAACAGAGGCAGCGCACAACCCGCGATTGTTGCAAAATCGTCTCACTGCTTGGACCAGATGCGCTTTTGGCTATCTACTGACTTGGCGCGGCGTTGAGGCGTCTCTATAAACACCTCTCCGCGATTCCCCTTCAGGAGGAACCGAATGCCAGGATTTGACATCGTTATGCGAGGCTGCGAAGCCTAGGTCTTGGTCAGTGCGCCGCGAGATAGCCTCGCGGCAAGGCTGAACCGAGGCAGGTATTTCGCCGCTGCCGGTCGCCGCCCCTCTACAGGGCCGCCAAATACGCCAAACCTCCGCATCTCCGGGCGCCAAACGGCGCCGACGCGGTTTTTCAATTTCTACTTTCGTGGGATCGGGCTCGTTTGCGCCCGAATGACATCATGACTCGTTTTCGAATAGATTTGCGCGCGGGCGCCTTTCGCAGCGTTCTTGGCTTCACGCTCAGCCATTGGCGGTGTCAGCCGTGGCGGCTTGCCGGCATTATGGGCACATTCCTGCTGTCGACCTTGGCCGACGTGCTGACGCCGCTCTATTCCGGCCGGCTGGTGGATGCCGTCGCCAGCAGTGCTGCGGCCGACGATGTTGCGTGGAACGCGGCGACAGCGGCCTTTTCGATGCTGGTGGCCCTGGCGCTCACCGGTGTCGTGCTGCGCAATCTCGCCTTCATGGCCATTGTCGAGCTGACGTTGAAGATGATGGCGGATATCGCCGCCGACGCCTTCCACCGCGTCCAGCGCTTCTCCACCGACTGGCACGCCAACAGCTTCGCCGGATCGACGGTGCGCAAGATAACGCGCGGCATGTGGGCGCTCGACCTGCTCAACGACACGATCCTGATCGCGCTGCTGCCATCGGTCGTCATGCTCGTCGGCTCGACGCTGCTGCTTGGCTGGTTCTGGCCGCTGATGGGTGCTGTCGTCGCCACCGGTTCGGTTCTGTTCATCGCGGTGACGACGATGCTGTCGCTTGGCTATGTCGCGCCCGCGGCAAGGCTTGCCAATGCGTGGGATACACGGCTCGGCGGCTCGCTGGCCGACGCGGTAAGCTGCAACGCCGTGGTCAAGGGTTTTGGCGCCGAGGAACGCGAGGAGACGCGGCTCGCCGAGGTCGTCGCCAAATGGCGCGGTCGCACGCGCCGCACCTGGATGCGCGGCACCGTCAACGGCACCACGCAAGGGACGATGCTGCTGCTTTTGAGGGCAGCGGTCATCGGGTTCTCCCTGCTGTTGTGGTCGTGGGGGCAGGCGAGCGCCGGCGATGTCGCCTTCGTGCTGACCTCATTCTTCGTGCTGCAAGGCTATCTGCGCGACATCGGCACACATATCCGCAATCTGCAGCGCTCGATCAACGACATGGAGGAACTGGTCGACTTCCAGTCCGAACCACTCGGCATCGAGGATCGGCCCGGAGCCAAACCGATCCGGATCACCGATGGCCGTATCACCTTCGACAATGTCACGTTCCACTATGGCAGCCACCGCCTGCCGCTCTATCGCGATTTTTCGGTGGACATCGCGCCGGGCGAACGGGTTGGGCTGGTTGGCCATTCGGGCTCCGGCAAGACGACATTCGTCAAGCTGATCCAGCGCCTCTACGACGTGACTGCGGGCAATATCCTGATCGACGGCCAGGATATTGCGAATGTGGCGCAGGCGTCGCTGCGCGCACAGATCGCAATCGTCCAGCAGGAGCCGATCCTGTTTCACCGGTCGCTGGCCGAAAACATCGCCTATGCTCGGCCGGCCGCCACGCAGGCCGAGATCGAGCACGCGGCGCGATTGGCCAGCGCGCATGACTTCATTGCCAATTTGCCGAAAGGCTATGGCACGCTGGTCGGCGAGCGTGGCGTAAAGCTATCGGGTGGTGAGCGTCAGCGCGTTGCAATCGCACGCGCCTTTCTTGCCGATGCGCGCATTCTCATCCTGGATGAGGCAACGTCGAGCCTCGATTCGGAATCGGAGGTGCTGATCCAGCAGGCGATGGAGCGGTTGATGGTCGGCCGCACGACGCTGGTCATTGCCCACCGGCTGTCGACGGTGCGGGCGCTGGACAGGCTTTTGGTGTTCGATCGCGGCCGCATCGTCGAAGAGGGCTCGCATGACCAACTGATCCGGCTGCAAGGCGGCATCTACCGCCGGCTGTTCGAACGCCAGGCGCTTGAACTGACCAAAGGCCTGGTGATCTGACGGTTGCGGTGCCGCGCGTCTTGATAGACGTGCGGCGCTGCAGTCTTTTCTTCGCCTTTGTCATGTTCTATGTCTGCCGCCGAGCGCGGGGGCGCGTCTTGTCAACAGCAAAACCATCCGGTACGCCCGCTCATGACAGTTACCGTCCGTTTCGCCCCGTCACCGACCGGCCGCATCCATATCGGCAATGCGCGCACCGCTTTGTTCAATTGGCTGTTCGCCATCAAGAACAAAGGCCGCTTCATCCAGCGCTTCGACGACACCGACGTCGCCCGTTCGACGCAGGAGTTTTCCGACGCTATCCTATATGACCTGCATTGGCTGGGCATCTTCCCCGATGCCACGGAGTACCAGTCGCGGCGGGTCGAAATCTACGATGCCGCACTGGAGAGGCTGAAGGAGGCGCGCCTCGTCTATGCTTGCTATGAGACGCCTGAAGAGCTCGACCTGAGGCGCAAGGTGCGCCGCACGCGTGGCCTGCCGCCAGTCTATGGCCGCGAGGCGCTGACGCTGGCACCCGAGCAGGTGGCGGAATATGAGGCCGATGGCCGGCGGCCGCACTGGCGCTTTCTGCTGCCCAACTTCAGCAGCGATCCGCTACAGCCGGAGCGCACCGAAATCCACTGGAACGACCTGGTGCGCGGCGAAGAGACCGTCGACCTCGCCTCGCTTTCAGACCCGGTTCTGCGGCGTGAGGACGGCACCTACCTCTACACATTGCCTTCGGTTGTCGACGACATCGACATGGGCGTCAGCCATGTCATTCGCGGCGACGACCACGTCACCAATACCGGCGTCCAGATAGCCCTGTTCCGAGCACTTGGCGCGGAGCCGCCGGTGTTCGGCCACCACAATCTCCTGACAACGGCATCAGGCGAGGGACTTTCGAAGCGCACCGGCGCGCTGTCCATCCAGAGCCTGCGTGAGAGCGGCATCGAGCCGATGGCGATCGCTTCGCTGGCGGTGCTCGTCGGCACCTCGGAAAACGTCGTGGCGGTGCCAACGATGGCCGAGCTAGTCGAGCGCTTCGATCCGGCTGCAACATCGAAATCCGCCGCCAAATTCGACCCGGACGAACTCTTCGTGCTCAACCGCACGCTGCTGCATCACATGCCGTTTTCCGAGGCGCGCGACCGGCTGATCGTGCTCGGCATCTCCGGCGAACAGGCCGAGTCTTTCTGGCTGGCCGTGCGCGGCAATCTCGACAGGCTGGCCGATGCGGCGATCTGGTGGCGTACGCTTCGAGACGGTCCAGAGGAGCCGGCGGAGTTTTCCGACGAGGACCGCGACTTTCTTCGCCAGGCATTCGAGTTGCTGCCGGAAGAGCCTTGGAACGGCACCGTCTGGAAGGACTGGACGGGCAAGATCCGAGCGGCGAGCGGCCGTAAGGGCAAGGCGCTGTTCATGCCGCTCAGGCTGGCGCTTACGGGACAGCCTTCGGGTCCGGAGCTTGCAGATCTGTTGCCGCTGCTGGGTCGGGAAGGAACGTTGGCCCGACGACCCTGACCTTGCGCTGCTCCGGCGGCGGCAGCGATGTCGGCGAGGGCACAGGTTTGACAGCAAGGCGTCTGATCGCCCCACGGTCGAGGCCGTCTTGCGCATTGGCCAAGAACTCCGGGTCGGCGCCCGGATCAGGCCTGGCAACCGGCAGCGGAATGAACGGGGTACTCTCTACATTCGCCTCGGATTGTTCCCGGGTTGGCGGGTTGCCGGCGATGATCTCGAAATTCTGCGCGGCGTTGCAGCCGCAGGTCGGCGGCCGCGGCATGTCGGATTGCTTGTAGAGGTAGGCCGTCGGCAGTTCGATATAAGGCCTGCCCGTCACCGAAGACGTCATCGACGCCGAATCGCTGTTCACGCCGCGCGTGTAGAAAACCTGCATCTCGGTGCCGGGGCAGCTCGATTCGCAATTCTTCTGATCGCGCTCGAAATCGCCCAGCGAGGCAGCATTCGACATCGGGAAGAAATAGCCGTCGCAGGTCCGCACACACATGGTGCGGAATTCGCCTTGGGGCTGGCCCATGTCGGCGCTGTTGAGCACGGTGCGGATGTTGCCCGGCTGGCTCAGTTCTTCAGCCTGGTCGGCCTCTTCGGGCTGACTGCCCAAAAGCTGGTCGAGCAGGTTTCGCTTGCCGTTTTCACGGTTGGCTTCGCGGACCGGCGCGGGCGTCGGCGCCGCCGCATCATCGCGGCAGCCATTGGCGTCAAGCAACGTCAATATGCGCGCACGATCACGTCGCGAACCACCGCCGGCAAGGTCGCCGCGCTTGGCCTGCAGGGCGTCGAGATTGGCTGCCATGCGATCGATGGTGGCGTCGAGTGCTGCGCATGCGTTGGCGTTGCGGCGAGACAGCGAAAAGCCGCAGCCGGCGCTGCTGGCCTGCCTGACGGCCTTTGAAATCTGCTGGCGCTGCCGGACGATTGCGTCGTCATATTTCCTGAGCAATGCCGGTTTGCCGCCGCCACCACGAGAAGCGGCGGCAAGATCGGCTTCAAGCTGGCGGCAGAGGCGGGAAGCGGCCTGTGCCTGAGTGGCGGCAATGCCGCACAGCACCACGGCGCCGAGCAGCGCGGCGGTACGCGTCAGCTTCCAACGTGCGCCCGTCATCCCTCCGACTCCGCCTGCCTGTTGTTCAGAAAGCTACCGCGCTTGCGGTTAATCGTTTGTTTAGCATGCCGCCGATTCCGGCTTCAGCCCAAATCGGATGGCTTGCGCCTTGTGCGCGGCTTCGATCACGACCGGTGCTGTCATTTCGACCACGCCACACTGCGTATTCGGACAGAGCCAGAACCGCGACGTCCTGGCGCTGCACGAAAAAGGCGTATTCGCCCAGAAGAATGCCTGGATTCAGCAATGCCCGGAGGCTTGGCATGACCGCGATTACCCGTCGAGCCGCGCTGCAGTTTGGTCTTTTGTGCCTGGCGATGCCGGATGCCATGGCGCAGCAAAAGCCCATCGCGCCGGATTGGGGTACCAGATTGGTCGAAGCTGCCCGTGAGCAGATCGGCGTCACCACACTCTACGATCCGACCTATACACGCCTGGCCTATCCGGGCGGGGACGTTGGGCCCGAGCGGGGTGTTTGCACGGATGTCGTGATCCGTGCCTATCGCCGCGCCTTCGATGTCGATCTGCAAAGATTGGTACATGAGGATATGCGGGCCAATTTTGCCGCCTATCCGAAGGCTTGGGGCCTGAAAGCGCCGGACCGCAACATCGACCACCGCCGTGTGCCCAATCTTGCGGCCTATTTCGAGCGGCGCGGTGCTGCCTTGCCCGTCAGCCAAGACCCCGCCGACTATCGGCCAGGGGATCTCGTCGCCCAGATGCTGCCCGGCAATCTGTCGCATATTGCCATCGTGTCGTCCAATCGCTCCACTTTGGTACCGACAAGAAGGCTGGTTATTCACAATATCGGCGGCGGCGCCAGGGAAGAGGACACTTTGTTTGCCTTCAGGCAGACAGGGCATTTCCGGTTCAGGCCAATCTGAGAAAGCCCGCGGCTACCCCAGATCGACGATGGCTTGCGCCTTGTGCGCGGCTTCGACCACTGCCAGTGCCGTCATGTTGACGACGCCGCGCGACGTCACCGACGGCGTCAATATGTGCGCCGGGCTGTCGGTGCCGAGCAGGATCGGGCCGACATGCAGCGCCTCCATCATTGTGCGCAGCGCCGTCAGTGTGATGTTCGCCGAATCGAGATTGGGGAACACCAGCAGATTGGCTTCGCCTTTCAGCCGCGAATGCGGATAGACGCGTTGGCGCAGCTGCTCCGACAATGCCGAGTCGGCATGCATCTCGCCGTCGCATTGCAGGTCGGGCGCGATGCGCGCCAGGATCGCCGCCGCCTGCCGCATCTTCATGGCGCTTGGCGAATCGCGGGAGCCGAAATCCGAATGCGAAAGCAGGGCTGCCTTGGGCTCGATGCCAAAACGCTGAATCTCCTCGGCCGCCAGAACGGTCATCTCCGCAATCTCCTCGGCGGTCGGATCGACGGAGACATGGGTATCGGTGAGGAAGATGATGCCGCGCTGCGAAATCAGCATGGAAAGCGTCGACAGGTCGCGATCCCTAATGCCGGCGCGTGGCCCGATGATCAGCGTGACGTTGCGCAAATGGCGCTCGAAACGGCCCTCAAGGCCGCAGACCATGGCGTCGGCGTCGCCGCGCTTCAGGGCAAGGGCGGCGATCACCGTATTGTCGGTGCGCACCATGGTGCGTGCCGCTTCCGTAGTCACCCCACGGCGGCCGGCAAGCTCGATCAAAAGGTCGACGTAGTGGCGGTAACGCGGATCGTCTTCCGGGTTGATCAGGCCGAAATCGACGCCCGGCTTGATGCGCAGCCCATAGCGTTTCAACCGCACGTCGATGACGTGCGGGCGGCCGATCAGGATCGGTTCGGCAATGCCTTCCTCGAGCACGACCTGCGCGGCGCGAAGCACGCGCTCGTCCTCGCCGTCGGCATAGATGACGCGCTTGGCGCTCGACGTCTTGGCCATCGAGAACACGGGCTTCATGACCAGGCCGGAGCGGAAGACGAAGCGGTTCAGCTTGTCGATATAGGCGGCGAAATCGGTGATCGGCCGGGTCGCGACGCCGGTCTCGCAAGCTGCCTTGGCGACGGCAGGGGCAATGCGCAGGATCAGCCGCGGATCGAAAGGCGAGGGGATCAGGAACTCCGGGCCGAAGATCGGCGTCTCGCCGGAATAGGCACGCGCGGCAACGTCGGACGGCTCTTCGCGGGCAAGCGCCGCGATGGCCCGAACGGCGGCCATTTTCATCTCTTCGTTGATGGCCCTTGCGCCGCAATCCAGCGCGCCACGGAAGATGTAAGGAAAACAGAGTACGTTGTTGACTTGATTGGGGAAATCGGAGCGGCCGGTGCAGATCATCGCATCGGGTCGCGCCGCCCTTGCCGCTTCCGGCATGATCTCGGGATTGGGGTTGGCCAGCGCCAGGATCAGCGGCTTGGGCGCCATGTGGTGGAGCAGTTCCGGTTTCAGTACGCCGGCGGCAGACAGGCCGAGAAACACGTCGGCGCCGGGCAGAACGTCAGCCAGCGCGCGCGCCCCGGTATCCTTCACATAGGGGTCTTTCCAGCGGTCCATCTCCTCGACGCGGCCCTTATGGGCGACCCCGAACCGGTCGGTGACCCAGATGTTTTCAACCCGCGCGCCGAGCGAGACCAGAAGGTTGAGGCAGGCGAGCGCCGCAGCACCAGCGCCCGACGTGACGATCTTGATGTCCGAGATGGACTTGCCGGCGAATTCCAGCCCATTGAGCACAGCGGCGGCGACGATGATGGCGGTGCCGTGCTGGTCATCATGGAAGACCGGTATGCCCATGCGGGCTTTCAGCTGCTCCTCGACCTCGAAGCATTCGGGCGCCTTGATGTCTTCCAGGTTGATGCCGCCGAAGGTTGGTTCCAGCGCCGAGATCGTCTCGACCATGCGCTCGATGCCCGGTGCGTCGATCTCGATGTCGAAGACATCGATGCCGGCGAACTTCTTGAACAGCACCGCCTTGCCCTCCATCACCGGCTTGGAGGCGAGCGGACCGATATTGCCGAGGCCGAGCACCGCCGAACCGTTAGTGACGACGCCAACAAGATTGGCGCGGGCTGTATAGTCGGCAGCGGTTGCCGGATCGTCGCGGATTTCAAGGCAGGGGGCGGCGACACCCGGCGAATAGGCAAGCGCCAGGTCGCGCTGGTTGCCCAGCGGTTTCGTCGCCTGGATTTCAAGTTTTCCGGGACGGGGGTGCTTGTGGAAGTAGAGCGCTGCTTCGTCGAGGTCGGATCGCGCCGCCTTTTTGCTTTCGCTTGTCATGACGGCCGCCTCCTCAGTTCAGTCCGTTTGGGGTTTTGAGTCTCTTAGCATGCAGCCGAGCCTTTTCGAGGGGTGATATGTCGCAAGCGCGAGCTTATGGCTTTGCACCGCCGGCCAGTGCGGCCTGCCATTGAAATCTCGAACAACGGGCGGCGAGCTGCGCCGCCGCCAGTTGAATGTCTGCTAAGGTGGTTTGCAGGCGGTCCGCTTTCTGGCAGATATTGAATGGACCGGACGTTTGCAGACCTGTCCGCAATTCATGAGGAGTCGGAGTTTGCCCCCACCGATCCCCGTTCGCCTGGCACCCCATAATGCGAGCTGGGCCACCCGTGCTGCCAGCGAAGCAGATCGGCTGCAACAGCAGGCGGCTTCGATCCTTCAGGTCCACCACATCGGCTCAACCTCCATCCCCGGCATTGCCGCCAAGCCTGTCCTTGACCTGATGCCCGTTGTTTCGAATCTGGCGGCGCTGGATGCCGAACAGGCAGCCATTGAAGCCCTTGGCTATGAATGGCATGGCGCCTACGGCATGGAAGGACGACGCTATTGCACCCTACACGATTAGGTAACGGGCGAGCGGGTCGTTCAAATTCACTGCTTCGTGGACGGCGACCCCGCCATCCGCAGACATCTTGCCTTTCGCGACCTTCTGCGCAGTTCGCCTAGCATTGCAGAGGAGTATGAGCGAGAGAAGCGGCGATGTGCTGCGCTGCATCCCGAAGACAGCCACGCCTATTCCGACTGCAAAGACGCCTGGATAAAACGTGTCGAAGCAATGGCGCTCAGCCGCTATCCCTGAAAACACGTCTATCGTCCGCATCAGAGCTCGCCAGAGACACGAACGAACGTCTTAGCAGGGTCGATAGTGTTGAAAAAGTCCGGGTTGCAGCAGTCCTGAAGCACTGATTCAATCTTCGTCGTAAGAGGAGATTGAGTCGATGATGG